>NZ_JBEOWM010000052.1:0-40935 GCF_040296045.1 Streptomyces sp. NPDC002490 | reverse complement strand
GAGCGGAACAACACCCAGGAGGAATAGTCCCGAGTGCGTTCACAGCGTCCTCGCTGTGTGTATTTCAAAGGAACCTCATCACCAGACCATGACGGCCACAGTGACAGGGTATCAACATATCTGGCGTTGACTTTTGGCACGCTGTTGAGTTCTCAAGGAACGGACGCTTCCTTCGTACTCACCCCCACCATTCGGTGCAGGCTTTCCTCCGGGCGCTTCCCTTCGGTGTTTCCGACTCTATCAGACCGTTTCCCGATCCGATTTCCTCGGTGCTTTCCAGGAAAGCGATTCGCTTGCTTTCCTTTCCAGCGGTTCCGACTTTATCAGAGGTTTTCCAGTGGCTTGCACCACCGAATGCGTTCCGATGTGAGTCAGAAAGGCTTCCTCAGTACGTCACCCTGAGATGGATGAGGATCGGGAAGCCGTAGATTTTCTCAAACTGCCTCACGAGCTTCGAGCTCGTTCCTAGGCAACTGTTCGAATCTACCTCCCCAGGCAGGCCGTGTCAACAGCTTTTCTGGGGACGAGGAGGACAGTAGCAGGTCTGCGGGGGCCTGTGCACATCAGGCGGCCAGGGGCACGGAGGCGCTGCGTTCCTCGCTGTCGAGGTCCCCGGTGGCGCCCTCCCGCACCGCCCGGCGGCCCAGCACGTACACGTAGGCGAGGAAGAGGAGCTCGGCGGCGATGCCGATGGCGATGCGAGCCCAGGTCGGGAGCCCCGAGGGGGTGACGAAGCCTTCGATGACGCCCGAGACGAACAGCACCAGGGCGAGGCCGATCGCCATCCCCAGCGCGGCGCGGCCCTCTTCGGCGAGCGCCGTGCGGCGGGGGCGGGGGCCGGGGTCGATGAGCGTCCAGCCGAGGCGCAGTCCGGTGCCGGCGGCCACGAAGACGGCGGTCAGTTCGAGCAGGCCGTGCGGGAGGATCAGGCCGAGGAAGACGTCGAGCCGTCCCGCCGAGGCCATCAGGCCGATGCCGACGCCCACGTTCGCCATGTTGAGCAGCAGGATCCAGAGCACCGGTACGCAGAGGAAGGCGCCGAGGACCAGGCAGAGCGCGGCGGCACGGGCGTTGTTGGTCCACACCTGGGCGGCGAAGGAGGCCGCCGGGTTGCTGGAGTAGTAGGTCTCGTACTCGCCGCCGGGGTCGGTGAGGGCGCGCAGGTCGGCCGGGGCCCCGATGCTGGCCTGCACCTCGGGGTGGGTCGCGATCCACCAGCCGATGAGCACGGCGACCAGCGTGGAGAGGACGGCGGTGGGCACCCACCAGCGGCGGGTGCGGTAGAGGGCCGCCGGGAAGCCGTGGGTGAGGAAGCGGGTCACGTCGCGCCAGGAGGCGCGGCGGGTGCCGGTGGCGGCGTTGCGGGCGCGGGCGACCAGCTGGGTGAGGCGCCCGACGAGCTGGGGGTCGGGTGCGCTGGACTGGATCAGGGAGAGGTGGGTGGCGGCGCGTTGGTAGAGGGTGATGAGTTCGTCGGCCTCGGCGCCGGTGAGACGGCCCGGGCGGCGCAGCAAACCGTCGAGGCGGTCCCATTCGGCCCGGTGGGCGGACACGAAGACGTCGAGGTCCATCGGATCGTCTGCTCCTCGGCTTCTCGTACTGCGGCAACGGGCCTCAGCTTGGCAGACTGGCCGTTCGTGGGGCGGACCAGGGCTGCGGAGGGTGCAGGAGCATGAGTGATCTCGTGACGGGCGAGGCGGTCACGCTGGAGTTGCGGCCGGCGAGGCTGCCGAGCCGCGGTCTGGCCTTGGCGATCGACCTCACGGTGGCGCTCGGTGTCTATCTGGGAGTGACCGCGGGGCTGGTGGCGGCGACCTCGTCCTTGGACGAGGCGGCGTTCGCGGCGGTCACCGTGGCGAGTTTCCTGCTGTTGCTGGTGGGGGTGCCGATCGCGGTGGAGACCCTGAGCCGGGGGCGGTCGCTCGGGAAGCTGGTGTGCGGGTTGCGGGTGGTGCGGGACGACGGGGGGCCGATCCGGTTCCGGCACGCCTTGGTGCGGGGCGCGGTGGGGGCGGTGGAGATCCTCGGGACGTTCGGGGTGGTGGCGATGATCGCGTCGTTGGTGTCGGCGCGGGGCCGGCGGGTGGGAGACGTGCTGGCCGGGACGCTGGTGGTGCGGGAGCGGGTGCCGAAGGCGGTCGGCGGGCAGTTGCCGCCTCCGCCGCCGTGGCTGGTGGGGCGGTTCGCGGGGGTGGACCTCTCGGGGGTGCCGGACGAGGTGTGGTTGGCGGTGCGGCAGTACCTGAGCCGGATGTCGCAGTTCGATCCGCAGGCGGGTGCGGCCATGGGTCAGCGGCTGGCGTGGGAGGTGGCCCGGCTGACCGGGGCGGCGGTGCCCGAGGGAGTTCCGGCGGCGGCGTTCCTGGCCGCGGTGGTCCATGAGCGGCGGTCGCGGGACGCCTCGCGGATGGCGGCCGGTGGGGGGCCGGGCGGCGGGGCCGGTGCGTGGGCGGGGGCGGGGTACGGCCCCGGAACCGGGGCGGGTGGCGGTTTCGCGGCGCCGGGCGGGGTCGGCGGTGGGGCGGCGGTGCCTCCGGCAGCTCCCCCGGCCCCGGCCGCTCCGGCTGCGGCGCCTCCGTCGTCGCCGTCGTCGTCGCCGGGTGCGGCGGGCGGGTCGGGCACCGGGTTCGCTCCGCCGGGGTGAGTCGGTGGCGGGGGTCCGCGGGCCGGTGGGTCAGGGGAAGGTCGAGGGGGGTGACTCCAGGTCCTCCAGCTCGATGCCGGGGGCCGACAGGACGACGTCGCCGGCGAGGTGGACGGTGTGCTGTTCGCCCGTGTCGAGTGCGGTGACCCGGTAGGCGTCCACGGTCAGGGGGGTGGGGTCGGCGTCCTCGGCGGCGTGGGTCTCGCGGCTCACCAGGGCCCAGGACTGGTCGACGGTGCGGGGGGCCAGGACCGGTGGGGTGAGGGCGAGCAGGCGGACCCGGACGGCGGGGGCGCCGGGGGCGAGGCGCAGCAGCCGGGCGGTGGCGACGAGGAAGGCCGGTGAGGTGCCGGTGAAGGCGTGCGCGGGGGCGTTGCCCTCGTCGGCGTGTTCCCCGGTGGGGTCGGTGCGCACCCAGGTGACCCCGTCGAGTGCGCCGCCGCGCACGCGCCAGCTCGCGGCGTGCAGTTCGAGGCGGAGGGGGCGGCCGAGGCCGTCGAGGGTGAGGTCCACGGAGCCGGCGTGGTCGCCGGTGGGGGTGCGGGTCTGCGCGACGTAGCGCCAGCCGGAGGGGCCGGGGGCGCAGTGGAAGTGCTCTTCGCCGAGGGGGGTGCGGTCGTAGGGGTCGTGGAGGGTGTAGTGGCCGCGGGGCATGGGGGTCCTGGTGGTCGTGGTGCTGGTGTTCCTCGGCGGCCGGTGGGTACGGGGCAGGCCCCCGGCACCGGGGTGCGGGGGGCCTGCCGGGTACGCGCGTGACGGGTCCGTTCGCCGGGTGGCGGCGGGGCGGGTCAGTAGCGGTAGTGGTCCGACTTGTAGGGGCCCTCGACCTCGACGCCGATGTAGGCGGCCTGTTCGGGGCGGAGGGTCGTGAGCTTCACGCCGAGCGCGTCGAGGTGGAGGCGGGCGACCTTCTCGTCGAGGTGCTTGGGGAGCGTGTAGACGTCGGTCGGGTAGGCGTCGGGCTTGGTGAACAGCTCGATCTGGGCCAGGGTCTGGTCCGCGAAGGAGTTGGACATCACGAACGACGGGTGCCCGGTGGCGTTGCCGAGGTTGAGCAGGCGGCCCTCGGAGAGCACGATGAGGACCTTGCCGTCGGGGTAGGTCCAGGTGTGCACCTGGGGCTTGACCTCGTCCTTGACGATGCCGGGGGTCTTGGCGAGGCCGGCCATGTCGATCTCGTTGTCGAAGTGGCCGATGTTGCCGACGATGGCCTGGTGCTTCATCTTGGCCATGTCCGCGGCCATGATGATGTCCTTGTTGCCGGTGGTGGTCACGAAGATGTCGGCGGTGGCGACGACCTCGTCGAGGGTGGTGACCTGGTAGCCGTCCATGGCGGCCTGGAGGGCGCAGATGGGGTCGATCTCGGTGACGATGACCCGGGCGCCCTGGCCGCGCAGGGACTCGGCGCAGCCCTTGCCGACGTCGCCGTAGCCGCAGACGACGGCGGTCTTGCCGCCGATGAGGACGTCGGTGGCGCGGTTGATGCCGTCGATGAGGGAGTGGCGGCAGCCGTACTTGTTGTCGAACTTCGACTTGGTGACGGCGTCGTTGACGTTGATCGCCGGGAAGAGGAGGGCGCCGTCGCGGTGCATCTCGTAGAGGCGGTGGACGCCGGTGGTGGTCTCCTCGGTGACGCCGCGGATCTCGGAGGCGAGCCGGGTCCACTTCTGCGAGCCGTCCGTGATGGTGCGGTGCAGGAGTTCGAGGATGACGCGGTGTTCGTCGGACTCGGCGGTGTCGAGGGCGGGGACCTTGCCGTCCTTCTCGTACTCGACGCCCTTGTGGACGAGGAGGGTGGCGTCGCCTCCGTCGTCGAGGATCATGTTGGGGCCGCCGGTGGGGCTGTTCGGCCAGGTCAGGGCCTGCTCGGTGCACCACCAGTACTCGTCGAGGGTCTCGCCCTTCCAGGCGAAGACGGGGACGCCCCGGGGGGCGTCGGGGGTGCCGTCGGGGCCGACGGCGATGGCCGCGGCGGCGTGGTCCTGGGTGGAGAAGATGTTGCAGGAGGCCCAGCGGACCTCGGCGCCGAGGGCGACGAGGGTCTCGATGAGGACGGCGGTCTGCACGGTCATGTGCAGGGAGCCGGTGACCCGGGCGCCGGCGAGCGGCTGCTGGGCGGCGTACTCCTTGCGGATGGCCATGAGGCCGGGCATCTCGTGCTCGGCGAGGGTGATCTCCTTGCGCCCGTAGGCGGCGAGGGAGAGGTCGGCGACCTTGAAGTCCTGTCGGTTGTCGACGGCGGTCATGGAGGGCTGCTCCTCGGGTTGGGTCGAGGTGGGTACGGCTGGTCTGCGCGGCGGGCAGGGTGGAGCCCGCGCGTTGCGCAGCGCAGTCCGTCGGAGGCCCTCTCTCCCTCGGTCGGCCCGGGGTGCGGGCCGCCCGACCGCCATCAGCAGCGACGTCTGGCACTGGTCACGAATCTAACACCGCGGGGCGGGCGGGCCACAGGGCGCGATCGCGTTCGGCCGGATTGCCCGGGGCGAACGGCTCAGTGTGCGGGGGTGGGGTCCCCTTCGGTGCGGTCGTCGCGGTGGACGTCGGGTTCGAGGTAGATCACGCGGGCGATGGGGCAGGCGGTGCGGACGCGGGCCTCGGCGGCGTCGATGGCGGTCGCGATCCGGCCGGCGGTGCTGTTGCGGGGCACCGCGATCTTGGCGGCGACGAGGAGTTCCTCGGGGCCCAGGTGGAGGGTGCGCATGTGGATGACGCGGGTGACGGTGGTGCCGTCGACGAGGGCGGCCTCGATGGCGCGGATGTCGTCGGTGCCGGCGGCTTCGCCGAGCAGGAGGGACTTGGTCTCCACGGCGAGGACGAGGGCGATGAGGATGAGCAGGACGCCGATGCACAGGGTGCCGATGCCGTCCCAGAGGCCGTCGCCGGTGGCGAGGGCGAGGCCGACGCCGCCGAGGGCGAGGACCAGGCCGACGAGGGCGCCGAGGTCCTCCAGGAGGACGACGGGGAGTTCGGGGGCCTTGGAGCGGCGGACGAACTCCTTCCAGGAGAGGGTGCCGCGGACCTGGTTGGACTCCTTGATGGCGGTGCGGAACGAGAAGACCTCGGCGACGATCGCGAAGACGAGGACGCCCACGGGCCAGTACCAGTGTTCGACGGGGTGCGGTGCCTTGATCTTCTCGTAGCCCTCGTAGAGGGCGAACATGCCGCCGAGGGAGAAGAGCACGATGGAGACGAGGAAGGCGTAGATGTAGCGCTCGCGGCCGTAGCCGAAGGGGTGTTGCGGGGTGGCTTCGCGGCGGGCGCGTTTGCCGCCGAGGAGGAGCAGGCCCTGGTTGCCGGAGTCGGCGAGGGAGTGGACGCTCTCGGCGAGCATGGACGAGGAGCCGCTGAAGAGGAAGGCGACGAACTTGGCGACGGCGATGGACAGGTTGGCGGCGAGTGCCGCGACGATGGCCTTGGTCCCGCCTGAGGCGCTCATCCGTGGGGTGTCCCTTCCGCCCGGGGCGGTGCCCCGTGGGTGCCGGCTGCTGGTGGTGTTCCCGTGCCCGGTGGTGGCGGGCGCGGGGGCGCAGATGCGGGATCGTACGGGGTGGGGTGCGCCGGCGCACGGGGTTCGCGCGGAGTGTCGCCCGTCCGGGGGACGGGTCCGGGCGGGCGGTCCGTCGGGTCAGACCGCGACGGTGGCGCGGAAGAGGGTGCCGGTGCCGGTGACTTCGGCGGCCTCGCCGGCGGGGACGAAGACGGAGGTGCCGGGGGTCAGGGTCTCGGCGGCTCCGGGGCCGCGGAGGGTGAGGGTGCCGGCGGTGCCGAGCAGGATCTGCGGGGTGCCCGCGGTGAGGTCGCCGGGCGGGGCGGTGTCGGGGCGGACGAAGCGGGAGAGCCGGAACTCGTCGATGGGCGTGTCGTAGACCTCCTCCCCGGTGGGGGAGGCTTCGGGGCGCAGGACGGCGGGGTCGGCGGCGTCGAAGCGGACGATGCGGAGCAGTTCGGGGACGTCGACGTGCTTCGGGGTGAGGCCGCAGCGCAGGACGTTGTCGGAGGTGGCCATGATCTCGACGCCGAGGCCGTGCAGATAGGCGTGGGGGACGCCGGCGCCGAGGTACAGGGCTTCGCCCGGCTGGAGCCGTACGTGGTGGAGCAGCATCGCGGCGAGGACGCCCGGGTCGCCGGGGTGGTGGTGGGCCAGTGCGGCGTAGGCGGCGTAGGCGGCTCTGCGGGCGGTGGCCGGGTCCTCGGTGGCCGGGTCCTCGTGCGGGGCGGGGGCGGGCGGGCCGGCGGCGGCGAGTCGGGCGCAGGCTTCGGCGGCCTCGGTGACGGTGGCGGCGGTCTCGGTGCGGTCGCCGGTGAGGACGGCGGTGAGCACCTCGCGCAGGGCGGCGGCTTCGGGGGTGGCGCGCAGCAGGTCGACGTAGGGCTTGAGGGAGTCGACCTCCAGGGCGGCGAGCAGGTCGGCGGTGGCGTGCGGGGCGCGGAATCCGCACAGGCCCTCGAAGGGGGTGAGCGCGCAGATCAGCTCGGGTTTGTGGTTGGGGTCCTTGTAGTTGCGGTGGGCGGCGGTGGGGTCGATGCCCCGGCGCTGTTCGCGGGCGTAGCCCTCGCGGGCCTGGTCGAGGTCGGGGTGGACCTGGAGGGAGAGGGGGGCGCCGGCGGCGAGGAGTTTCAGCAGGAAGGGGAGGCGGGGGCCGAAGCGGGTGACGGCGGGGGCGCCGAGGGTGCCCCGGGGGTCGGTGTCGATGAGGTCGGCGAGGGTGCCGCGGGGGGTGCGGGAGGGGGCGCCGGGGTGGGTGCCCATCCACATCTCGGCTTGGGGTTCGCCGGTGGGGGTGGTGCCGAGGAGGGCGGGCAGGGCGGTGGGGGAACCCCAGGCATAGGGGCGGACGGGGTTGGCGAGACGGTGCATGGGTTCCTCCGTGATGCAGGGTGCGACGTGCTCCGGAGCCGTGGGCGGCGGCGCCGGTGCGGCGGCCGGGGCGGGCTCCGGCTCCAGGTCATGCCCCGGAAGCGAGCGCCAGGTAAACGGCGGCGAAATCCGTGACGGCGATCAGTTCGGCGAGTGCTTCGAGTGTGTCGCCGGGGTCGTCGCCGCGGGTGGCGGGCGCGCCGTCGGGCGCCGGGGCGTCGGTGCGGTCGTCCCGGTCGCCGTTGTCCCGGTCGCCGTTGTCGCGGCCGTCGTCGAGTCCGGCTTCGAGTTCGCTGACGGCGGTGTCCTGGCCGAGGGCGAGGGCGCGGGCGGCCGGGGCGGCGCTGAGCGGGCCGGTGGGCCCCTCCCGCAGCAGGACGACGCGGGCGCGGAGGGCCTGGGCCTCTTCGACGCGGTCGCGGAAGAAGTCGTCGGGGTCGGCGCCGGCGGCGAGGCCGCTGGTGAGGAGCGCGCCGTGGGCGGGGAGGGCCTCGGGGAGCTGGGCGGCGAGGGCGGGGCGGCCGGCGAGTTCGCCGATGGCGGCGGCGAAGCGGCGGCCGGCGGGGCCGGCGGAGGGGCCTTCGGTCCAGATCAGCGGGAGGGCTTCGGCGAGTTCGGCGGCGAGGGTCTTGGCGGGGTTGGCGTAGGTGGCGATGGCCGGGCCGCAGCGTTCGGCGGTGCGGTCGAGGCGGTCGGCGACCCGTTCCAGGGTTTCGGCGGGGGCGCTGATGAGTCCGGTGCGGTCGAGGAGCATCAGCAGGGGGGTGAGCAGGGCCCACAGGGCGCCGGGGGCGGAGGCCGCGTCGGGTTCGTCCTGCTCGTAGGGGGCGGTGGCCATGGGCAGGGTGAGTCCGTGGACGCCGTCGACGGCCTCGCCGAGGGGGGTGCGGTCGGGGGCGACGGCGACGACGGTGCAGCCGCGCCGGTACGCCTGTTCGGCGAGGAGGGCGAGGCCGGGTTCGGTGCCGTCCGGGGTGGCGATCAGCAGCAGGTCGACGGGGCCGGCCCAGCCGGGCAGGGCCCAGCGCAGGGCGCCGGGGGCGGCGGCGACGCCGGTGGCGTCGAGGCGGACGACGGGGCTGCTGGCGCCGGCGAGGGTGCCGAGGATGTCGGCGGCGGCGTTGGCGGCGGCGCCGGGGCCGGCCATCAGGACGGCGCGGGGGCGCCCGTCCGGCCGCAGGTCGCCCACGCCGGCCTCGGTGGCGTGTCGGGCGGCGGTGCGGACGCGGGCGCCCGCCTCGGCGGCGCCCCGCAGCAGGCGGCGCCGGTCGGCCCGGGCGAGCGCTTCGGGCTCGTCCAGCAGCGATTCGTCGAGCATGGGGCGGCCTCTCCGGTCGATTCGCTGTGGGGCGGGGCGGCGGGCGGCCGTTACGCGGGGCGGCGGGCCTCGTCCACGAGGAGGACGGGGATGCCGTCGCGGATCGGGTAGGCGAGGCCGCAGTCCTGCCCGGTGCAGAGCAGTTCGGCGTCGGTCTCCGTGAGGGGGGCGTGGCAGGCGGGGCAGGCCAGGATCTCCAGGAGTCCGGCTTCGATCGGCATGGCGGGGTTCCTTCCGGCGGGGGGCGCGCGGGATGGGTCCGCGGCCTGGTCAGCGTACCGCCGCGGTCGGGCGGGTGCCGGGTCGACGGTCCTGGTGGGGGGTGGTGCGCACCCCCGGGTACCGGACGGTCGTCGTCCGGTACCCGGGGTGCGGCGGGGTCAGCCGCGGATCAGGGCGAGGACCTCGTCCCGGGTCTTGGCCATGGTGGCCTCGTCGCGGCCTTCGGCGTTGAGGCGGAGCAGCGGCTCGGTGTTGGAGGGGCGGACGTTGAACCACCAGTCGGCAGCGGTGACGGTGAGGCCGTCGAGCTCGTCGAGGGTGACGTCCTGGCGTTCCCGGTAGGCGTCCTTCACGGCGGCGAGCCGGGCGGCCTGGTCGTCGACGGTGGAGTTGATCTCGCCGGAGCCGACGTAGCGGTCGTACTGCCCGACCAGCCCGGAGAGCGGGCCGTCCTGTTCGCCGAGGGCGGCGAGGACGTGGAGGGCGGCGAGCATGCCGGTGTCGGCGTTCCAGAAGTCGCGGAAGTAGTAGTGGGCGGAGTGCTCGCCGCCGAAGATGGCGCCGGTGTTCGCCATCTCCTGCTTGATGAAGGAGTGGCCGACGCGGGTGCGCACCGGGGTGCCGCCGTGTTCGCGGACGACCTCGGGGACGGACCAGGAGGTGATGAGGTTGTGGATGACGGTGCCGCTGCCGCCGTGCTTGGCGAGTTCGCGGGCGGCGACCAGGGCGGTGATCGCGGACGGGGAGACGGGGTCGCCGTTCTCGTCGACGACGAAGCAGCGGTCGGCGTCGCCGTCGAAGGCGATGCCGAGGTCGGCGCCCTCGGCGCGGACCCGGGCCTGGAGGTCGACGATGTTCTTCGGGTCGAGCGGGTTGGCCTCGTGGTTCGGGAAGGTGCCGTCGAGTTCGAAGTACATGGGCACCAGGTCCAGGGGCAGCCCGGCGAAGACGGTGGGGACGGTGTGGCCGCCCATGCCGTTGCCCGCGTCGACGACGACCTTGAGCGGGCGGATGGTGCGCAGGTCGACGAGGGACCTCAGGTGGGCCGCGTAGTCGTCCAGGGTGTCGCGCTGGTCGACCGTTCCGGGCCCGGCGGCGGGTGCGGGGGCGCCGTCGCCGGCGGCCCAGCCCTCGACCAGGGCGCGGATCTCGGCGAGGCCGGTGTCCTGCCCGACGGGGGCGGCTCCGGCGCGGCACATCTTGATGCCGTTGTACTGGGCCGGGTTGTGGGAGGCGGTGAACATGGCGCCGGGCAGGTCGAGGGCGCCGGAGGCGTAGTAGAGCTGGTCGGTGGAGCACAGCCCGATCTCGGTGACGTCGACGCCGCGGGCGGCGGCGCCGCGGGCGAAGGCGCGGGAGAGTCCCGGGGAGGAGGGCCGCATGTCGTGCCCGATCACGATCGCCCGGGCGTCGGTCACCTGGGCGAAGGCCGCGCCGAAGAGTTCGGCGAGGGACTCGTCCCATTGGTCGGGGACCACCCCGCGGACGTCGTACGCCTTCACGATCTGCGACAGGTCAACCGTCACGGCCACACCCTCCTGGAGGTCCTCTGAGGCCCCCCAAACTACCCGCAGGGGGTGGCGGTGGGCAGGGCGGCACGGGGCCGGTGCGGGCGGGCGGCCGCTTTTCGGCCGGGCGACGTCGTCGCTGGTGGCGGGGGCGGCGCGGGGTTCAGGAGTCCGGGGAGCGCAGGACGCGCAGATGGCCGCGGCGGGCCACTTCCCTGGGGTCGGCGCCGGTGCGTCCGCCGGCCTCGGCGGCGCGGTCGTGGGGGCGGGCCGCCTCGCGCACGGCGTTGGCGAGGGCTTCGAGGTCGTCGCCGCTGGGCCGGGCGGGGCCGCTGGCCTCGGCGAGGCGGACGACCTCCCAGCCGCGGGGGGCGGTGAGGCGCTCGGAGTGCTCGGCGCACAGGTCGTAGCAGTGGGGTTCGGCGTAGGTGGCGAGGGGGCCGAGGACCGCGGTCGAGTCGGCGTAGACGTACGTCAGCGTCGCGACGGCGGGACGGCCGCACGCGGTGCGCGAACAGCGACGTACAGGGCTCACGATGTTGGACGGTACCGCACTCTTGAGCGGGCCGCGACGACTCCCCCGCACGTCACCCCGCCGTGTCGTGGCGTGAACCCGCCCCCGGGGGTTTCCGGTTGTGGATCCCGGGCGGTGCGCGGCGGGGGCGGTCGGAAGGACGAAACGGGGGGCGAATCGGGACTAGTGGGGGCTTTCACCTCAGACGGGACGCGACCCACCCTCCTTGAAATGATCAATAGCGATCACAAGCGTGGCTGGAATGGTCAACAAGTGACATGCCCTACATCGGGGTGACGCGAGGGGCGAACGGGTCGGACTTCCCGCGGTACGGAGCCGCACTGACACGGAACGTGACGGAACCTGGGGGACGACGCGGCGGGGAGGCCGCCGGAGGACTACGCTTCCCCGGTGATGGACGACCCCGTTTCTCCCCCTGCCGCGAACCGCGGCCCCCGGCGTCGTGACCGGCACGGCCGCGGGATGCGCGGCCCCGTCGCCCCGCCGCAGGTGCCGCTCGCCGCCAGCCGGGCCGAGCTCTTCACGGACCTGGTGCAGGACTCGGTCGAGCGGCTGGAGCGGCGGTGGCCCCAGCTCTCCGAGTTCGACTTCATGGTGCTGGAGGTGCCCCGGCTGGAGGCCGCGGACGGGGGCTGGGGCGAGGACCCGGTGCCGCTGGGCGGGATCGTCCCGGCGCGGGAGGGCCGGCGGGCGCGGGTGGTGGTCTACCGGCGGCCGGTGGAGATCCGCACCAAGGGGCGCGACGAACGCGCCGCCCTGGTGCACGAGGTCGTGGTGGAGCAGGTCGCCGAGTTGTTGGGGCTGACCCCGGAGACCGTCGACCCGCACTACGACGAGGAGTGACGGCGCCTCAGTCCTGGAGCACGGACAGGTCCTCCTCCGCCTTCGGCACGGCGACGGTGCCCCGGTCGTCGGCGAGGGTCTGGACGGTGAACATGGGGATGCCGTCCTCGGGCAGCTCCAGCATCCGGGACGCGTGCACCGGGCCGCCCGACAGGGTCTCGACGGTGAGCGCGTAGGCGCCTTCGAGGCCCTTCGGGACGAGGTCGTCGACCCGTACGGTGGTGCCCTCCGGCACCGGGTACGTCCGGCTCACCGGCGCGCCGCCCCCGCTGCCCGCCGAGGCGGTGACCCGCACCTTCGCGCCCCGCCCGGTGGACGTCAGGGCCAGCGCGCCGCCCTCGGCCCGGTTGTCGGCGACCGTCGCCCGGGCGCCGATCCCGGTGCTCGCGGGCAGGTAGGCGGTCTCCCGGCGGTCGCCCTTGCCGCGGACCACCTGGAGGGCGGCCACGACCGGGGCGGAGGAGCCGTCCTTGGGCGCGAGCAGCAGGGAGCCGGGTTCGCCCCGGGTGATCTCACCGAGGTCGACGGCCGTGGTCATCCCCGCCTTGACGTGCAGCTCCTCGTTGCCGGCCGGGACGATCGGACCGTTCGGCGAGGCCACCTGGAGGGTCAGCTCCGCGTCCTGGTCGCCGGGTGCGAAGACGACCAGACGGGCCGCGGTGACGTCCTCGGGGACGCCCGGGAGCACCACCGCGGGCGCCGGGTCGGCGGCGGGCGCCAGCCAGTCAGCGCCCCGCTCGGCGTCGACGGCCCGGATCGCCGCCGCGACCCGCCCGCTGCGCACCGTGACGTGCACCGTGAGGTCGCCCTGCGGCTCGTCGGTGAGGGTGGACAGCAGCACCGGCACGGTGGCCCGCGGCTGCACCTGGATGTCCTCGCCCAGGGAGGACGCGAGGGCGCCGTCCTTCCCGTGCAGCTCGATGTCGACGACGGCCGCCGCGTCGTCCGGATTGGTGAGGTGGACGTAGTCGGTGCGGCCCTCGGCGGTGCTGGCGCCCGGCAGCCAGAACTCGGTGTCCGGGGCGGCACAGGCGAGCCCGAGGACGCCGCGGCCCTCGCCCGCGGTGACGGTGGTGGTCTGCTGGACGGTCCAGCCGGGGGCGAGCCGTCCCTCGGCGGCGCCGATCAGGGCGGGGACGTCCGCGCCCGATTCCTCGGCGGTGACCGGGGTGCCGGGCTCCGCCGGGCGGAGCGCGGGCGCGCCGGCCTTCTTCTTCGCCCGGGCGGCGGGGTCGAGCACGGCCCGGCCGGAGTCGGAGGCGCCCGGGGACTTCGGGGTGTACGAGGTGTAGGTGGTGTCCGCGAGGTCCGAGTCCGAGGGGGCCGGGCAGAGCAGGCCGGAGCGCTCCACGGGCAGCCGGGCGGCGGACGGGGCCGCGTCGTCGCCGTCCGCCCCGGGCATCGTCACCACGGCGAGCCCGGTGACGGCGGCCAGCGCGGCCGTGGTGGCGAACAGGGACAGGGTGGTGCGCTTCACTGCTGGCTCCCCTCGGGGCGCTCGCGGTCGGTGCCGTGCGGGCCGTGGTCGTGGCCGCCCGGCGGGTGGCCGGGGTCGGTGCCGTAGGCGTACGGGTCGTAGGGCTGCGGCGCGGGCGGGTCGTAGCCGCCCGCGCCGAACGCGTCGGAGCCGTAGCCGTCCTGACCGTAGGTCTGCGGCGGGTGCACGGGCTGGTCGTAGGGGGCGTAGCCGTCCTGCGGGGCGGGCCCGGGGTGGTAGGCCGCGTCGTACCCGCCGTGTCCGTCGTACCCGTATCCGGCGTACCCGCCGCCGTGGTCGGCTTGCGGGGGGACGGTGCCCGGGTGGACGGAGGGGTCCGGCGGCGGGGGGTCCCAGACCGGGGGTTCGGCCTGGTGGGGGACGGGCAGGGCGACGGGCGCCGGCGGGGGCGGCTCGGCGGGGGCGGGCTGCTCCTCGCGCAGTCGGCGGGCGCGGCGGCCCTCGGCGGGCGGGGGCGGGGGCGGCGTCTCCTCGGGGAGGTCGTCGTCCACCTGACGGCGGCGGCCGGGCAGGGCGAGGACGACGAGGACGAGGAGGAGGGCGGCCTGCGTCCACTGCCAGGCGGTGTGGGTCAACGGCGTGGCGTAGGTGACGTCCAGGCGTCCGCCGGAGGCGGGGAGCCGGAAGCCCTGGGCCCAGCCGTCGACGGTGACCTTGGTGAGGGGCTCGCCGTCCAGGGTGGCCGTCCAGCCGGGGGCGGCGGAGTCGGCGAGGCGCAGCACGCGGCCCTCCGGTCCGGGGCGGAGCTCGGTGTGGATCTCCACGGGTCCGGCGGCGACGGGTTGGGGGTCGCCGGAGGCGGGGACGACGGCGGCGCGGGAGACCTGCCGGTCGACGCGCCAGAGGGAGTCGCCGTCCTGTTCGCTGAGCCGGGACAGGCCGGGGGTGGTGTCGAGGACGCGGCTCATGGTGCGGGGGGCGCCGTCGCGGACGAGGACGTAGCGCACCGCGTAGCCGCCGAGTTCGTCGGCCTGGTCGGCGCCGGAGCCGGCGACCAGGTGGGCGACGACCCGGTCGAGCCGGGGGTCGGCGGGTGCGGCGGCGGCGAGTTCGGCGTCGCCGAGGCGGGCGCCGGAGCCGCGGACCAGGGTGTAGGCCACCCGGTCGGGGCCCTCGCCGTCGAGGACGAGGGTGCGGGCCTGGTCCTGGGTGCGGCTCTCCTCGGCGACGAACGCGGGGACCTGGACGGGGTCGCGCCGTTCGAGGGGGCCGTGGGCGCCGCCGATCATCCAGCCGGCGGCGGCGAGGAAGGTGCCCGCGGCGGCGGCGAAGGCGATGAGCGCGGCGACCGGCTGGCGCCAGCCGAAGCTCTGCTCGGCCACCCGGTGGCGGGCCCCGTCGGCGCCCAGGATCGCGGCGCCCAGCAGGGCGAGCCCGTACACGAGGGTGGCGGGGCCGGCCCAGGTGGCGCCGTTGGAGAGGGCGGCGAGGACGAGGGCGACCAGGGCGGTGGTCCAGGCCGCGAGGACGCCGGTGCGGCGTTCGGTGCGCAGCAGGGCGGCGAGCGCGGCGAGGACCACCCCGGTCAGCAGGAGTCCGCCCACGGTGCCGGAGCCGCCCGGGGAGGCGCCCAGCAGGTCGAGGGCGTCGGAGGCGGGGCCGGCGTGGTCGAGTCCGGCTTCGGTGAGGAAGCCGGTGGGCAGCAGCGTCAGCGACCAGGGCGCGAGGACCAGCAGCGGGGTGGCGAGGGCGGCGAGGGCCCGGGCGCCGTGCGCCAGGAGGTCGCGGCGGCGCACGGCGAGCAGCACGAGGCCGAGGGCCAGCGCGATGGGCCAGACCACCGGAGTGAACGCGGTGGTGACGGTCAGCAGCAGGGCGAAGGCCCAGGTGGCCCGCCAGCTTCCGCGGGTGCCGGGGCGGGCCAGGCCGCTGGCGGCGACGCCCGCGCGGGCCAGCAGCGGCAGCAGCACGGCGAGGACGGCGGTGCCGATCCGGCCGCCGGCGACGGCGCCGGTGACGGCGGGCAGGAAGGCGTAGGCGACCGCGGCCCAGGCGCGCAGCACGCGCGACATGACCAGCGGGCGGGAGGCGAGGTAGGCGGTGACGCCGGCGAGCGGTACGGCGCCCAGGAGGAGGACGCTGACCGCGAGGCCGGCGGAGCCGAAGAGGAGGTTGCCGAGCAGGGCGAGGAGGGCGAGGTGGGGCGGCGCGGTCTGGGTGCCGCCGGTGCCCACCGGGTGCCAGGCGGCGGTGTAGCGGGCCCAGAGGTCGGCGGCGTCGGCGGGGGCGGGCAGCAGGGCGCCGCCGGTGAGGGCGCCGGGGCCGAGCAGGGCGCGGGTGGCGACCAGGGTGCACAGCAGCAGGAGCGCGAAGAGCACCGGGCCGGGTTTGCGGCCGACGCGCTTGAGGCGGGCGAACTGTTCGACTTCCAGGAAGTCGGCGTCGTCGCCGCCGGGTCCGGATTCGACGGCGCCGTGGCGTCCGCCGCGGCCGGTGTCGGTGTCGGAGGCGCCGACCAGGTTGCCGGTGAGGTGGTCGAGGGCGGCGCGGAGGGTGGCGCCGGGCGGCGGGAACAGGGGCCGCAGTTCGTTCCGGTCGGTCCGCGGGCGTCCGCGGCTGCGGCGGGCGGCGAGGACGCGGCCGGGGCGCAGCAGGGTGGCGGCGAGGCCGGTGACCTCGTCGAGGGCCTGCCCGGGGACCTTGCCGACGAGGTAGGCGAGGGCGCGCAGGACGGTGCCGAGGACGAGCCTGACGAGGACCCAGGGCAGGGCGGCGGTGCGGGTGTTGGCCAGCAGCGCGTAGGAGGCGCCGGCCTTGTCGACCTTGTGCGGGGAGCTGGTGCCGCGGCCGGCACAGTCGACGCTGCGGCGTTCGCGGGAGGCCGCTTCGGCGTGCCGGACGCCCGCTTCGGGGGCGACCAGGACGCGGTGGCCGGCGTGGTGGGCGCGCCAGCACAGGTCGATGTCGTCGCGCATCAGCGGCAGGTGGCGGTCGAAACCGCCGAGTCGGTCGAAGACCTCGCGGCGGATCAGCATGCCGGCGGTGGAGACGGCGAGCACGGGGCGGACCTGGTCGTGCTGGCCCTGGTCCTGTTCGCGGCGGTCGAGTCCGGTCCAGCGGCGCCCGCTGGGGGCGATGGTGACGCCGACTTCGAGGAGTTGGCGGCGGTCGTACCAGCCGCGGAGCTTGGGTCCGACGACGGCGATGTCCGCGGCGCCGTCGCCGGTGGGCGTGAGCGCGCGTTCGTTCTCGACGGCACGCAGCAGGTGGTCGAGGGCGTCCGGTTCGGGGGCGCAGTCGTCGTGCAGCAGCCACAGCCACTGTTCGGGTTCGCCGTGGGGCAGCTCGGGCAGGTCGTAGGCGTCGTCGTGCCAGGTGCGGGTGGCGGGGTCCCAGCCGCTGGGGCGCTTGAGGTAGGGCAGGTCGTCGGGGGTGAGGACGGGCGCGGTGCGCACGGCCTCGTCGACGGCCTGCCCGAAGCCGGTGCGGCGGGCGAGGTTCAGGACCCGGTCGGCGCCGAGGGCTTCGGTGAGCAGCCGGGCGGAGTCGTCGGCGCTTCCGGTGTCGGCGGCGACGGCGTTCTGCACGGGGCGGGTCTGACCGAGGAGTCCGGCGAGGGTCTCGGGCAGCCATCGTGCGCCGTCGTGCGCGACGACGACGGCGGTGACGACGTGCCGCGGGTGCTCGGGCGGGCTGGTCGGGTCGGACAGGGCCGGCCGCGGTGGAGCGGACGCGGCGGCCGTGGCGGTGTGGTGGCCGGGCGGCCGGCTGTGCAGGGACATCGTGGTGCGGGCCCCGTCGCTGGACTGTGGTCGACGCGCACGGAAATCCGCTGGCCGTGGGCTCGGTGCCGGGTGGTCGCGGAGGTCGTGGGTCTCGGACGAGCGACCACACTAACGGCTGGGCGCGGGGCCGGTCGCCGCCTGTGGATAACCCCGGCTCCGGCGCTCCGCGCCTCACCCGATGCGGTGACGGGTGGCGGCCTGCCCGGGGAAGGGGTGGGAACGGGCCGGGCGCGGGGTGGGGGCCGGGTGGTGCGGTGCGGGCTCCGGGGTGGCGGAGACCGGGCGGGGGTGTGCGGGCGGCGGGGTGGTGGGGTGCGGGCGGGGCCGCCGGGCCCGGGTGGGGGTGGGTGGAGCGACGGGAGTCGGGTCAGACCGCGGCCTTCTTGAGGCGGCGGCGTTCGCGTTCGGAGAGTCCGCCCCAGATGCCGAAGCGCTCGTCGTTGGCGAGAGCGTATTCAAGACATTCCGAGCGGACCTCGCAGGCGAGGCAGACCTTCTTGGCCTCGCGGGTGGAACCGCCCTTCTCGGGGAAGAAGGACTCGGGGTCGGTCTGGGCGCACAGTGCGCGCTCCTGCCAGCCGAGTTCCTCTTCGTCCATGCCCTCGACGGTGTCCACTGATTCGATCAGCAGGTGCTGGAACAGCTCGGTCATGTAGCGCCCCTCGTCTGTTTTTGCGTCCCCGTGACGGCGTCGTCCGGCTTGTTCACCAGCGAACGACACGAGTGAAATTACAAGTGCGCCGGTCCGAGCCAGTCAAGCCGGGATCTGCTAATGCCCCCCTTATTCACTCTGCGGAACCAAGGGTATACGGTAAGTGCTCAAATCGACATAAACCGTGACAGGCTCTCGGGTGACCGCCTCCGGAGCGTCTCACCAGGAGAGACGTCCCGGAAACGCGCTTCGTTGCGATACCGCCCCGGAAGCGAAACTGATCACACCCGCGTATGGCCCCGCAACGCCGGGGAAGACGGCCCGGGTTGTCCGACGCCTCCTGGTCAACGCGCGGCCCCACGGTCGGCAACGGGCGCCACCGGAACGGGTGAATACCAGCCAGCCGACCGGGGACTCGGTTGACATCACAGGTGTGAACCGGTTGCCTGGTGGGCATGCTCGCGAACTTGGCGCTTTCCGTGACCCGCCCCGGGTCCCTCGGTGCTGCCCGCTCGCGCTGTAGCTGTTGTCCCTGCTGCTGTTGAGCCCCTCGCGCTCCAGCCACCCCGCCGACGCCCCCCGCGCCAGCGTGCCGCCCGCACCCCGGATCGGCGCCTTCCCCGCGGGAGCCCCCGCCGTCCGCGATCCGGACGGGCACCGTCGGCACGGCACCGGCCCGTAGCGGCCCCGCTCCCGCCCCTCCACACTCTCGCCGAGGACACCCCCGCACCCCATGAACAGCGACAGCGACCTCCAGATCGCCGGCGACATCCTCGAAGTTCCGCACCTCCTCCAGCCGCCGCGCGAACATCCGGTCACGGTGGCCGAGTTCGCCGGGCTCGCCCGGGCCGTCGCCGCCGACCCCGACCAATGGGCGCCCCTGGTGCGCTACGACGCCACCAGCCGCTGGTACCACCGGCTGCGCACCGGGCCCGGCTACGAGATGTGGCTGCTGTCCTGGGTGCCCGGCCAGGGCAGCGGACTCCACGACCACGGACCGTCCAGCGGTGTGCTCACCGTCCTCGCCGGCGAACTCACCGAGCGGACCCGGCGCGCCGCCCGCACCCTGCGCCCCGGTGCGCAACGGGTCTTCGCCCCCGGCTACGTCCACGAGGTCACCAACGACGCCCTCGAACCCGCGGTGAGCCTGCACGTCTACTTCCCCGGGCTGACCGAGATGCCGATGCACGCGGCGCAGTGCGCCGGCGCGAGCGCCACCGCACCCGCCTGACCGGTTCCGCACCCCCTGCGCCCGCCGCGCCCCGGCCGGGGCAGGGGTGTCGGTGGCGCCTGACAGACTTGTGCCCATGCGCATTGTGGTTCTGGCAGGCGGCATCGGCGGTGCCCGGTTCCTGCGCGGTCTCCGGGAGATCGCCCGGGAACGCGGGGTCACCGACATCACGGTCATCGGCAACACCGGGGACGACATCCACCTCTTCGGTCTGAAGGTCTGTCCGGACCTGGACACGGTGATGTACACCCTCGGCGGCGGCATCGACGAGGAACAGGGCTGGGGGCGCGCGGACGAGAGCTTCCGGGTCAAGGAGGAACTCGCGGCGTACGGGGTGGGGCCCGACTGGTTCGGGCTCGGGGACCGGGACTTCGCCACCCACATCGTGCGCACCCAGATGCTCGCCGCCGGGTACCCGCTGAGCGCGGTCACCGAGGCGCTGTGCGACCGCTGGCAGCCCGGGGTGCGGCTGCTGCCGATGTCCGACGACCGGATCGAGACCCATGTGGCGATCACGGTGCCGGAGGGCGAGCCGGACGCCGGGGAGCGCAAGGCCGTCCACTTCCAGGAGTACTGGGTGCGACTGCGGGCCGGCGTCGAAGCGCACGCCGTGGTCCCGGTCGGCGCCGAGCGGGCCGAACCCGCGCCGGGGGTGCTGGAGGCGATCGCCGCGGCCGACGTGGTGCTGTTCCCGCCCTCGAACCCGGTGGTCAGCATCGGCACCATCCTCGCCGTGCCCGGCATCCGGGAGGCCGTCGCCGAGGCCGGGGTCCCGGTGGTGGGCCTCTCCCCCATCGTCGGGGACGCCCCGGTGCGCGGCATGGCCGACAAGGTCCTGGCCGCGGTCGGCGTCGAGGCCACGGCCGCCGCGGTCGCCGAGCACTACGGCTCCGGGCTCCTCGACGGCTGGCTGGTGGACACCGTGGACGCGGGGGCGGTGGCCCGGGTGGAGGCCGCCGGCATCCGCTGCCGGGCGGTGCCGCTGCTGATGACGGACCTGGCCGCCACCGCGCGGATGGCCGGGGCCGCCCTGGACCTGGCCGCGGAGGTGCGGGCATGAGCGGCGCACCGCGAACGGGCCCCGGCTTCCGGGTGTGGGCGGTGCCCGGCATCGGCGAGGTGGTCCCCGGGGACGACCTGGCGAAGCTGATCGCCGCCGCCGAACCCGGGCTGGCGGACGGGGACGTGGTCCTGGTCACCTCGAAGGTCGTCTCCAAGGCCGAGGGCCGGATCGTCGCGGCGACCGACCGGGAGGCCGCCGTCGACGGCGAGACGGTCCGGGTGGTCGCCCGCCGCGGAACGCTGCGGATCGTGGAGAACCGGCAGGGGCTGGTGATGGCCGCCGCCGGCGTCGACGCCTCCAACACCCCCGCCGGAACCGTCCTGCTGCTGCCCGTCGACCCGGACGCCTCCGCCCGGACCATCCGCGACGGACTCCGCGAGGCCCTCGGCGTCCGGGTCGGCGTCGTCGTCACCGACACCTCCGGCCGGCCCTGGCGCTCCGGGCTCACCGACATCGCCATCGGCGCGGCCGGCGTCCGGGTCCTCGACGACCTGCGCGGCGGCACCGACACCCACGGCAACCCGCTGAACGTCACCGTGGTCGCCACCGCCGACGAACTCGCCGCCGCCGGCGACCTGGTCAAGGGCAAGACCGCCGGGCTGCCGGTGGCCGTGGTCCGCGGACTCCCGCACGCACTGCACCTCGACACCCCCGACGGCACCGAGGAGCCGGGGGCGCGGGCGCTGGTGCGGGGCGCCCGCGACGACATGTTCCGGCTCGGCACCTCGGAGGCGGTCCGCGAGGCGGTCACCGGGCGGCGCACCGTCCGGTCGTTCACCGAGCAGCCGGTGGACCCGGGGGCGGTGCGCCGGGCGGTCGCGGCGGCCGTCACCGCGCCCGCCCCGCACCACACCACGCCCTGGCGGTTCGTGCTGCTGGAGAGCGCCGACGCCCGACTGCGGCTGCTGGACGCCATGCGGGACGCCTGGATCGCCGACCTACGGCGGGACGGCAAGTCGGAGGAGTCGATCGCCCGGCGGGTGCGGCGCGGGGACGTGCTGCGCAACGCGCCGTACCTCGCGGTGCCGTGCCTGGTCACCGAGGGCGCCCACCACTACGGGCACGCCCGGCGGGACGCCGCCGAGCGGGAGATGTTCGTGGTGGCGATGGGCGCCGGTGTGCAGAACTTCCTGGTGGCGCTGGCCGGGGAGCGGCTGGGTTCGGCCTGGGTGTCGTCCACGATGTTCTGCCGGGACGTCGTCCGGGAGGTGCTGGAGCTGCCCGCGGAGTGGGACCCGATGGGCGCGGTGGCGATCGGGCACCCGGCCGTGGAGCCGGCCGAGCGGCCGGCCCGGGAGGTGGAGGCGTTCGTCCGGGTGCGGTAGGGGCGCGGCACCATGGAACGGGGACCCCGCACCGGGGGTCCACGAGGAGCACAGGACACGAACGATGGCCGGACGGTACGAGCAGCGGCCCACCCGGGCGAGCGTGCGGGGCGGGCACACCGTGGTGCCCGCGGCCCGGCGTGCCGCCCCGGCGCCCGCCGGGCGCACCCGGGTGTGGGCGCCGGACGGGCCGCTGGACCTGGGGCTGGTGCTCGGGCCGCTGCGCCGGGGCCCCGGCGACCCCACGTTCCGGGCGCTGCCGGACGGTTCGGTGTGGCGGGCCAGCCGGACGCCCGAGGGGCCCGGCACCCTGCGGGTGGCCCCGGAGACGGGCGGCGCCGTGACGGCCACCGCGTGGGGGCCCGGCGCCGAGTGGCTGCTGGACCGGCTGCCCGGGTTGCTGGGCGGCGCGGACCGGCCGGAGGAGTTCGTGCCCCGGCACCGGATCGTCGCCGAGACCCGGCGCCGCCGGCCCGGGCTGCGGCTGACCCGGACCGGGCTGGTCCTGGAGTCGCTGATCCCGTCCGTGCTGGAGCAGAAGGTCACCGCCGACGAGGCGTACCGGGCGTGGCGGCGGTTGGTGCACGGCTTCGGGGAGCCGGCGCCGGGCCCGGCCCCGGACGGGCGGCGGGTGCCCGACCTGCGGGTGGTGCCCGCGCCGCGGACCTGGGCGCTGGTGCCGTCCTGGGAGTGGCACCGGGCCGGGGTCGACGACAAGCGGGCGGCGACGATCCTGCGGGCGGTGCGGGTCGCCGCCCGCTTGGAGCAGGCGGTGGAGCTGTCGCCGGACGAGGCGTGCCGCCGGCTGGAGCTGGTGCCCGGGGTGGGGCCGTGGACCTCGGCGGAGGTGGTGCAGCGCAGCCACGGGGCGGCGGACCGGGTGACGGTCGGGGACCTGCACCTGCCGCGGATCGTCGGCTACGCCCTGGCCGGTGACCGGGACGCGGACGACGCGGAGATGCTGCGGCTGCTGGAGCCCTACCGGGGCCAACGGCACCGGGCGGCCCGCCTGGTGCTGCTGTCCGGCCGGACGCCGCCGCGCCGCCAGCCGAAGATGCCGCGCACCGACATCGGGTTGTTGTAGGGCTCGGTCCCCGGGGGCGCCGGTCGAAGGGAACGCGCCGAGCCCTTACTAGGCGCGCGCCGGGCCGGGGGGCGCGCTGTCCTGACCCGCCGTGCGAAGGTGGTGGAGGGTGAGGAGTGCGGCCACGGTGGTGGCCGACCTGATCCGTCCGGCGGCGATCAGATCGGGCACCTTCACCAAGGGGACCCATTCCCTGCGGGCCGACTCGATGGTGTCCACCGGTTCGCCGACATGGGCGGCGGTGTCCGACCAGTAGACCCGGTGGTGGGAGTTGGAGATACCGGGCATGGGATCGACCGCCAGCAGGAGCCGCAGCGGGCCCGGGCGCCACCCGGTCTCCTCCTCCAACTCCCGTGCGGCGGCCACCACCGGGTCCTCACCCGGTTCGGCACCACCGGACGGCAACTCCCATCCCCAAGCACCGGTGACGAACCGGTGCCGCCACAACAACAGCACCTCCACCCGCGGCCCCCACCAACGCGCCGCGGACGGCGTCAACACCACACACACCTCCCACCCCGCACCCTGCGCGACCCGCACCCCCTCGTCCACGAACTGCGCAGGACCCGCAGCACACGCAATCAGATACAACACCCCACGACCAGTCATGTCAGAAGTCCACACCGCTGCGCCAAGGCCCGCAACGCCGCCCCGGGTTGTGGGTGCAGGTCGAGACACCGCACTCGCCCTCGGAACCACACGCCCCTGAGCCGCCGGGCCTCGTAGCGCCGGGCCGAGGCCCTCCGTTCACCTGTGCTGCCCCTGTTCGGGACGGGCTCGCCCGCCGGCAGGGGCGTTGCCGCACTCCCGAACAGGTGCACGTCCTCGTCAGGCGCCCCGTACGGCCCCGTGGACGCGGCCCCGACGTGGTGCTGTCACCGGTCGGAGGAGAAGCGGACGGCGCCGGCCGGGAGGGCGGCGCCGCACCACACGCGGGCGCCGTCGCGCAGTTCGTTGTCGGGGCCGATGCTGGCGTCGTCGCCGACGACGGTGTCCCTGAGGGTGGTGCGGGCGCCGATGCGGGCGCGGGCGCCGATGAGGGAGTCGGTGATGACGGTGCCGGGGGCGATGACCGCGCCGGAGAGGACGGTGCTGCCGCTGATCCGGGCGCCGGCGCCGACCCGGGCGCCGTGGCCGATGACGGTGCCGCCGGTGAGCTTGGCGTCCGCGGCGACCCGGGCGGTGGGCAGCACCAGTCGGTCGCCGCAGCGGCCGGGCACGGCGGGCGAGGGGGCGCGGCCGAGGACGAGGTCGGCTGAGCCGCGGACGAAGGCCCGGGGGGTGCCGAGGTCGAGCCAGTAGGTGGAGTCGACCATGCCCTGGAGGTGGGCGCCGGAGGCCAGCAGGCCGGGGAAGGTCTCCCGTTCGACGGAGACCGGACGGCCGGCGGGGATGGTGTCGATGACGGAGCGTCGGAACACGTACGCGCCGGCGTTGATCTGGTCGGTGACGATCTCCTCGGGGGTCTGCGGCTTCTCCAGGAAGGCGGTGACCCGGCCGGTGGGGTCGGTGGGCACCAGTCCGTAGGCGCGCGGGTCGGCGACCTTCGTCAGGTGCAGGGAGACGTCGGCGCCGTGCTCGGTGTGGGCGGCGAACAGGGCGCGGATGTCGAGGCCGGTGAGGATGTCCCCGTTGAAGACGGCGACGGGGTCGCCCGGTGCGGCGTGGAGGCGTTCGGCGGCGTTGCGGATCGCCCCGCCGGTGCCCAGGGGTTCGCGTTCGGTGACGTACTCCAGGCGCAGCCCGAGGGCGGAGCCGTCGCCGAAGTACGGCTCGAAGACCTCCGCGAGGTAGGAGGTGGCGAGCACGATGTGCTCGATGCCGGCGGCCCGGGCGCGGGCCAGTTGGTGGGTCAGGAAGGGCACTCCGGCCGCCGGGACCATCGGTTTGGGGGTGTTGACCGTGAGCGGGCGGAGTCTGGTGCCCTTGCCGCCCACCAGGAGGATCGCTTCTGTCACCTGTCGTCTCTGCCTTCTGCCGGGGCCGGCCGGACGCGTCGGCCGGCCGGTTGCCGTGGACCGGTTCGGTGCGGACCGGCTCCGCCCGGCAGACGCGATCGAGGTGACGGTGGTTGCCCGATCAGTGTCCTTGGAGGCGGGCCGCGGTGGTGCGTGCAGTGTCCAACTTCTCGTAGAGGCCGGCTCCGGGGCACTCGGTGGCCAAGCCGTCGCGGTGTCCGGAGATCCGGTGAAGCCGGACCTTCTCTCCCTTTCGGTAGAGATTGCCACCGCCCGAGGTCAGATATGTCTTGCCCTGCGGATTGGCCCCGTACAGCCCCAGTTTCCAGGCCGTGAGCCGTGCGACGGCCCGGACCACGGCGGCCGGCGGGGCGGTGTCCTCGTAGGAGCCGAGGACGGCGATGCCCATGGTGTTGCCGTTGAAGCCGAGGGTGTGCGCGCCGAGCACGGCCTTGTTGACGCCGCCGGCCCGGCCCTCGTAGACGGTGCCGCACTTGTCGATCAGGAAGTTGTAGCCGATGTCCCGCCAGCCGCTGCTCGTGACGTGGTAGCGGTGGATACCGCGGATGACCGAGGGGGCCTGAGCGCAGGTGTAGTCGTTGCCGGTGTCGCTGTGGTGGACGAACGCCGCCTTGACGGACCCGGTGTACGTGTACCCCCCTTCGGGCAGGCCGGCGCCGGCGCCCCACGTCCTGCGGCTGGTGATCGCGGGGCGGGGGGCGGTGCGGGCCGCGGCGGCCGGGGCGCCGACCGGTTGGCGGCCGTGGACGGCCGGGAGGGCGAGTGCGACGCCCGAGGGCGGGTCGGTGCGGTCCGGGACGTGCGGTGCGGGCCGGTTCCGGGGGCGCGCGCGGCGCGTCGGTTCGGGGCCGGGGTCGACGAGGTCCAGTCGGAGCCCCGCGGGCAGCGGGGAGTGCCGCTCGGTGGCGCCGCCGGGTCCGTGGCGGGTGACGCGCACCTCGACGCCGTCGCTGGCGCCCACCCAGAGGGGGGCGGTGGCCCCGCGCACCCGGGCGGAGCGGGCTTCGGCGGAGTCGGGGTCGGCGGCGTGGTCCTGGGCGTGGACGTCGAGGGCCCGCCAGCGGGACCAGGTGCCGGTGGCGGTGGCCCGGGTGCGGACCTGGACGTCGCCGTGGAGTACGGCGCGGGCGTCGTCCCAGACGATGCCGAGGAGTGAGAAGGGGCGGACGCTGCGACGGATGAGCCCCTGTGCGGCAGCGGGGGTCGCGCGGGCTCGCGCGGCGGCCGGGGTCGCCGGGGGCGTGAGGGGGGAGAGGCGGAGCGACTGGGTGCGTCCGGGGACGTTCGTGTTGCTGGTGGTGCCTGCGTCGCCGGTGAGCAGGGCGCGGGGGGCGGTGGGGCGCGCGGCGTCCGTGGCGCGCGGGGCGACGGTCCGGGCTCCGGTGGGGAGGGTGAGCGGGAGGGTCAGGACGACCGCGCACGTGACGCCGACGGAGGAAGCAAGGAATCCACGCATGTGCCCGATGGTGAACATGAATGTACGACTATGTCCATCCGGGAACTGACGGGGCGTCCGATCGGCCGGGGTGCACACGCACCCGCGCGGGGTGCCGCGTTCACCCGGGCGGCCCGCTCCCCCTCACCCGCCCGGTCCTCGGGCCCGGCCACCGCCCGCCTCCGCCGCACACCGCGGACGCGTACCCTTGCGCGGGTGAACGCCACCGACCGCACCCCCGCCGACCTGCTGCGATCCGCGCTGGCCGCCGATCCGTCCCGCCCGCTGGTGACCTTCTACGACGATGCGACCGGGGAACGGGTCGAATTGTCCGTGGCGACCTTCGCCAATTGGGTGGCCAAGACCGCCAACCTCCTCCAGGGCGAACTCTCCGTGGAGCCCGGCGACCGGGTGGCGCTGTTGCTGCCCGCCCACTGGCAGACCGCCGTGTGGCTGCTGGCCTGCTCCTCGGTGGGCGCCGTCGCCGACGTGGGCGGCGAACCGGCCCGGGCCGACGTGGTGGTGGCCGGCCCCGACGCACTGGAGGCGGCCCGGGCCTGCCGGGGGGAGCGGGTGGCGTTGGCGCTGCGCCCGCTGGGCGGACGCTTCCCGGTGCCGCCGGAGGGCTTCCTCGACTACGCGGTCGAGGTGCCCTCCCAGGGCGACCGGTTCGTTCCGTTCGCGCCCGTGGACCCGGAGGCGGCGGCGCTGATCGTGGCGGGCGCGGAGCACTCGGGGGCGGAGGTCGTCGAGCGGGCCGGCGCCGACGCCGAGCGGCTCGGGATCGTCGGCCCGGGCGCCCGGGTGATGTCGCTGCGCGGCTACGACACCTGGGACGGGCTGGCCGCCGGTCTGTACGGTCCGCTGGCCGCCGGGGGGTCGGTGGTGCTGTGCCGGAACGCCGGGGCGCTCGACGAGGAGGCGCTGGCCCGGCGGGTCGAGGCCGAACACGTGACCGCCACGGCCCGCTGACCGGGCGGGCGGCGTCCGGCCCCGGGCCCGCCCGGAGGCCCGGTGGGCGCGCCCCGGACGGTGAGCCCGCCGCACGGCACCGAGTGACACCCCACGGAGCGGGAGAATGACATGGTTTGCCCACTTATAAACACGTGGAATGTGTCACCGCCGTCGCTCTACGCCCAATTGGGCGGATAGTGTGAGCGATCCCGGTGCCGACGGTCGGCGTGCACCGAGCACTGAGTGACCGAGCTACCGCGCGCCTTCGAGGGGGTGGCGCCGCGTGGGGCCTGACGGAGGACGTAGACAGCGTGGATGCGCAAGGCCGTGGGGCGGGGGACGAGGTCGACCCCGCTGACCAGTGGGTACTCAACCCGCAGACCGGGGAGTACGAGCTTCGGTTGGACACCTCCGTCGACCAGTCGGCGGTCCCCCCGCCGCGCAGCACCGAAGGACGCAGACGGCGTCCTCCGGGCCCCCGCACCCCCGCGCAGGACGTGGACGGCGCGCCGCCCCGGCGCCGACCGCCCGCCGAACGGAACGCCGAGCGCGCCGGCGCGCCCCGACGCACCGGCGGCGAGGTTCCCGGCCAGCGCAAGCGGCGCGGTGCGCCCCCGGAGCCGGCCGGTCGTCGCCGCGGCCGGGGCGCCGGGAAGGCGGCGGGCCGGTCCGGGAAGAAGAAGTCCCGCGGGAAGAAGGCCCTGGCCTGGACGGGCGGGGTCCTCGCCCTGGTCCTCATAGGGGCGGGCACCGCCACCTACCTCTACATCGAGCACCTCAACGGCAACATCACCACCACCGACGTGGGCAGCGCCGGTGCCGGCGGCTTCAGCAAGGACAAGGCCGTCAACATCCTGCTGATCGGCACCGACAAGCGCACCGGCAAGGGGAACGCCGGCTACGGCGACTCCGGCAGCCCCGGCCACGCGGACACCACCGTGCTGCTGCACGTGTCCAAGGACCGCACCAACGCGACGGCGCTCAGCATCCCCCGCGACCTCCTCACCGACATCCCCGACTGCCCGACCAAGCAGCCGGACGGCACCGAGAAGGTGGTTCCCGGGGAGAGCGGCGTCCGCTTCAACACCAGCCTCGGCCAGGGGGGGCGCGACGCCGGCTGCGCGATGCGCACCGTCGAGGAGTTGACCGGCGTCCCCGTCGACCACTTCATGCTCGCCGACTTCAACGCGGTGAAGACCCTCACCACCGCCGTGGGCGGGGTGGAGGTGTGCGTGGCCAAGGACGTCGACGACCCCAAGTCCCACCTCAAGCTGGAGGCGGGCAAGCACACCATCGAGGGCGAGCAGGCCCTCGCGTTCGTCCGGACCCGGGGCAGCTTCGGCAACAAGGGCGACCTCGACCGCATCCAGGTGCAGCAGCAGTTCCTCGGCTCGCTGATGCGCAAGCTGAAGTCGAACGACACGCTGACCAGTCCCACCCGGATGATGGACCTCGCCGAGGCCGCCACCAAGGCCCTGGAGGTGGACACCGGGATCGGCAGCATCAACAAGCTGAAGGACGTGGGCCTGGAACTGTCGAAGGTCGACCCGAAGAACATCACCTTCGCCACCCTGCCCGTCCTCGACAACCCGGCCGAGCGGGTCAAGGCCACCGTCGTCGTCGACACCCCCAAGGCCCTGCCGCTGTTCGCGATGATCCGGGACGACGTGTCGCTGACCGAGGTCGAACGGGAGAAGAAGGCGAAGGCGAAGGAGGAGAAGGCCAGTCAGGCCAAGCTGCTGAAGGGCCCGATGGCGGACCCCGCCGAGGTCCGGGTCAGCATCTACAACGGCGGCGCCCGGGCCGGCTCCGCTCAGGAAACTCTCACCTACTTGCAGAACACTGAGGGCGTGCTCAAATCCAGCCAGCTCGGCAACGCACCGGCCGACGTCCCCAGGACCCAGCTCGCCTACGCACCCGACCAGGCCGACCAGGCCCGGCGGTTGGCCAGCATCATGGGTCTGCCGGCCGCCGCCATGAAGCCGGGCGAGAGCGAGCAGAACGCGCAGGGACTCCCCGCGATCGTGCTGACGCTCGGTCCGGACTACAAGGGCGCGGGAGTGCCGATCAGTTCTCCGAAGCAGGTGCCGGAGGGCGTCCAGAAGATCGAGGCGGACAAGGCGGTCTGCGCGAAGTAACCCTTCGGGGCTCTCGGGCGTCTCACAGAACGACCCGAACGACTTCGGCAACGCGCTGGGAGGGGTTGCGAATGGGGCGAAGTGGCATGCGTGGGGAGGGATCCCGTCCACGCGTCCGCCGTGCCGGCGCGTCCGCCCGGAGCGGGACGGAACTCGTGGACGACCCCGCGGAGGGCGACCCCGCGCCGGACGGACCGGACGCCGGGGAGGGCGCCGGCGGCGAGAGCGTCGCCGCGCTCGCCCCGCGCGAACCGCGGGACCCGTCCCGGCCCGCCGGGGGCGCCGGCTCCCGCCCCGGTCCCAAGGGCCCCGGCGACGGCCGGCGCACCGGCCGCGGCGGCCGACCGGCCCGCCGCCGGCGGCGGCGCCTGCTCCGCTGGTCGGCGATGGTCCTCGCGGTCCTCATACTCGGCACCTCCGGCGCCGGTTACCTCTACTACCGCCACCTCAACGGCAACATCCGCAAGGGCGAGCTGAACATCGGCGAGCACAAGGCGCCCACCCCCACGCCCAACGCCGCCGGCCAGACCCCCCTGAACATCCTCCTCATCGGTTCCGACAGCCGGAACTCCGAGGAGAACCTGCGCCTCGGCGGCGGCCGGGACAGCGTCGGCGCGGCCCCGCTCGCCGACGTCCAGATGCTGGTGCACGTCTCCGCGGACCGCTCCAACATGTCCGTGATCAGCATGCCCCGGGACACCCTCGTCGAGATCCCCACCTGCACCGACCCCGAGGGCGAGGTCCACGAGGCCAGCCGGGGACGGGTGATGACCAACCAGTCGCTGGGTCGCGGCGGCGCCGGCTGCACGGTCGCCACCTGGGAGAAGCTCACCGACATCCACATCAACCACTTCATCCAGGTCGACTTCGCCGGCGTCGTCGACATGGCCGACGCCATCGGCGGGGTCCCCGTCTGCGTCGACAAGAACATCTACTCCCACACCGCCGACGACAAGGGCTCGGGCCTCAAGCTCCCCGAGGGCACCCACTCCGTCCAGGGCGAGCAGGCCCTCCAGTGGCTGCGCACCCGCTACGGGTTCGGGGACGGCAGCGACATAGGCCGGGCCAAGGCCCAGCACATGTACATGAGCTCCATGGTCCGGGAACTGCGGGAGAACGCGACGCTCAGCAACCCCGGCAAGCTGCGGGCGCTCGCCGAGACCGCCACCCGGTCGCTCACCGTGGACCGCGGGCTGGACACCGTGATGAAGCTGTACGACCTGGGCGACGAGCTGCGCAAGGTGCCGCCGGAGCGGATCACCATGACCACGATGCCCTTCGACTACCTCGGCCCGCGGGTGGTGCCCAAGCCGGGCGAGGCCGAGCAGTTGTTCCGGCTGGTCCGGGAGGACGTCCCGCTGGACGGCAAGGGCAAGAAGCGGAAGAAGCCGAAGGCGTCCGACGACCCGGCCGCCGTGGACTCCGAGATCGCCGTCCACGTGGTCAACGGCACCCGCACCGACGCGCTCGCCCCCGCGGCGGGCCGTGCCTCGACGGTGGCCCAGCTCCTGGTCGCCGAGGGCTTCACCCGGTCCGCCGCCGACACCCAGCGGGCCGTCGTCGAGGACCGCACGGTGATCAGGTACCCGAGCGCGGAGCTGGAGGGCGACGCACAGCGCGTCGCCAAGGTGATGGGCATCCCGCTGTCGTCGGTGCAGCGGTCCACGGACGTCACCGGGGTGACGCTGACGGTCGGCGCCGACTGGCGCGAGGGGAACGCCTTCCCCGAGCGGGCCGAGGACGATGCCGCACCGAAGTCCGCGGACCTGCTGAACGGCGCCGACGAGGACACCTGCATGGAGGTCAACCCGGCCTTCACCTACTGAGGCGGCGGAACCCCCCGCGGTTCCCGTGCCCCTCGCCCGGGTGGCCTCCGGGGGCGCTGCTCCGCTCCGGGGCCCGCCCGCGCTCGGCCCCCGCGGGCAACCGCGCGGCGCACCCCGCGCAGGGCCTCAGCGGCGGGACGCGATGACCCGCTTGGCGAGGGACTTGGGGCTGGTGAGGAAGCCCCAGCCCCAGGACATGTGCATGGTGGCGAGGGCCACCGGAATCCGTAGCCGTGCGGCGAGCGGCAGGCCGCGGCCGGCGGGCACCGAGCCGGCGGCGATCGCGGCGAGGTAGCCCGCCGGGACGGCGAAGGCGAACGGGGTCACCAGGGCCCCGGCCACCGTGCCCGCGGCGATCGCGCAGACCGCGGCGGGCGGCGCCAGGTAGCGCAGGTTGATCGAGCCCGAGTGGTAGCGGGCGACCACGTGCCGCCAACGCCCGTAGTCCTTGTACTGCTTGGCGAGGGCCCGCACGCTGGGCCGCGGGCGGTAGGAGACCCGCAGCTCGGGCGAGAACCAGATCAGCCCCCCGGCCCCGCGGATGCGGAAGTTCAGCTCCCAGTCCTGGGCGCGGATGAACTCCACGTTGTAGCCGCCCTGTTGTTCCAGGGCCTCGCGACGGAACACCCCGAGGTACACGGTCTCCGCGGGGCCGGCCTGCCCGCCGGTGTGGAAGGCCGCGTTGCCGACCCCGATCCGGGAGGTCATCGCCGCGGCGACGGCCCGTTCCCAGTCGTTCTCGCCCTCGGCGTGCATGATGCCGCCGACGTTCTGGGCGCCGGTCTCGTCCAGCAGCCGCACGGCGGTGGCGATGTAGTCCGGGGAGAGCATCCCGTGCCCGTCGACGCGGACGACGACCGGGTGCCGGGACGCCTTGATCGCGGCGTTCAGCGCGGCGGGGGTGCGGCCGGTGGGGTTGGGCACGGTGTGCACCCGGGGGTCCTCGCGGACGAGTTCGGCGGCGATCTCGTCGGTGCGGTCGGTGGACGGCCCGAGAGCGATCACGACCTCCATCTCGCCCTCGTACTGCTGGGCGAGGATCGCGTGGACGGCTCCGCGCAGGTGCCGCTCCTCGTTGAGGACCGGCATGATCACGGAGACGGGAGGGTGCTGAGGGGCGGGCGTGGCGTTCATCGTCCTTCACGTTACCGCGAACGGGGGACACGGTCGCGCGCCGTCCGGCCCGATCAGGCGGGCAGCATTTCCTATGGACGTACCGTCGCCCTTGGCCGCACGGCCCCGGCCGGTCCGCGAGGCCCCGGCCCGACGGTCACGCCCACCGAACCGTGCCGTCCGCAGAGGTGTCGTCCCCGTGCCGCAGCCGCCCCGCCGTCCCGTCCGCCCCGCGCCCCGGGGAGGAGGCCGCGGCCCCGCCGCCGCAGCGGCACGCCCGCGCGGACGGCGCGGACGGCACCGTTGGGTGCGGCGCACGGTCACGGCCCTGTCGGTGACGGTGCTGGCCGCGGGGGGCATCGGGCACGCCCTGATGACGGGCATCGACGCGGAGATCCAACGGGTGGACGCGTTCAAGGACATGAAGAACCGGCCGCGGGCCGGTCACGGCACCAACTTCCTGCTCGTCGGCACCGACGGCCGCGACCGGATCACCCCGGAGGAGAAGGAGAAGTACCGGCTGGGCGGGGCCCCGTGCCACTGCACCGACACCATCATGATCGTGCACCTGTCGGAGGACCTGGAGCGGGCCAGCGTGGTGAGCCTGCCCCGCGACTCGTACGCGGAGGTCCCCGAGCACCTCGACCGGACGACCGGGAAGCAGCACGCCGCGCACCCGGTGCGGCTGAACGCGGCCTACGCCGAGGGCGGACCGCCGCTGACGGTGCGCACCGTGGAGCACGTGACCGGGGTGAAGATCGACCACTACCTGGAGGTCGACTTCGTCAGCTTCATGCGGACCGTGGACGTGGTCGGCGGGGTGCGCATCTGCGCCGCGAAGCCGCTGAAGGACCGGGCGACCGGGCTGGACCTGGCCGCCGGACCGCACGAGCTGAACGGCGGCCAGGCGCTCCAGTACGTGCGGTCCCGGCACGTCGACGGCGCCGCCGACCTGGGGCGGATGCAGCGGCAACAGGCGTTCGTGGCCGCGCTGATCGCCAAGGCCACCTCGTCGGGGGTGCTGCTCAACCCGGTGCGGTTCCGCGAGCTCGCCCGGGCCTCGCTGGGTTCGCTGCGGGCCTCCGAGGGCTTCGGCACCGACGAGATGCTGACCCTGGGGCGGGCCATGCGGGGCTTCTCGCCCTCCTCGTCGGAGTTCACGACCGTGCCCATCGACGACGTGGCGTTCCCGGTCAAGGGCATCGGCTCCACCGTGAAGTGGGACGGGGCGAAGGCCGAGCGGCTCTTCCGGGCGTTGCGCGACGACCGGCCGCTCGCGGTGCGCGCGCGGTCCAAGGCGGTGAAGGTGGAGGTGGCCCCGGACCAGATCCGGGTGCAGGTCGAGAACGGCACCGGCACGGCGGGCCTCGGCGCCGAGGTCGACGCGGAGTTGCGGTCCACCGGCTTCCGGACGACGGGGCTGGCCGCGGACGCCGCGGACCGCACCGCCGAGCGCACCGTCATCCACTACGACCCCCGGTGGGACCGCTCCGCGGCCTCGCTGGCGGCGGCGCTGCCAGGCGCGGAGCTGCGGGAGGAGGCCGGGCGCGGGCCGGTGATGCGGGTGGTGGTGGGCGCCGGGCACGAGGGCGTCACCCGGGTCCGGGTGGCGAGGGCGGCGGACGCCGGCGAGTTCGGGGCGGTCCCCGGCTCCGAGGTGACCTGCGCCTGACCGGGGCACGACGCCGCGGAGGCGGGCACCCGGGTCGGGCGCCCGCCTCCGCGTGCGGTGGTGTGCGCGGTCAGTTGCCGCGGACGGTGACCTCGTCGCCGTTCTTCAACTGCTGGACCAGCGTCTTGACCTTCGCCTGGTCCCAGACCAGGTTGCCGCCCCGGGAACCGGAGAGGGGGATGTTCATCGACACGCCCTCGCCGCCGGTGACGCCCTTCATGCCCCAGAACATCTCGGTGAGGTCGAAGAGGCCCATGTCCTCGTCGACGATCAGGGTGTCCAGGCCGGCGCCCATCGTCGGGTAGAGCTTGAAGGGGTTGAGGACGGTGGAGGGCGTCGCCGTCTGGCTGGCCAGCGCGGACAGGAACTTCTGCTGGTTCTTGGTGCGGTCCAGGTCGCTGCCGGCGAAGGCGTAGCGGGTGCGGACGAAGGCGAGCGCCTGCTGGCCGTCCAGGGTCTGCTTGCCGGCTTCGAAGTCGGCGCCGGACCGCTTGTCCTTGAAGCCTTTCTCGATGTTCATCTCGACGCCGCCGACCGCGTCCACGATCTTGGCGAAGCCGCCGAAGCCGATCTCCGCGTAGTGGTCGATCCGCAGTCCGGTGTTGTGCTCGACGGTGCGGACGAGGAGCTCGGGGCCGTCCATCGCGTAGGCGGCGTTCAGCTTGACCCGGCGGCCGGTGCCCTCGAAGCGCTTGCCGGAGTCGGAGCCCACGAAGGAGGGGATCTCGACGTCCGAGTCGCGGGGCAGCGAGATCATCGTGTTCCCGTTGCCGCCGACGTGCAGGATCATCATGGAGTCGGTGCGCTTGCCGGCGGCGGAGCCGGTGTGCAGCTTCTCCTTCTCCTCGTCGGACATGCCCTCGCGGCTGTCGGAGCCGACGATCAGGTAGGTGGTGCCGTCGCCGCCCCCGGGGCGCTCGATGACCTTGGAGAGGTCGACCTCGCGGTTGAGCTTGGAATCGGCCCAGAAGTACGTGCCGACGGACACCACGAGGAGCACGACGAGCAGGGTCAGCGAACCGACCTTGATGCGCCGCTTCCAGTCGGGCGCCGGACGGGGGGCGCCGCCGGGGCGGAAGTGGCCGTCGTCCCCGCCGCCCCCGCGGCCGGCTCCGCCGCCGCCCTGGGGCGAGCCGTAGACCTGGCCGGTGTTGTAGCCGCTGTCGTAGCCCTGCGGCCCGCCGCCCTGGCGGCCGTCGTGCCCGTACCCGTGCTGCGGGGGCACGCCCTGCGGCGGTGCCGGGGGGCGTGCGGGGCGGCCGCCCCGCTGGCCTTGCTGCCCCTGTTGCCCCTCTTGCCCCCACTGAATGCCCTGACCGCCCTGGCCTCGCTGGACGTGCCTCATCACGCGGGCACGCTCGGGCTGCTCGTTGGCGCTGCCGCGACCATATCCTTCACCGCCGCGGCCTCGACCGCTGCGCCCCTCGGGCCATTCGCTCATGTGCACAAGTGTGCCGGCTCACAGCCGGCCGCTGACAGGGCGGGGGGAGTCTCGGAGCACCCCTGTTGCAGAGCTGATGCATTGTGCACCGCCTGCGGCCGTTCAACGGCGCCCGGGGCGTTCGGCGGGGTTCCGGCGCCCGTACGCGTGGCCGTGCGCCGTGCGGGACGCCAGAGGGCGCGCAGGGGCGCGAGAGGCGGGAAACCGGACGCCGGCGCACGCCATACAGTGGAGGGCATGACAGCGCAACCCCCCGTCGTGGAGTCCGGCGACCCCGGCGACCACGGCTCCCCCACCGCGACCGGCGCCACCCGCGCCGAAGGCGGCTCCCCCGGCCCCGGCGCACCCGGCATCCCCGGCAAGCCCACCTCGGCCTCCCGCACGACGCTGAGCCACATCATGACCCACAACGACACCAACCTCCTGGGGACGGTGCACGGTGGTGTGATCATGAAACTGGTGGACGACGCCGCGGGCGCGGTGGCCGGACGGCACTCCGGCGGCCCCGCCGTCACCGCCTCCATGGACGAGATGGTGTTCCTGGAGCCGGTCCGGGTCGGTGACCTCGTCCATGTGAAGGCGCAGGTCAACTGGACCGGACGGACCTCCATGGAGGTCGGGGTCCGGGTGCTCGCCGAACGCTGGAACGAGTCGACGACCGCCACCCAGGTCGGTTCGGCGTACCTCGTCTTCACCGCCGTCGACGCGGACGGGAAACCGCGGATCGTGCCCCCGGTGGAGCCGGAGACCGAGCGGGACCGGCGGCGCTACCAGGAGGCCCAGATCCGGCGCACCCACCGCCTCGCGCGGCGCGCGGCGATCCGCGAACTGCGGGCCCGCCGGATCGCCGACGGCATCCTCGACTGACGCCACGCCGAAAACCCGGTGCCGGAACCCGACGCCCCTTCTAGGGTTCCGGCATGGCTTCCCTCGTGCGTCACGTGACCTTCGACTGTGCCGACCCCCACGCCCTCGCCTCCTTCTGGGCCCGGGTGCTGGACGGACGCCTCGCCGACGACGACCACCCCGGTGACCCCGAGGCACAGGTCGTCTCGGCCGGCGTCGGGCTCCTGTTCATCCGCGTCCCCGAGGGCAAGACCGTCAAGAACCGGGTCCACCTCGACCTCCAGCCCCAGGACCGCACCCGGGACCAGGAGGTCGACCGGCTGGTCGCCCTCGGCGCGACCGTCACCGGCGACCACCGTCGCCCCGACGGCTCGGGCTGGGTCACCCTCGCCGACCCGGAGGGCAACGAGCTGTGCGTGGAGCGCAGCGCCGCGGAGCGCGGCACCGACTGACGGGGCCGCCGGTCAGCCGGCCGGGGCGGGGCAGCGGAACTCCGGACGGGCCCGGTGCGGCGAGCAGGCCACCAGGCTCACCGAGAGGAACCGCTGTCCGGCCAGCCACCAGCCGCCCACCACGTCGTCCCCGGCGAGCAGCCGCTCCCGGGCCGCACCGATCAGGACGGGGGCGGTCACCCGCTCCCACTCCGAGACGAACGCCCCCTGGTGCGGCAGGACTTGCCCTGCGTACCACTCCAGGGCGGCCCCGGGCTCGAACCAGGTGCCGCGCACCTGCGCGGCCGGCTTCAGCAGCCAGTGGGCCACCTCCAGGGGCGGCAGCGGATTGCCGGAGAACGTCGGGTGCGTGTCCCTGCGGGGACCGTCCCGGTGGAGTTCGAAGCCGCTGCCCAGCCAGGTGTAGCCGTGGTGGTGTCGTTGCACGCCGACGCTCGCCTCTCTGCGGGTGGTCCGGGCGCGGCTCCCGACCGCACGTACGCGGTGCGCGCGGTGCGCGCCGGGAGTCCGTGCCCGGACCACGGTTCGGTCAGCGACGGCCGCAGCCGTCGCCGTCGCCGCAACCGCCGTCGTCGTTGCCGCCCTTGCCGTCGTCGTCCTCGGGGTCGGCCTTGACCGGGCGGAACGGGTGCCGCATGGTGACCTCCAGCGCGCGTACGCGACGCGGGGCGGGTCCCCGCGCCGCCTTGCGGGTGCGACCCCGCGTCCGGCCGGAGTCCTTGGCGGGTACGTCGGCCGGGCGGGGGCAACTGGGACCCTAGGGAGGACGGGCCGAGCACCACTGCCCGATTGAGCGCGGTTGCTCACACCGCGCCCGGATGTGGTGAGGGTTGCTCAACCCGATGCGAGCAAGCTTCTGGCCCGCGTGATCAACCTCTGGGCTTGTGCTCCGTGCACTGCTGACTCCATCAACCAATCCCATGCCTTCTCGTACACACGGATGGTCTCGATGTCGTCCAGCCAGAGTTCGGCAGCAATCGTCTCCACCACTACCACTCGGCGGTCGTAGATCCAGAAGCCGTGGGAGGGCGCGCGCTTCAGCGTGGCAGCCGTGGGGATGATGCCGAGCGTGACCGTGTCCAGTCCGATCACGCTCATCAGCCTGTCCAGCTGGCTGGCCATCACTTCAGGTGGGCAGGTGCGAGCGTGAAGCGCGCCCTCCCACAGGAGGAAATGAAAGGTTCGACCAGGCTCGTAGAGCGCCTGTTGCCTGCGCAACCTGGCGCGCACGGCCTCTTCGGTGTCCTTGGGGGATTCTCGGAACTCGGCGGCCACACTGAACACGTTGTGCGCGTACCCCGCTGTCTGCAACAACCCCGGAATGCGGACCACTTCCATGGCACGAGTGTTCCTTGTGACCTGAGTCTCAAGAATGCCCAGCTCTTGGCGGGGCCGATGCCCGCCTCCCAGTTGCCTCCGCCAGGAGCGGTAACGGGTTTCCAGACCCCTGAGCTGAGCGATCAGCTCATCCGCCAGTCCAGGCTGCCCCACGGCGCCGGCCCACGCGGCCAGGTCGGCCGCTGAGGGAGTCTGTTTGCCGTTCTCCAGTCGACTGACCTTCGAACGCTGCCAGCCCAGACGTTCGGCCACTCCCTTGCCATCGAACCCCGCCTCGGTGCGCAACTCACGGAGCCGCGCACCGAGCACGGTCCTCGCCCTCTGATAATCAGTGCTCACGCACTGGAAGGTATCCGGCGGGCGAACTCATCGGTGGCGACGGCATGGTGCCAAGCCGCTTCCCTGATTTGACAAGCCGTCAAGACTTGCTGCGGCTCTTCGGTTACCTCAACCCCGAGCGTGGTGTCCTCCTGGTCGAAGTGGAACCTGACCAGGATGCGCGAATCGAACAACCAGAAGTCGGACTCGGGCAGCCCCAGACGCTCGGCCTCCCCGCGGTACATGTTGCGAATGTCCTCTCCCGCCCGCACGTTGCTGGTCGCGCTAGCGAGCAAGAACCTCTGACCCTCCGTAGGGGGGTCGTCCACGAGGCGCACCCGCTCGACCCGCTTGCCCTTCGCCACCTGTGCACGAATGTTGCGACGCCACGAGTTGTCCGGATCGCTACCGATGTCCTCCCCTCTCCGCCAGCGGATCCACTTGTCACTGCCGCGGTCGGACGCATAGCCTCTGCGCGTCTCCAGCCTCCATGCCGAGTGTTCGAATTCCTCGAAGAGACCGGCAACCGAGGCGAAGGGCGTCAGATCCCTCACCGTCACTCCTTCGGACTGAACTTGACCAGCAGCTCCCGGGGAACCACTACGAAGGTCTCGGACTCCTTGACGTCACGGAGCTGGGCAAGGTGTTCGGGGTCCAGCAAGCGTTCACCCTGCACGACGATCGTCCCCTCCCCCACCACTTCATACAAGGTTGGGCAATCCCCTTCATCCGAGGTGGTGCCGAGGAACTTGAGTGTCATCGTTTTTCCCTTCTCGATGGCCGGGTCACCAGAGTGCGACAAGTCCCACGTCAGGTCCGATCAGTTGCGCGTGATTGCGAGTGAAGCGACGGTTGCACGGCGGACTTGCTCATCAACGCTGACGCCGGTCATAAAAAGTGCTCATATCCTGGTCGGGGACCGCTCGGTGTTCGCAAGTCAACGTCGTCGGGGCAGACTTCACGCATGACGACCTCTGCAACGCCTGCCTCCGAGCCGTGGTCCGCAGTTCTGCAAGACGGAACCGGCCCCGTTCAGGGCGAGGTACTCGACCTGGTGCACCGCACCCGCGACTCCCGGAGCTACTGCCCCGAGCTGATCTGGGGAAATCTCCAGACGCCCGACTACGCCCGAGCCGTGCTACGACGGGTCGTGGAGTTCCACGAGGTGCCCGACGACATCGAGGCGGGCGTCGCGGCGCGCACCGCCCGAGCCGCGCTCATCGGGCAGGGTGGGCGTACCTACCACACGCTGCTCGGCGAGCAAGCGCTCCGCCGACGTTTCGGGGGCGTGGAGGTGATGAGGGAGCAGTTGGCGCATCTCCTGGACGCGACCGAGCGGGACGGTCTGCGGCTGGGGGTCATTCCCTCGCGGGCGGAACTGGTTGCGCTCCCCGAGCACGGCTTCAACATCTACGACGAAGACCTCGTCTCGGTGGAGACCGTCGCCTCCGCCCTCGACGTCACTGAGCCGGCCGAGATCGCGGTGTACGTCAAGGCGTTCGACTGGCTCCGGCGGTCCGCGGTCTACGGCGAGGAGGCACGGGGGCTGATCCGGGCGGAGTTGGACGCCCTGGGGTGAGCCCCGGGAACGCCGCTGCCCCCGGCCGGGCGGCCGGGGGCAGCGGGTGGGGTGCTGCGGGGCGGGCGTCAGATGAGGCCCAGGGCGCGGACCGCCTCGCGCTCCTCGGCCAGTTCCTGGACCGAGGCGTCGATGCGGGCGCGGGAGAACTCGTTGACGTCCAGGCCCTGGACGATCTCGTAGACGCCGTCCTTGGTGGTGACCGGGAAGGACGAGATGAGGCCCTCGGGGACTCCGTAGGAGCCGTCCGAGGGGATGCCCATGGAGGTCCAGTCGCCCTCGGCGGTGCCGTTGACCCAGGTGTGGACGTGGTCGATGGCGGCGTTCGCGGCGGAGGCGGCGGAGGACGCGCCACGGGCCTCGATGATCGCGGCGCCGCGCTTGGCGACGGTCGGGATGAACTCCTCGGCCAGCCACTTCTCGTCGCCCACGACCTCGGCGGCGTTCTTGCCGCCGACGGTGGCGTGGAAGACGTCCGGGTACTGGGTGGCCGAGTGGTTGCCCCAGATGGTGAGGCGCTTGATGTCGGCGACCGTGGTGCCGGTCTTCTTGGCGAGCTGGGTGAGCGCGCGGTTGTGGTCGAGGCGGGTCATCGCGGTGAAGCGCTCGGCCGGCACGTCCGGGGCGGCGGCCTGGGCGATCAGGGCGTTGGTGTTGGCCGGGTTGCCCACCACGAGGACCTTGATGTCGTCGGCGGCGTGGTCGTTGATGGCCTTGCCCTGCGGCTTGAAGATGCCGCCGTTGGCCTCCAGCAGGTCGCCGCGCTCCATGCCCTTGGTGCGGGGGCGGGCGCCGACCAGCAGGGCCACGTTGGCGCCGTCGAAGGCGACGCCCGGGTCGTCGCTGATGTCGATGCCCTGGAGCAGCGGGAAGGCGCAGTCGTCGAGTTCCATCGCGGTGCCCTCGGCGGCCTTGAGCGCCGGGGTGATCTCCAGGAGCCGCAGCCGGACCGGCACGTCCGCGCCGAGGAGCTGGCCGGAGGCGATACGGAAGAGCAGGGCGTAACCGATCTGGCCGGCCGCGCCGGTGACGGTGACGTTCACGGGAGTGCGGGTCATGGCGTTCTCCGTATGACAGCTGGCGGTGGGGCGTCCCTGCCCCGGATGCGGGACCCCGTGCGAGCGGCCGGGTGATCGATCATCGGTTCGGATGATCGATCTCTTGGCGTCAAGAGAGATCCGCGGTCAGGCTATCGCGCCCCGGCCGACCCGGTGGGGTGGGGCCGTGTGGCCCGCCCCACAGCCCGGCGGGCGCCGCCGGCGACGGCCGGTTCCCTGCCGTCGCCGGCGGCGGGCGGGGGCGACGGGCCCGGGCGGCGGGTGGTGGGGCGCGGGACGGTGG
>NZ_JBEOWM010000051.1:0-41966 GCF_040296045.1 Streptomyces sp. NPDC002490 | reverse complement strand
CCCGTGCACGACGAAGTCGATGGCCAGTTCGCGGGTCTTGGGGTCCCAGGCCCGTACCGAGTAGGTGCGGGTCACGGGCCACTGGGTGCGGGGGAACTCGGCCCGTACCCGCTGGATGTCGAACGGCTCGGGGTAGCTGACCCCGTCCGGGGCGAAGAGCAGCTTGACGTAGTGGTCGGTGCACTCGTCCGCGGAGAAGGCGGAGAGCCCGTCGCCGCCGAGCACCACCCGCTGCATGTGCGGGGTGAGGCGCTCCGTGCGCACCACGCGCCCGACGTGCGTCATCGGTGGCTTGCGGGCCGGTCGCTCTGCCATGGCGGACTCCCTGATCGTGCTACTTAGGCTTGCCTAAGTTAACACCTCACGGGGAGAGGGTCGACCTCAGGCGGCCGAGGGACCCCCCGAGCCCCCAGCGCTCCGCGAGCCGGTCGAGCGCCTCCGGGGCGCGGGGGGCGCGCGGCAGTGCGGGGTCCACGACGGGCAGCGGGACCTCGGCGGCGACCCGGACCACCTCCGGTGCCACCGCCAGGTAGGGCAGCGCCTCGTGCAGCCTCCTGCGCTGGGTCGGGGTCAGTTTCGCGGTCGGTCGGTCGATCGCGGCCACGATGCCGGCGAGGTCGCCGAACTCGGCGAGCAGCTTGGCGGCGGTCTTCTCGCCGATGCCCGGCACGCCCGGCAGGCCGTCCGAGGGGTCGCCGCGCAACAGGGCCAGGTCCGCGTACCCGGCGCCCCCGACCCCGTACTTCTCGCGGAGCAGCGCCTCGTCGGTGAGTTGGAGGGTGCCCACCCCCTTGACCGGGTACAGCACCCGCACCCCCCGGGCGTCGTCCACCAACTGGTACAGGTCGCGGTCCCCGGTGACGATGTCCACCGGCCCCGTCGCCCGTGCGGTGAAGGTGCCGATGACGTCGTCCGCCTCGTAGCCCGCCACGCCGACCCGGGCGATGCCGAGCGCGTCCAGGACCTCCTCGATGACGGGCACCTGCGGGGACAGGGTGTCCGGCACCTCCTCCTCGTCGGGCCCGGTCGCCGTCTCCACCGCGACCCGGTGCGCCTTGTAGGAGGGGATGAGGTCGACCCGCCACTGCGGGCGCCAGTCGGCGTCCATGCAGGCGACGAGGTCGTCCGGGCGGTGGTCCTTGACCAGCCGGTCGATGAAGTCGAGCAGCCCGCGCACCGCGTTCACCGGGGTGCCGTCCGGTGCCCGCACCGACTCCGGGACCCCGAAGTAGGCCCGGAAGTAGAGGGAGGCGGTGTCCAGGAGCATGAGCCGTCGCGTTCCTTGAGTCACGTCCGCATCATGCCCCACGGCACTGACGGGGCCGCCGCATCCGACCCGTCGTGGTGCGCGGCGCCCAGCGGTCGACAGGTGACGCGTGTCACTTACACGTTTGTGTGCGGGGGGTCCGGGCAGGCGCGCCGCCGGAGTGACCCCGGCCCCGTCTCGACCCGCGCAGCACGGCCGCCGGGCGGCGGGCCGACCCCGCGGAACTCCACGGCCCGCCCGGGGGACGGCGGGCCGTACGTGGTTCGACCCGAGAGGTTCATGTGTCCAGGCTTGAAGCCGCACACCTGTACAAGGTGTTCGGAAGACGACCCGATTCCGCCGTCGAGAGGCTGCGCCGCGGCGCCGACCGGGAGGAACTGCGCGCGGACGGGGCCACCGCCGCCGTCATCGACGCCTCCTTCACGGTCGACCCCGGCCAGATCTTCGTGGTGATGGGGCTGTCCGGCTCGGGCAAGTCGACCCTGCTGCGGATGCTCAACGGCCTGCTCGCCCCCACCGCCGGGCAGGTCCGGTACGACGGCCAGGACCTCACCGCACTCGACCCCCGCGAGCTGCGCGAGGTCCGGGCCCGCAAGATCAGCATGGTCTTCCAGCACTTCGCCCTCTTCCCGCACCGCAGCGTCCTGGAGAACGCCGCCTACGGACTGGAGGTGCAGGGCGTGCCGCGCGCCGAGCGGGAGGAGCGCGCCGCCGAAGCCCTGTCCCTCACCGGTCTCGCCGGCTGGGACGCGAGCTGGCCGGACGAACTCTCCGGCGGCATGCAGCAACGGGTCGGGCTGGCCCGGGCCCTGGCCACCGACGCCGACCTGCTGCTCATGGACGAGTCGTTCAGCGCGCTGGACCCGCTGATCCGCCGTGACATGCAGGACCAGCTCCTGGAACTCCAGGCCCGGTTCAAGAAGACCATCGTCTTCATCACCCACGACCTCAACGAGGCCATGCGGCTCGGCGACCGGGTGGCCGTGATGCGGGACGGCCGCATCGTGCAGAGCGGCACCGCGCAGGACGTCCTGCTCGCCCCGGCCGACGACTACGTGGCCGCGTTCACCCAGGACGTCGACCGCTCCCGGGTGCTGACCGCGGCCGCCGTCATGGACGGGAAGCCGGTCGGCGACGAGGCCGACTGCTCCTGCGCCACCGCCCGCGTGGACACCCCGTTCACCGAACTGTGCCTGCTCAGCGCGCGCGTCCCGCACCCGGTCGCGGTGCTGGACGCCCGGCACCGGCTCGTCGGGGTGGTCCCGCGCCGCCGGCTGCTCGGCGTGCTCGGCGAGGAGGCCGGGCCGCCGCGGGCCGTCGCGCCCTGCGACGCGCCCCGCGCCGGGGCGGTGAACGCCGATGCCTAGGCTGCCCCTCGGCGACTGGGTCGACCACGGGGTCGACTGGCTCGTCACCCATCTGGCCTGGCTCTTCGACGCGCTCAAGAGCGTGGTCGAGGGCCTGTACGGCGCGGTGGACGCCGTCCTCGGCGCCCCGGAGCCGCTGCTCCTCGCGGGCGTGTTCGCCGTGCTCGCCTGGTGGCTGCGCGGTCTGACGGCCGGGGTCCTCGCCTTCGGCGGCTTCGCCCTCATCGACTCCCTGGAACTGTGGGACAAGTCGATGTCGACCCTGGCCCTGGTGCTGGTCGCGACCCTGATCGCGCTGCTCCTCGGGGTGCCGCTGGGCATCTGGGCGGCCCGCTCGCAGACCGTGAGCGCCGTCGTCCGACCGGTGTTGGACCTGCTCCAGACCATGCCGTCGATGGTGCTCCTGATCCCGGCCATCCTCTTCTTCGGCATGGGCGTCCCGGCCGGTGTGGTCGCCACGCTGATCTTCGCGATCGCCCCCGGGGTGCGGATGACCGAACTCGGCATCCGTCAGGTCGACACGGAACTGGTGGAGGCCGCCGAGGCGTTCGGCACCACCCCGCGCGACACCCTGTTCCGGGTCCAGCTCCCGCTCGCCCTGCCCACGATCATGGCCGGCGTCAACCAGGTCATCATGCTGGGCCTGTCCATGGTGGTCATCGCGGGCATGGTCGGCACCGGCGGCCTCGGCGGCGCCGTCAACGAGGCCATCGGCCAACTCGACATCGGCCTGGGCTTCGAGGCGGGCCTGGGCATCGTGGTCCTCGCCATCTACCTCGATCGGATGACCGGCGCCCTGGGCGAACGGCTCTCCCCGCTCGGCCGTCGCGCCGCCGCCAAGGCCCGCGCCGCCGGCGACCTGCGGATCTGGCAGCACCGCCCGCGGCCGGCGGTCGCCGTCGTCGCCGTCGTGGTGCTCGCCCTGGTCGCGGGCGGGACGAACCTCCTCGGCGGCGGGGCGAAGGACGCGAGCGCCGCCGGCATCGGCAAGGGCGAGAAGATCCGCATCGGCTACATCCCCTGGGACGAGGGCATCGCCTCCACCTACCTGTGGAAGGAACTGCTGGAGCGCCGCGGATTCGAGGTGGAGACCACCCAGTACACCGCCGGGCCGCTCTACACGGGCCTGGCCCAGGGGCAGATCGACTTCCAGACGGACAGTTGGTTGCCGGTCACGCACGCGGAGTACTGGAAGAAGTACGGCGACCGCCTCGACGACCTCGGCTCCTGGTACAGCCCGACCTCGCTGGAGATCACCGTGCCCTCGTACGTCGAGGGCGTGGAGTCGCTGGCCGACCTCAAGGGGAAGGCCGACCTGTTCGACGGGCGCATCGTCGGGATCGAGCCCAGCGCCGGCATGATGGGCCTGCTCAAGAAGGACGTCCTGGCCGACTACGGGCTCGACGGGGAGTACGAGGTCGTCGACGGCTCCACCCCGGCGATGCTGGCGGAGCTGAAGCGCGCCTACGCCAGGAAGGAGCCCATCGCGGTGACCCTCTGGTCCCCGCACTGGGCCTACAGCGACTACGACCTCAGGAAGCTCGCCGACCCCAAGGGGTCCTGGGGCGAGGGCGACGGGGTGCACACCCTCAGCCGGGACGGCTTCGCCGACGACCACCCCGAGGTGGGACGCTGGCTGAAGGACTTCGCCATGAGCGAGGAACAGCTCACCAGCCTGGAGGCGGACATCCAGAAGGCTGGCAAGGGCGAGGAGCAGGAGGCGGTCCGCGGCTGGCTCGCGGAGCGTCCGGAGCTCCTCGACACCTGGGCCCCGCTCCCCGCGGACGGCTGATCCGGACCGCCGGAGGGCCCCCGTCAACACGGTGCCTCGCCCTTCGGGGGGAATGGCGCGAGAATGTGGGGGAGCGGCACGCACCCGGGAGAATCGGGGCGGGCTTCGCCGTTCCGGCGGGGTCCGCCCCCTGCGCGTGCTCTACTGGCGACGTTTGTTTGCCGAACACGTGTGGGGTGCAGGTACTCCACGGGGCCGTGCCGGGCCCGAGCACCACGAACGAGCGGGGGAGGGAGCCGTCACCATGGACGAGAAGGAATCCTTTCGGGTGGGCGCGGCCGTCCGCCGCCGTCGTCGCTCCCTGGAGCTGACGCTCGCCGTGGTCTCCGCCCGCAGCGGGCTGTCCGTACCGTTCCTCAGCCAGGTGGAGAACGAGCGGGCGCGGCCCAGTCGGGCCTCCCTGGAGAAGGTCGCCGACGCCCTGGGCACCACCGCCGTCGAACTGCTCGCCGCCGCGGACCCGGCCTGCACGGTGGACGTGGTGCGCGACGAGGCCCCCGTCGAGGTGCCGGAGCGCGCCGACCCGTCCGCCGCACCCCCGCCCAGCCGGGTCCGGCCCCTGGTCAGGGGCCATCAGCAGCTGCACGCCACCGAGTTCACCGGCGACCACGACACCGCACGGGAGTTCCAGCACCGCAACGACGAACTGCTGTACGTCGCCGACGGGGCGGTGGAGATCGAGGCGGAGGGCCGCGCCTACCGCCTCGGCCGGGGCGACACCCTGTACCTCACCGGGGGCGTGCGGCACCGCTGGCGCGCCACCGAGCCCGACACCCGGGTCCTGGTGGTGGCCGTCGCCGAGCACATCGACGCCGTGCAGGACCGCAGGAGATGACTGCGGGTGGATCGGGGACCACGGTCCGCTCACTACGCTGATCCCGTGAAATCTGCCCGGATCGTCTCACTGGTCCCCTCGCTGACCGAAGCCGTGGCCGTGACCCTGCCCGGTGTGCTCGTCGGCGTCACCGACTGGTGCACCCAACCCGAGGGGCTCGACGCCGTCCGTCTCGGCGGCACCAAGAACCCCGACGTGCCGCGGATCGTCGACCTCGCCCCCGACCTGGTGATCGCCAACGAGGAGGAGAACCGCGCCCGCGACATCGCCGACCTGCGGGCGGCCGGCATCGAGGTCCTCGTCACCGAGATCCGCTCGGTGCAACAGGCGTTCCGCGAACTCGACCGGGTGGTCCGGGAGTGCGGTGCCGCCAGCCGGCCCGGCTGGCTGGACCTCGCCGAGTCGGTGTGGTCGGGGATGCCCGAACCGTGGGACCGGGTCACCGCGGTGGTCCCGGTGTGGCGGCGCCCCTGGATGGTGCTGGGCCGCGACACCTTCGCCGGCGACGTGCTGGCCCGGCTCGGCGTCGACAACGTGTACGCGGAACACAGCGACCGCTACCCGCACGTGCCGCTGGAGCGGCTCCAGCAGTGCGGTGCCGACATCGTGGTGCTGCCGGACGAGCCCTACCCCTTCGGCGAGGACGACGGACCCGAGTCCTTCGGGCTCCCCGCCGTCTGTGTCAGCGGACGCCACCTCACCTGGTACGGGCCGTCGATGGCGCAGGCGCCCGGCATGATCGGGGCGAGCCTGCGCGGTGTGCTGCGGAGCCTGTGAGCGGCTGTCGTCCCGTGCGGGACGACACCCGGTTCACCGGGGCGCGGCGGGCAACCGCCCCAGCGCCACCTCCCGGGCCGTGCGGGCCGCGGCCACCGCCCACGCCGCGGCCAGCCCCGCGTACAGCAGGACGGCCAGCACCCGGTAGCCGGCGGACCCGGTGCGGTCGGCCAGGGCCGCCGCGCCGGTCACACAGGTGCCCACCGGGAAGGTGAACGACCACCAGGCCATCGTGAAGCGCATGCCCCGCCGTCGGGCCCGTACCACCAGGGCCGTCGCCGCCACCAGCCAGCACACCGCGAACCCCAGCACCGGCACCCCGTACACCACGGTGAACGCGCCCCACCCGGGGGAGCCGGACTCCTCCGCGATCCGGTCCAGCGCCGTGGTGGACTGGCCCAGCGGCCCCAGCACCAGGAACAGCGTCGGGGTCAGCGCGAGCGGCGGCCCTCCGGTGGCCACCAGAGCCGCGCACACCGGGGGCAACAGCACCAGGGTGCCGAGCACGCCCGCCCCGAGCAGGACGAGGCAGCCGAACAGCAGCGGCTGCCGGGCCGGTGTCGGCAGGTGCGGCACGAACAGCGGCCCGGTGGCCGCCGACACCACCGGGGGCACCACCGTCAGCAACCACACCGGCGTCGGCCGCCGGCCGCTCCGCCGGGCCGCCGCCGCCAGTCGGTACGGCACGCCCACCGCCACCACCAGGCCCACGAGGGTGCCCAGCACCCACAGCACCAGCCCGAGCCGCACGCCGCCGGGCGTTCCCAGGACGTCCGGGCCCAGTGTCGCGGCGCCGCCGCCGACCGCGAGCAGCGCCATCGCCAGACAGCCGTAGAAGGGGGCCACCGCCGGGTCGTCCAGGTGTGCACGGGCCTGGTCGGGATGGCGGCGCCAGTGCCGTGCCCGCGCCGCGACCAGCACCACCAGCACCACCAGGGACAGCGACCACAGCACCCGCCAGAGCAGGGGCGCCCCGGGGGCGACCTCGGCGCCCGCCGTGGCCAGGATCGCGGTGCCCATCACGGTGGCGTACCAGTTCGGCCCGAGGTGACGGACCGAGCGGCGCGCTCCGCCGCCCGGTGCGGGCCCGGCACGGCGGCGTGCCGGGGGCGGGGCGGGGGGTGCGGGCGGGGGTGCGGTCGCGGCGGGGGCCATGCCCCCACCGTCCTCCGGGCGCACCCGGCTCACCAGGGGGTTCCTCGCTATCAGGACATAAGCTGAGCTGATGAGCGAATCCACCGGGGGAGTCGGCGGTGCCCCGCCGCGCACTCCGCTCGCGCACCGGGTGCCCGACCTGGGCGCGCTGGAACTGCTGCTGGCGGTGGCGCGACTGGGCAGCCTGGGCCGGGCGGCCCGGGAGCTCGGCATCACCCAGCCCGCCGCGAGCGGTCGGATCAGGGCGATGGAGCGGCTGCTGGGGGTGACCCTGGTGGACCGATCGCCGCGGGGTTCGCGGCTCACCGAGGCCGGGGCGCTGGTCACCGACTGGGCCCGACGGGTGGTCGAGGCGGCGGAGGCGTTCGACGCGGGCACCCAGGCGCTGCGCGGCCGGCGCGACTCCCGGCTGCGGGTGGCCGCGAGCATGACCATCGCGGAGTACCTGCTGCCCGGCTGGCTGATCGCGCTGCGCACCCAACGCCCGGACACCGCGGTGTCGTTGCTGGCCGGGAACTCGACGGCGGTCGCCGAGCGCCTGCTGTCCGGCACCGCCGACCTCGGGTTCGTCGAGGGCGTGGGGGTGCCGCCCGGGCTGGACACCGCGGTGATCGCCCACGACCGGCTGGTCGTGGTGGTCCCGCCCGCGCACCCCTGGGCCCGGCGCCGGCGTCCGGTGTCCGCCGCCGAGTTGGCCGGGACGCCGCTGATCCTGCGGGAGGAGGGGTCGGGGACCCGGCAGGTGCTGGTGGCGGCCCTGGGGGAACTGGCCCGGCCGCTGATCGAACTGTCCTCCACCACCGCGGTCAAGGCCGCCGCGGTCAGCGGGGCGGGCCCGGCGGTGCTCAGCGAACTCGCGGTGGGGGAGGAACTGGCCGCGCGCCGGCTGGTCGCCGTCCCGCTGCGGGACGTCACCCTCACCCGCGCCCTGCGGGCCGCCTGGCCCACCGGCCCCCGCCCCACCGGACCCGCCCGCGACCTGCTGGCCCTCACCCGCTCCCGGGGGTGAGTCCGGCGGCCCGGACCAGGTCCCGCACCACGCGCAGGTCCTCGCCCGCCTCCGGGTGCCACTGCACCCCCAGCACCCAGGACGGCCCGGGGCGCTCCACCGCCTCCACCGTGCCGTCCGCGGCGTACGCGGAGGCGACGAGCCCGTCGCCGAGCCGGTCCACGGCCTGGTGGTGGTAGGTCGGCACCTCGGTGGTGCCCGGGGCCAGCGCCGCGTAGCGGGTGCCCGCCACCGCGGTCACCGGGTGGGCGCCGAAGTCGCCGACCCCACCGGTGTGCCCGTCCAGGTGCTGGAGCAGGGTGCCGCCGAGGGCCACGTTCAGCAGTTGCATCCCCCGGCAGATGCCCAGCAGCGGGGTCCCCGCGGTCAGCGCCGCGTGGATCAGGGCGAGTTCCCAGGCGTCCCGCTCCCGGGCGGGCGGGCCGGTCCGGGGGTCCGGGTCGGCCCCGTACCGTCCGGGCTCCACGTCCGGGCCACCGGCGATCACCACCCCGTCCAGCCGCGCCACCGCCGCCGCGGCGCGCGCGGGATCGTCGGGCGGCAGCAGCACGGCGAGCCCCCCGGCGTCCTGCACGAGCCGGGGGTACCCCAGCGGGAGCAGCACCGCCTCCGACCGCCACACCCCCCAGCGCGCTTCCTCCCGGTAGGTGCTCACTCCGATCAGGGGTCCGTTCACCACGGCCTCCACTCCTCGCTCGTTCTCGTTCCCGCGGGTCGGTCCGCCGCGGTGGCCCCGAGCGGTCACCGCAACTCGGCCTCGGCCGCGGCCAGCGCGGCGAACTCCTCCTCGGGGGCCCGGGCCACCAGCCGGTCCTTGCTGTAGACGCCGAAGTAGGCCAACGCCGCGCCGTAGACCAGCAGGGCGATCACGGCGGCCGTCACGTCCACCAGGAAGGTGGCGACCAGCGCCGCGCAGGCGAGGACCAGGGCCACCGAGGAGGTGGCCGTCCCGCCCGGGGTGCGGTAGGGCCGGGACAGTCCGGGTTCCCGTCGCCGCAGCACGATGTGGGACAGCGACATCAGTGCGTAGGAGATGGTCGCCCCGAAGACCGCGACGTTCAGCATCCCGGCGCCGTCACCGGTCGACGCCGCCAGGCCGAAGCCCACCGCCCCCGGCACCAGCAGCCCCAGGTAGGGGGCCTTGCGGCGGCTGGTGAGGGAGAGGAAGCGCGGCAGGTAGCCCGCCCGGGAGAGGGCGAACAGCTGCCGGGACCCCGCGTAGATCAGCGAGAAGAACGAGGCGATCAGCCCGGCCAGCCCGGCGTAGTTGACGATCCGGCTCAGCGTGGTGGGCTCCCCGTCCGGCTGGAGCGCCGCCACCAGCGGGTTGCCCGCGTCCTGGATCGCGGCGGAGCCGCGGGCGCCCGTCGAGGCCAGGAAGGTGAGCAGCGCCAGCACCACCAGGACGCCCATGGACCAGATGATCGCCCGGGGCAGGGTGCGCGCCGGGTCGCGGGTCTCCTCGGCGGCCAGCGGTACCCCCTCGACCCCGAGGAAGAACCACATGCCGAACGGGAAGGCCGCCCAGATGCCGAGCAGCCCCATCGGCAGCCAGGAGTTGGCGCCGAACGCCTCCGGGTCCACCGGGATGTCGTTCAGCCCGGAGGCGTCGAACTCGGTGAACGCCCCGATCGCGAAGACCAGCAGGGCGGTCACCGCGATCCCGGTGACCACGAAGCTGAACCGCAGCGCCTCCCCGACGCCCCACAGGTGGATGCCTATGAAGACCACGAAGCACGCCAGGTAGACCGGCCAGCCCGAGGTCAGTGCGAACAGCCCCAGCGACTCGACGTAGTCACCGATGAAGATGGAGATCGCGGCGGGTGCCAGGACGTACTCGATGAGGATCGCGGTGCCGGTGAGGAACCCGCCCCAGGGGCCGAGCGCACGACGGGCGAAGCCGTAGCCGCCGCCCGCCGTGGGCAGGATCGACGACAGTTCGGCCAGCGAGAACACCATGCACGCGTACATCACACCCATCAGCAGCATGGCGATGGCGAGTCCGCCGAAGCCGCCCTCGGCCAGGCCGAAGTTCCAGCCGGAGAAGTCGCCGGAGACGACGTACGCCACGCCGAGACCGGTGAGCAGCAGCCAGCCGGCACTGCCCCGGCGCAGGGCCCGGCGGGCGAAGTAGGCGTCCTGGCCGTCCCCGGACCCGGGCGACGGGGACTTCAGGGGCTTCAGGGTCATGGCGGGGCTCCCCACTGGTGCGACACCTGGGCGGGCTCAATGGAACGAGGCCATACCTTTGCGCCGCGGATGGGGAGTTGGCAAGCCCCCTGCGCCGGTCCCGCCCGGACCGGACCGGCTAGCCGAGGAAGCCGCGCAGCAGGGACGCGGTGCCCTCGCAGTGCTCGCGCATCACCGCGCGGGCCCCGGGCGCGTCCCCGGCGAGCACCGCCGCCACCAGCGCGCTGTGCTGCTCCTGGCTGTGCTCCAGGTTGCGCACCAGCAGGGGGATGCAGTCCAACAGGTCGTTGACCCGGGCCCGCACCGCGGCGTACTGGGCGGTGAGGCTGGGGGAGCCGGAGAGTTCGGCGAGGGTCAGGTGGAGCAGGGTGTCCCGCCGCCGGTAGTCGGCGGGCGCGGCGTCCCCGGTGGCGGCCAGGGCGGTGCGCAGGCGGTCCGCGCCGGTCCGGTCGAGCTCCCGTCCGGCGCACAGTCCCGCCGCGCCGACCTCCAGCACCTCCCGGAACCGCAACACGTCCTCGACGTCCACCCCGGCGACCCGCCGGCGCAACTCCGCCTCCCCGGGCGCACCGCCCCGGGGCAGCACAAACGTTCCGCCGTACCGACCGCGCCGCGACTCCACCAGGCCCTGGTCGGTGAGCACCTTCAGGACCTCGCGCAGGGTGACCCGGCTGACCCCGAGCCGTTGCGACAGCTCCCGTTCGGACGGCAGCCGTTCGCCCTCCGGCACCAGTCCCAGGCGGACCACCTGGAGGACCTGCTCCAGCGCCTCTTCGAAACCGTTCCCGGCCCGCACCGGGCGGAGTATCGGAGTCAGCCGGTCGTCGGCGTCCTGCCCCATCCGAGCGCACCCCCTTCCCCATCAATGGTTCTCGTGCATACCTTATGTGCTCCGGCTGACCGAAGGAGGCCCGCCCGTGGCAGACCGCACACCCCCGCTCGCGGTCGAGGAACTGCGCGCCCTCGTGGCGAGCGGTGAGATCGACACCGTCGTCCTGGCCTTCCCCGACATGCAAGGACGGCTCCAGGGCAAGCGGTTCGCCGCCGGCTTCTTCCTGGACGAGGTCCTGGCGCACGGCACGGAGGGCTGCACCTACCTGCTCGCCGTCGACACCGAGATGAACACCGTCGACGGCTACGCCATGTCCTCCTGGGACCGCGGCTACGGGGACTTCGCCATGCGGCCCGACCCGGCCACCCTGCGCCTGTTGCCCTGGCACCCGGGCACCGCCCTCCTCCTGGCCGACCTGGCCTGGCACGACGGCTCACCGGTGGTCGCCGCGCCCCGGCAGATCCTGCGCCGCCAACTCGACCGGCTCGCCGCCCACGGCTGGAGCGCCCGGGCCGCCACCGAGCTGGAGTTCATCGTCTTCGAGGACAGCTACGAACGGGCCTGGGACACCGGCTACCGCGACCTCACCCCGGTCAACCGGTACAACGTCGACTACTCCGTCCTCGGCACCGGCCGGGTGGAACCCCTGTTGCGCCGCATCCGCAACGACATGGCCGGCGCCGGCCTGACCGTCGAGTCGGCCAAGGGCGAGTGCAACCCCGGTCAGCACGAGATCGCCTTCCGCTACGACGAGGCCCTGGTCACCTGCGACCAGCACGCGGTCTACAAGACCGGGGCCAAGGAGATCGCCGCCCAGGAGGGCGTCTCCCTCACCTTCATGGCCAAGTACAACGAGAAGGAGGGCAACTCCTGCCACGTCCACCTCTCGCTCACCGACGCCGACGGCCGCCCCGTACTGGCCGGCGACCCGACGACGGACCCGTACGGCATGTCCCCCGTGATGCGTCACTTCCTCGCCGGACAACTCGCCGCCCTGAGGGACTTCTCCCTGCTGTACGCCCCCCAGATCAACTCCTACAAACGCTTCCAACCCGGCTCCTTCGCCCCCACCGCCGTCGCCTGGGGCCCGGACAACCGGACCTGCGCCCTCCGGGTCGTCGGCCACGGCCCCTCGCTGCGGTTCGAGAACCGGCTGCCCGGCGGGGACGTCAACCCCCACCTCGCCGTCGCCGGTCTGATCGCCGCCGGACTGCACGGCGTCGAGCAGCGCCTCGAACTGCCCGAGCCCTGCACCGGCAACGCCTACACCGCAGGCCACGCCCAGGTGCCCACCACCCTGCGCGAGGCCGCCGAACTCTGGACCGCGAGCCCGATCGCCCGCGCCGCCTTCGGGGACGAGGTCGTCGACCACTACCACCACGCAGCCCGGGTCGAACTCGCCGCCTTCGACGCCGCGGTGACCGACTGGGAGCTGCGCCGCTCCTTCGAACGCCTGTGAGGAACGCCGTGCCGAACCCCCCGCACGAGCCGTACGAACTGACCGTCCTCAACCCGGCCACCGAGGAGGTCATCGCCACCGTTCCCGGCGCCACCGCCGACGACGTGGACCGGGCCGTGCGCCGCGCCGCCGCGGCCCAGCGGACCTGGGCCGCCCTCGCCCCCGGCGACCGGGCCCGCGCCCTGCGCCGCTTCGCCGCGGTCGTCGACGCGCACGTGCCCGAACTGGCCGCCCTGGAGGTCCGCGAGGCCGGACACACCCTCGGCAACGCCCGCTGGGAGGCCGCCAACGTCCGCGATCTGCTGGACTACGCGGCCGGCGGGGTGGAACGGCTGATGGGGCGCCAGATCCCGGTCCCCGGGGGACTCGACGTCACCCTCCTCGAACCCCTGGGGGCGGTCGGCGTCATCGCCCCGTGGAACTTCCCGCTGCCCATCGCGGCCTGGGGCACCGCCCCCGCCCTCGCCGCCGGCAACGCCGTCCTCCTCAAGCCCGCCGAGACCACCCCGCTCACCGCGCTGCGGCTCGCCGAACTCGGCCTGGAGGCCGGTCTGCCGGACCACCTCTTCCAGGTGCTGCCCGGTGCCGGTGGCGTCGCCGGCGACGCCCTGGTCACCCACCCCGGCGTCGCGAAGATCGTGTTCACCGGCTCCACCGCGGTCGGCAAGTCGATCATGGCCAAGTGCGCCGACCGGTTGAAGCGGGTCACCCTCGAACTCGGCGGCAAGAGCCCCAACGTCGTCTTCGCCGACGCCGACCTGGAGGCCGCCGCGGCCAGCGCCCCGATGTCCTTCCTCGACAACAGCGGGCAGGACTGCTGCGCCCGCACCCGCATCCTGGTCCAGGAGTCCGTCCACGACCGCTTCCTCGACCTGCTCGCCCCCGCCGTGCACGCGGTACGGGTCGGCGATCCCGCCGACGAGGACACCCAGATGGGCCCGCTGATCTCCCGCGCCCAACGCGACCGGGTCCGCGGCTACGTCCCCGCCGACCACCCCGGCATCCGCGGCCGGTGCCCGGACGGACCCGGCTTCTGGTTCCCGCCCACCATCCTCACCGACCTCGCCCCCGACGCGCCCGTCGCCGTCGAAGAGGTCTTCGGCCCCGTCGCCGTGGTGCTCCCGTTCCGCGACGAGGAGGACGCCGTCCGCCTCGCCAACGCCACCGAGTACGGGCTGTCCGGCTCGGTGTGGACCCGGGACGTGGGCCGCGCGCTGCGCGTCTGCGGAGCGGTCGCCGCCGGCAACCTCTCGGTGAACTCCCACTCCAGCGTCCGCTACTGGACCCCGTTCGGCGGCTTCAAGCAGTCCGGGCTCGGCCGCGAGCTCGGCCCCGACGCGCTCGCCGCCTTCACCGAAACCAAGAACGTCTTCCTCAGCACGGAGGTCTGAGCCATGACCGACACCCCCCGCGGCACCGCCGCCGACGGCACCTGCCGGCGCCTGGTCGGCCGCACCGCAGTCATCACCGGAGCCGGCAGCGGCATCGGACTGGCCACCGCCCGCCGACTCGCCGCCGAGGGCGCGCACGTGGTCTGCGGGGACATCGACGAACGCGCGGGCCGGGCGGCGGCCGAGGAGGTCGGCGGCACCTTCGTCCTGGTCGACGTCACCGACGCCGACCAGGTCGAGGCGCTCTTCCGGACCGCCCACGACACCTACGGCTCGGTGGACATCGCCTTCAACAACGCCGGCATCTCGCCCCCCGACGACGACTCCATCCTCGACACCGGACTGGAGGCGTGGCGCCGGGTCCAGGAGGTCAACCTGACCTCCGTCTACCTCTGCTGCAAGGCCGCCATCCCCTACATGCGGCGCCAGGGCAAGGGTTCCATCATCAACACCGCCTCGTTCGTGGCCCGGATGGGCGCGGCCACCTCCCAGATCTCCTACACCGCGTCCAAGGGCGGCGTCCTCGCCATGTCCCGCGAACTGGGCGTCCAGTTCGCCCGCGAGGGCATCCGGGTCAACGCCCTGTGCCCCGGACCGGTCAACACCCCGCTGCTGCGGGAACTGTTCGCCAAGGACCCCGAGCGGGCCGCCCGCCGACTGGTGCACGTACCCGTGGGCCGGTTCGCCGAGGCGGAGGAGATCGCCGCCGCCGTCGCCTTCCTCGCCAGCGACGACGCCTCGTTCGTCAACGCCACCGACTTCCTGGTGGACGGCGGGATCGCCGGGGCGTACGTCACGCCGCTGTAGGGCGGACGGTGCGCGTCCCGGCCCGGGCCGGGACGCCGCACGGTCACAGCGAGCCGAGGTCCGCGGCGATCCAGGACTGCGGACGCATCCGGATCATCACCTGTTCGCCGAGGTCCCGCTCGGCGAACTCCAGGTACGCCGCCGCCTTGTCGGCGGGCAGGTAGCGGGCGACCAACTCGCGGTGGCGCGCGTCGGTGACCGGGGCCGTCTCCACGACCGGCCCCTCCACCGACACGTACCGCACGGTCGGCTCGGTGCGCTCCACCAGCAGCGTGAACCGTCCGGCCGCGGCGATCAGCTCGGCCTTGCGCGAGGTGGCCCCGGTGAGGATCCAGACGTCGCCGCCCCGTTCGTACTGGTACCAGATCGGCACCGAGACCGGTCCGCGGTTCGGATCGCCCGAGTCCACCGAGAGGGCCGCGATGCGGGGCTCGGCGAGGAACTCCTCGCGTTCCGCCGGCGTGAGTGGCATGGAATCTCCTTGCTGACGTGGGCCGTTCCCCGGTCGGGGCAACGGGCGCGTTCGGGGAGCACCGGTCGCCCTTGCCGCACGGCACACCGGTGACCCACCGTAACCCGCTGCCCCTCCCGCACCCCGAGGTTTCCCGGCGGTGCGTCGGGAACCGGCCACGGCCCGCGGGCCTCCCGGACGGGGGGACGTACCGGGCAGATGCCACCAGTGCCGCGACCGGCTCCCCGGCGAAGGTCATCAACCCGTAGAGTGACGCCCACGCAGACGAACGGCCGGACGGCGGGCAGCCCCCGACGACCGGTCAACCCGCCCCGCGGCCCCTGCCGCGGACGGGAGCGATGAACGTCCGTGGCCCGACCACGGCGTGTGACGGCGGGCGGCCGTCCGCGCCGCTGCCGGGCCGCCGGGGGAGGGCCCGGCACCGCGGACACCGAACCCTTCCGGGCGGTCGGCGCGACCCGCCCGGGGCACCGGACGGGGCACGCCCCGCCCCGCCCCGGACACGGCCCCGACGACCCGCGGGAGGTCACCCGGGCGGCGCGCCCGGAACGGGCGAACCGGTCCGAGGGGACCGGCCGGAAAACGGGGGGCGCATGAGCACGGACACGACCGGGCCCGCCCCCGTGCCCCCGCCCACCCCCGCACCGCCGCTGCCGTTCCCCACCGCCCCCGCCCCCCCGCCGCCCTTCCCCAGCGTCGCCCCGCACCCGCCCCGCCCCTCGGCGCCCCCGCGCCCCGCCCACGCCCCCCATCCGGGGGTCGGTCCCCACGCACCCGGCACGCACCCTTCGATCGGGGCGAGTTCGGCCTCCGACGTCCACGGCGCGTACCCGTCGCTGGATACTCGAGGGGTGTTCGACGTTCGCGGAATGGCTGACGACAACCCCGTCCCGGCACGCCCGGGGACCGCCGGCACGCCCGGTCGGACCCGGCCCGACCAGGTCCCCGCCCCCGGTGCGCCCGCCCCGGGGCACGGCACGCCCCCGCCCCCGGTCGCCTCCGCCCGCTTCCCCGACGAGCCGCCCCCCGAGCCCCCCGCCGCCCGGCCGCCGTACAGACCCGTGCCGCCCGCCGGCACCCCCGGCGCCGAACTGCCGGGTACCGGGCCCGCGCACCCGCCGCGCTCCCCGCGCCGTCCGCCGGCCCCGCGCACCGTCCCGCGCGCCGGCGCATCCGGCTACGGGTACGACCGGTCCGCCCGGTTCGACGCCCCCTTCGACGCCCCGCCCCCGAGCCAGGGGCGTCCGTCCCGGCCCGACCCGCGCGGCCCGGCAGGGGCGGGATACGACGACGAGCCGCTCCATCGACTGCCCGCCGACGCGCTGCACCCGCTGCGCGCCCCCGTCGACCGGGAGGACGGCGAACTCCGGGGCTTCGCCCGCTACCGCGCGGCCACCGCCACCGCCTGTGCCATCCTCGGCTTCGGCCTCATCGGTGGTGCCGTCACCGGGAGTTGGCTCACCGAGGACAGCAACGCCGCCCCCGGACCGGCCGACCGCTTCGCCGCTGCCGCGGAGCTGTGGCACGACACCCCCGTCGACGGCCTCTTCCCCCCCACCGTGCGCGGCGACGAGGCCGGCCCCGGCGGCGCCGACCGGATCTGGAAGCGGGTCGCCGTCGCCCCCGACAGCACCTGCGGCCCCGGCCTCGACCCGCAGTTGCGCAAGGCCCTCGCCCCCGCCGGGTGCGAACGGCTGGTGCGCGCCACCTACACCGACGCCACCCGGAGCCATCTGACCACCGTCGGCCTGCTGTTCACCACGACGGACGCCCCCGGCATGGACCGGTTGCACACCCGCTTCTCCGAACAGGGCCTCGACCGGCTGCGCGAACTGATGCCCCGCGCCTACGGCCCCGAGGGCACCCCCGCCGCCGGATTCGGGGACCCGCAACGGGCCACCTGGACCCTGTCCGTCCTCACCGACGTGCCGGTCGTCGTCTTCGCCGTGTCGGGCTTCGCGGACGGCCGGGTGGTCCCCGACCCGGAACCGGCCGCCGAGGCCGCCCGCGGGGACGGCACCTCCGCCCCCGCCCAGTCCGGCCTCGGCCACGAGGCGAAGGGCCTGGCCGACCGCATCGAGCGGGCCCTGCGCACCCGCATCACCGTGACCACGGAGCAGACCTCATGACGTCACGGCACCGACCGATACCCCCGCCCCGGGCCACCGGGGCACCGTCCCGCGCGGCCACGGCCGTCCTGTGCGCGGCCCTGAGCACCGCCCTCGGGCTGCTGCCGACGAGCGCCGCCCACGCCGACAACGTCCGCGCCCGGCAGCAGTGGAGCCACGAGGCGCTGCGGGTCTCCGAGGCGTGGCGCACCACCCGGGGCGCGGGCATCACCGTCGCCGTCCTCGACACCGGGGTCGACGACCTCCACCCCGACCTCGCCGGCAACGTCCTGCCCGGCAAGGACCTGATCGGGTTCGGCGCCCGCCGCGGCGACCGGCCCTGGGCCCGGCACGGCACCGCGATGGCCGGGATCATCGCCGGACACGGCCACGGGATCGGCAACGCCGACGGGGTCATGGGCATCGCGCCCGAGGCGAAGATCCTGCCGATCCGGGTGATCCTGGAGGACGGCGACCCGGCCCGCAAGAAGGCCCGCGACACCCGGGGCACCGCCCTCGCCGAAGGCATCCGGTGGGCCGCCGACCAGGGCGCCGACGTCATCAACCTCTCCCTGGGCGACGACTCCGCCTCCGCCCATCCCGAACCCGCCGAGGACGCGGCCGTCCGGTACGCCCTGAGGAAGGGCGCCTCGGTCGTCGCCTCGGCCGGCAACGGGGGCGAGAAGGGGGACCACGTCTCCTACCCCGCCGCCTACCCGGGCGTCATCGCGGCCACCGCCGTGGACCGGTTCGGCACCCGGGCCCCGTTCTCCACCCGGCGCTGGTACGCGACCGTCAGCGCACCCGGCGAGGACGTCGTCCTGGTCGACCCGGACCGCGACTACTACGGGGGCTGGGGCACCAGCGCCGCCGCCGCCTTCGTCTCCGGCGCGGTCGCCCTGATCCGGGCCGCCCACCCCGACCTCGCCCCCGCCCAGATCAAGCGGCTGCTGGAGGACACCGCCAGCAACGCCCCGGAAGGCGGCCGGGACGACTCCCGCGGATTCGGCATGGTCGACCCCGTCGCCGCCATCGCCGAAGGCGCCGCGGTGGGCCCCGTGCCCCGCGCCGGGGACCACCCCACCCGCTACTTCGGCCCCGGCCCGGACCGCCCCGCACCGCAGGAGGACCACCGCTGGGTCGGACCGTTCGCCGGTGGGATCGGGGTCGCCCTGCTGGCCGTGGCGGTCATCCTCTGGCGCCGCCGCCCGGCCTGACCGGGGCGCCGGCACCGGACTCACCCCGCAGAGGCCGCCGGGTCGGGCTCCGCGCCCGCCACCGCCCGGACCGCCTCCGCGGCGGCCCGCTCCACCAGGGCGACGCCCGCCGCCATCGAAGCGTTCCCGTCCGACAGCACCGACACCAGGTACTCCCGCCCCCCTGCGGTCACCCGACCGATGCTGTTGACCACCCACAAGCCGGTCGCGGAGCGGGGCAACCACCCGTTCTTGAGCACCGGACCCCCCTCGTCGGCCGCCGACACCCCCCAGTCCTGCCCGGCCACCACCCCTCCCATCAGCCGCTGGACGTAGGCCCGGGAAGCCGGGCTCAGCGCCGGGGAACCCTGCGGGCCGAACACCGCCCGCAACAACTCCACCTGGTCGGCCGCGGTGGTCCGGGTCAGCCCCCACCGCCCGGCGCCCCCCGCCGCCGTCCGCTCCATCCCGAGCCGCGCGTTCGCCGCGTCCAGCCCCGCCGCGCCGCCGATCCGCGCCCACAGCGCGTCCGCCGCCGCGTTGTCGCTCCGCCGGATCATCGCCGCCGCGCTGCCCCGCTCGCCGGCGGTCAGCCCCCGGCCCGCGCGCTGCGCCGTCACCAACAGGGCCACCAGGATGTCCACCTTCACGATGCTCGCGGTCACGTACGACGAACCGCTCCGGTACCCGGTCACCTCCCCGCTCCCCACCGGCACCACCGCCACCGAGAACCGCGCCCGCCCGGGGGCGCGGACCGCCTCCAGGGCCTCGGCCAGCCGTTGCCCGGCGCCCTCCGCCCGCGCCGCCCCGGCACCGCCGGCCGGCCCGGTCGGCGTCGGGGAGGGCACCGGCCGCGGCGGACCGGCGGGGGAGGCGGGCGGGCTCGCCGCCACCGGGCGGGCACCGCCCGGGGCACAGCCCGAAGGGCCGCCCAGCAACGAGCCGACGACGACCAACAGGACGATCCGGGGGGCGGCGGCCCGTGCCGCCGCGCGCGGGCGCAGCACCATGCCGGGATGCTCCGGCGCTCCCCTGTGGGGTCCGTGAGATGAATCTCAGCTTCCGCTGAGAAAGCCGCCGACCTCCCTCGGACCGCCCGCGGCCCGCCCCGGGCGCCCCACTAGGATCGGGGCCGTGGCGAACGAGGCGAAGAAGAACATCCCGCAGCCCGGCTACTCCGACGACGACGGTTCCGCGGACCCCCGGCTGAGCGCCGCGCTCACCGCCTGGGCCGGCGACCGCACCGCCGAGGGTCCGGTGCTCGAAGCCCTGCGGGGCACCCGTCTGCTGGTGCCGGTGGTCGCCCTGCTCGGCGAGGTCGAGGAGGACGAGAACGGCCTGCGCCGGGAGAAGACCAGCGATATGGCGGTGCCGACGCTCAAGGCGCACGGCCGCACCGCCCTGCCGGCCTTCACCTCCACCGCCTCGCTCGCCCGCTGGGACCCCGCGGCGCGCCCCATCGCCGTCCCGCTGGAACAGGCCCTCCAGGCCCTCGCCCACGAGAAGGCGGACACCCTCGTCATCGACCTGGCCGGCCCCGTCCCCTACGAACTCACCGGCCCCGCCCTCCTGGCCCTCGCCGAGGGCCGCACCTCCACCGACCCGCTCGCCGATCCGGCCGTCACCGAGGCGGTCCGGGCCATCGTCGCCGCCGAGCCCGCCGTGGCCAGCGCCCACCTGGGCCCCGGCCGGGCGGACGGCATCCTCGCCCTGGTGCTGGACGCGACGGCGTCCCCCACCGAGGTGGTGCGCGCCCTCGCGGAGCGGCTCGCCGAGGACCTCACCCTGCGGGCCCGGCTGGTGCAGGGCCTTGACCTGGCCCTGCTGCCGCCCGGCAGCACCCCGCCGGGACGGCCGCTGTACGCACGCGGCTGAGCGACCCGGGTCCGACGGGGAGGGTCCTGCTAGCGGTAGAGGGGACCGGTGTACTTCTCGCCGGGGCCCTGACCGGGCCCGTCGGGCACGACGGACGCCTCGCGGAAGGCCAGCTGGAGCGACTTCAGGCCGTCCCGCAGCGGGGCCGCGTGGAAGGAGCTGATCTCGGTGCCGCCCGCGTCGACCAGACCGGCCAGCGCGTGGATCAGTTTCCGTGCCTCGTCGAGGTCCTTGTGCCGCTCGCCGTCCTCCGCGAGGCCGAGGTTCACGGCGGCGGCGCTCATCAGGTGGACCGCCACCGTGGTGATCACCTCGACGGCCGGGACGTCGGCGATGTCCCGGGTCAGGGTGTCGAAGTCGGAGACCGCCTGCTCGGGGGTCCCGGGGAGTTCGGTGGCCGCGGCGGCCGGGTTCTGCGGGGTGGCGTCACTCATGTCCCACACGATAGGCCCCGTTCGGGCGGGCCGGGACGGCCGGTCCCGCCGGACCGGCGCTCGGAAATCCCGCGGTCAGGCGGTCTTGACCGTGGGGATTGGCCGTGCTGTCGCGGAACTGTTAGCCTATGAGGCGACCGGCTGGACACCCGCGTGCCCGGCCCACAAGTGGAGGCTCCGCTCTCCCACCTGACCGCCCTCCGGGGTGGCGGGTCACCGGTCAGGCGATCGCACTCCGGTGCGACCAGCCCGAACGTACGCCCCGCGGCATCGCGGCGGTGTTCCGGTATGTGAGGAGCCCCGCTGTGATCGTCCGGGGCATTTTTCGTGCGTCGGCGCGGTTAGGTCTCACGAAGAAGAGACGTTACGCGGCTGCCCGCCAGGCCGTCGCGTGGTGCTACCGAGGAGGATCCATCAGCGCCGAGCCCCGCATCAACGACCGGATTCGCGTTCCCGAGGTGCGACTTGTCGGTCCCAGCGGCGAGCAGGTCGGGATTGTTCCGCTCGCCAAGGCCCTGGAGCTTGCCCAGGAGTACGACCTGGACCTGGTCGAGGTCGCGGCGAACGCCCGTCCGCCCGTCTGCAAGCTCATGGACTACGGGAAGTTCAAGTACGAGTCGGCCATGAAGGCCCGTGAGGCGCGCAAGAACCAGGCGCACACGGTCATCAAGGAGATGAAGCTCCGGCCGAAGATCGATCCGCACGACTACGACACCAAGAAGGGTCACGTCGTCCGGTTCCTCAAGCAGGGTGACAAGGTCAAGATCACGATCATGTTCCGTGGTCGCGAGCAGTCCCGGCCGGAGCTCGGCTACCGACTGCTCCAGCGGCTCGCGGAGGACGTCCAGGACTTGGGCTTCGTGGAGTCCAACCCGAAGCAGGACGGCCGCAACATGATCATGGTCCTCGGTCCGCACAAGAAGAAGACCGAGGCCATGGCCGAGGCCAGGGAGGCCCAGGCCGCCCGCAAGGCCGAGCGCCAGGCCCAGCAGCCGGGCCGCTCCCCGCAGCCCGCGGCCGAAGAGGCCCCGGCGCAGGAAGCTCCGGCGCAGGACGCTCCGGTCCAGGAAGCTCCGGCCGAGGCGTCCGCCGAGGCGTGATCCCAGGGCTCGCGTCCGGGGATGTCCATCAACACACATGACGCTCCACCCGCCCGGTCTCCAGGGCCGGGCACCGGGGCGCCACCGACGAGGAGATAACGGCGCTATGCCGAAGAACAAGTCGCACAGCGGTGCCAGCAAGCGCTTCAAGATCACCGGCTCCGGCAAGGTGCTCCGCGAGCGCGCCGGCAAGCGCCACCTGCTTGAGCACAAGTCGTCCCGTCTGACGCGTCGCCTCACCGGCAACGCCGAGATGGCCCCGGGCGACGCCAAGAAGATCAAGAAGCTTCTCGGCAAGTGACGCGGTGGTCCCCCTCGCCGGGGGCCGCGCGACGTCAGGACCGGGACCCAATCGATACCGGGCCGTGTGAGGATCACCGCGGCCCCGCTACAAGGAGCTAACAAGTGGCACGCGTCAAGCGGGCAGTCAACGCCCACAAGAAGCGCCGGGCGATCCTGGAGCAGGCCAGCGGTTACCGCGGCCAGCGCTCGCGCCTGTACCGCAAGGCGAAGGAGCAGGTCACCCACTCCCTCGTCTACAACTACAACGACCGCAAGAAGCGCAAGGGCGACTTCCGTCAGCTGTGGATCCAGCGGATCAACGCCGCGGCCCGCGCCAACGGCATCACCTACAACCGCTTCATCCAGGGTCTGAAGGCCGCCAACATCGAGGTGGACCGCAAGATCCTCGCCGAGCTGGCCGTCAACGACGCCAACGCCTTCGCGGCGCTCGTCGAGGTCGCGCAGAAGGCGCTGCCGAGCGACGTGAACGCCCCGCGCGCGGCTGCCTGAACCGCCGCCCCCGCCGCACCGCGGCGGTGACGTACGGACCCGTGGACCCTGAGGTCCACGGGTCCGGTCGCGTCCGCACACCGCCCCGCCGCGCGAGGAGCCAGACCGCGGCCGGAGCGGTCCCGCACCGAGCCACGAACGCAGGGAGCCCCGCGATGTCCACCGGTCCCGAGCTGATCTCCCCGCGCTCCGCGCGGGTCGCCGCGGCCCGGCGGCTCGCCCGCCGCAACGTCCGCGGCAAGGAGCGCCTCTTCCTGGCCGAGGGACCGCAGGCGGTGCGCGAGGCGGCGGCCCACCGCACCGGTGACCGGGCCACCCTGGTCGAACTCTTCACCACCCCGGACGCCGCCGAGCGCTATCCCGAGATCATGGCCGGCGCCCGCGAGGTCGGTGCCCGCGTCCACCTCGCCGGCGAGGAGGTGATCGCGGACATCTCCACCACCGTCACCCCGCAGGGCCTCGTCGGCGTCTGCCGGTTCCTCGACACCCCGTTCGCCGACATCGTCGCCGCCCGCCCCCGATTGGTCGCCGTCCTCGCCCACGTCCGGGACCCCGGCAACGCCGGCACCGTCCTGCGCTGCGCCGACGCCGCGGGAGCGGACGCGGTCGTCCTGACCGACGCCTCCGTGGACCTGTACAACCCCAAGGCGGTCCGGGCCTCGGTCGGCTCCCACTTCCACCTTCCGGTGGCCGTCGGCGTGCCCGTCGAGACGGCGGTCACCCGGCTGCGGGAGGCCGGGGTGCGGATCGTCGCCGCGGACGGCGCGGGTGCGGACGACCTCGACACCGAACTCGACCGGGGCACCATGGGCGGTCCCACCGCCTGGGTGTTCGGCAACGAGGCGTGGGGCCTGCCCGAGGAGACCCGGGCGCTCGCCGACGCGGTGGTCCGGGTGCCCATCCACGGCAGGGCCGAGAGCTTGAACCTCGCGACCGCCGCAGCCGTATGTCTCTACGCATCCGCCCGGGCACAGCGCACACGGGGCGGCTGCCGGGCATAGGGTGCGCCCACGGGGCACGCCCCCCGCCCGTCCGTCGTACGTCGCGGGGTGTGCCTGCGGGGCGTCCCCCCGTGCCGTCGGTGACTGGTAGTAGGGGACCGGCGACTAGTAGGGTGACGAACTCGGGGGCCCACTGCGCCAGTTCGAGAGGTGGGGTACGGGGTGATGACGGTCGGCACCGGTGGTGCGGCGGACACGGACGGTGCATGCGGCGCCGTCGTGCCCGCAGATCAGGACGCGTACGGAACCACCCCGGACGACCTCCCCGACGGGTTGGTCATCGCCGACGAGGGCGGTCGGGTCATCTGCTTCAACGCCGCGGCGGCCCGGATTACCGCCGTCTCTCCCGACGAGGCCCTCGGCAGGCCGCTGGACGTCGCCCTCCCGCTGGAGGACCTGGAGGGCCGGCGCTGGTGGCGGCTGACCGACCCCTACGGGGGGCTCGCCATCCGGGTCGGACAACCCGAGCGGAACCTGTTGCTGCCCGGCGGACGCGAGGTCATGGTCACCGTCCGTTACGTCCGGAGTGCGCCGCAGGGGCCGGTTCGCCGCGTCGTCGTGTCCCTGCGGGACACCGAGGCCCGCCGCCGCACCGAACGCAGCCACGCCGAGCTGATCGCGACCGTCGCCCACGAGCTGCGCTCCCCCCTCACCTCCGTCAAGGGCTTCACCGCGACCCTGCTCGCCAAGTGGGAGCGCTTCACCGACGACCAGAAGCGCCTGATGCTGGAGACCGTCGACGCCGACGCCAACCGCGTCACCCGGCTGATCGCGGAGCTCCTCGACATCTCCCGCATCGACTCGGGGCGCCTGGAGGTCCGGCGCCAGCCGGTCGACATCGGGGCGGCGGTCGGTCGGCACGTCCAGGCCCACGTGGCGGCCGGACAGCCCGCGGACCGGTTCCTGGTCCGGCTGCGCCAGCCGCTGCCCGCGCTCTGGGCCGACCCCGACAAGATCGACCAGGTGCTCAGCAACCTGTTGGAAAACGCGGTGCGGCACGGCGAGGGAACTGTCACCATCGAGGTGGAACCCACGCCGTGCCCGCGGGAACCCGGGATCACCGGGACCTCGGTCACGGTCAGCGACGAGGGGCCGGGCATTCCGGAGGAGTCCATGAACCGTGTCTTCACCCGCTTCTGGCGGGGCAGCAAGCGCGGCGGCACCGGACTCGGCCTGTACATCGTCAAGGGCATCGTCGAGGCCCACGGGGGAACGATCACCGTCGGACGGAACCCCAACGGCGGGGCGCAGTTCCGATTTACCCTGCCCGTGGCCATCCCCGCCTATCTGGTCTGAGGGGTCACGGGCACACCCAGACAGGGCGGCTCCCCGACGCACCCGTCCCCCTCCCCGCACACCGGGGGCGGGGCCCTACGGCGCGGGAGCGGAGCCCGACCCCGTTAGACTCGGCCCCTGGCACCTTTGCGTCCCCACAGTCCGGGACGGCACCGTCCCCCTCCCGGGACGGGGCGTCCACGAGCCGGGACGGGGACCATCCGCCAGCCAATCGGAAGCACGGGAAGAGATGTCGGCACCGAACAAGTCGTACGACCCTGTCGAGGTCGAGGCACTGAAACCGGAAGAGATCGAGCGCATGCGGGACGAGGCGCTCGCCGCCTTCGCGTCCGCCGGTGACCTCGCCGGGCTCCAGGAGGCGAAGATCGCCCACACGGGAGGCACCTCCCCGCTGGCGCTCGCCAACCGGGAGATCGGCGCCCTGCCCCCGCAGGCCAAGGCCGAGGCCGGCAAGCGCGTCGGCCAGGCCCGGGGAGCCGTGAACAAGGCGCTCGCCGCCCGCCAGGCCGAACTGGAGGCCGAGCGCGACGCCCGCGTCCTGGTCGAGGAGGCGGTGGACGTCACCCTGCCGTACGACCGCGTACCGGCCGGCGCCCGCCACCCGCTGACCACGCTGATGGAGCGCGTCGCCGACGTCTTCGTCGACATGGGCTACGAGATCGCCGAGGGCCCCGAGGCCGAGGCCGAGTGGTTCAACTTCGACGCCCTGAACTTCACCCCGGACCACCCCGCCCGGCAGATGCAGGACACGTTCTTCGTCGCCGGGCCGGAGGGCGAGGGCACGGAGTCCGGCGTCGTCCTGCGCACCCACACCTCCCCGGTGCAGGCCCGGGCGCTGCTCGCCCGCGAACTGCCCGTCTACGTGGTGTGCCCGGGACGGGTCTACCGCACCGACGAACTGGACGCGACGCACACCCCGGTCTTCCACCAGATCGAGCTGCTGGCCGTCGACGAGGGCCTCACCATGGCCGACCTCAAGGGCACCCTGGACCACATGGTCCAGTCGCTCTTCGGGGCCGACATGACGACCCGGCTGCGGCCCAACTACTTCCCCTTCACCGAGCCGTCCGCCGAGATGGACATGCTCTGCTACGTGTGCCGCGGCGAGTCCGTCGGCAACCCCGACCGCCCCTGCCGCACCTGCGGCAGCGAGGGCTGGATCGAGCTGGGCGGCTGCGGCATGGTCAACCCCCGGGTGCTGGTCGCCTGCGGCGTCGACCCGGAGAAGTACAGCGGGTTCGCCTTCGGGTTCGGCATCGAGCGGATGCTGATGTTCCGCCACAACGTCGAAGACATGCGAGACATGGTCGAGGGTGACGTCCGGTTCACCCGACCCTTCGGGATGGAGATCTGATGCGGGTCCCGCTTTCCTGGCTGCGGGAGTACGTCGACCTCCCCGCCACCGAAACCGGCCGTGACGTCCAGGCCCGGTTGGTCGCCGCCGGCCTGGAGGTGGAGACGGTCGAACAACTCGGCGCCGGCCTCAAGGGCCCCCTCGTCGTCGGCCGGGTCCTCACCATCGAGGAGTTGGAGGGCTTCAAGAAGCCCATCCGCTTCTGCACCGTCGACGTCGGCGCCGCCAACGGCACCGGCGAGCCGCAGGAGATCGTCTGCGGCGCCCGCAACTTCGCCGTGGGCGACAAGGTCGTCGTGGTGCTGCCCGGGGCCGAACTGCCCGGCGGTTTCGCGATCGCCGAGCGCAAGACCTACGGCAGGGTCTCGCGCGGCATGATCTGCTCCAGCGACGAGCTGGGCATGGGCGACGACGGCACCAAGGGCATCATCGTGCTGCCGCCCGAGCTGGAGGTGGGCACCGACGCCATCGAGCTGCTGGAGCTCGTGGACGAGGTCCTCGACATCGCGGTCACCCCCGACCGCGGCTACTGCCTGTCGATGCGCGGCGTGGCCCGCGAGGCGGCCACCGCCTACGGGCTGCCGCTGCGCGACCCCGCCCTGCTCGACGTGCCCGGCCCCAACGCCTACGGCTACCCGGTCCAGGTCGCCGACCCGCGGGCCTGCGACCGCTTCACCGCCCGCACCGTCACCGGGGTCGACCCCGAGGCGCGGTCCCCCATCTGGTTGCGCCGCCGCCTCCAGAAGGCCGGGATGCGCCCGATCTCGCTGGCCGTCGACATCACCAACTACGTGATGCTGGAGCTCGGCCAGCCGCTGCACGCCTACGACCGGCACCGGGTGGGCGGTCCGCTCGGCGTGCGCCGGGCCGCCGCGGGGGAGGAACTGACGACCCTGGACGGGGTTCGACGCACCCTCGACGCCGAGGACCTGGTGATCACCGACGACCGCGGGCCCATCGGCCTCGCGGGGGTCATGGGCGGTGCGGACACCGAGATCGCCGACGCCGTCACCGACCCGCACAGCGGTGAGGTGACCGGCACCACCGAGGTCGTGGTGGAGGCCGCGCACTTCGACCCGGTGACCATCGCGCGGGCCGCCCGCCGGCACAAGCTGTCCTCGGAGGCGTCCAAGCGCTTCGAGCGCGGCGTCGACCCGCTGGCCGCGTCCGCCGCCGCCCAGCGCACCGTGGACCTGCTGATCCTGCTCGCGGGCGGCACCGCGGACGCGGGCGTGACCGAGTTCATCGGCCCGGCCGCCCCGCACACCATCCGGATCAGCGCCGACCACCCGGACCGGGTGGCCGGCGTCACCTACGGGCGGGAGACGGTGGTGCGCCGCCTCCAGCAGGTCGGCTGCGACGTGTACGGGCAGGACGAGCTGACGGTCACCGTGCCGTCCTGGCGTCCCGACCTCACCGACCCCAACGACCTCGCCGAAGAGGTCATCCGGCTGGAGGGCTACGAGAACCTGCCCGCCACCCTGCCCCGGCCCCCCGCGGGCCGCGGCCTGACCCACCGCCAGCGGTTGCACCGCCGAGTCGGCCGGGCGCTCGCCGGAGCCGGCTACGTGGAGGCGCTGAACTACCCGTTCCTCGGCGCGCAGGCGCTGGACCAGCTCGGACTGGACGCCGACGACCCCGACCGCCGCACGGTCCGGCTGGTCAACCCGCTGAGCGACGAGGAACCGGCGCTGCGCACCACGCTGCTGCCGGGCCTGCTCGGCGCGCTGCGCCGCAACGACGGCCGAGGCAGCCACGACCTGGCCCTGTTCGAGACCGGACTGGTGTTCCACCCCCGTGAGGAGCAGCGGACCGCGGCCCGGCTGCCCGTCGAGCACCGGCCCTCCGACGAGCAGATCGTGGCGCTCACCGCCGCGCTGCCCGTCCAGCCCCGCCATGTCGCGGTCGTCCTCGCGGGCGCCCGTGAACAGGCCGGCTGGTGGGGCGCCGGCCGCCCCGGGAACTGGGCCGACGCGATCGAGGCCGCCCGTACGGTCGCCCGCGAGGTGGGCGCCGAACTCGCCGTGGACCAGGGCCAGTACGGGCCCTGGCATCCCGGTCGCTGCGCGGCGCTGCACGTGGTGCTCGACGGGGTGAAGACCCTCGTCGGCCATGCCGGTGAACTGCACCCGCGGGTCGTCAAGGCGTTCGGGCTCCCGGCCCGGACCAGCGCCATGGAGCTCAACCTCGACCTCCTCCAGCGGGCCGGCGAGGGCCTGCCCGAGGCCCCCCGGATCTCCACCTTCCCGGTGGCGACCCAGGACGTGGCGGTCGTGGTCGACGCCTCGGTGCCGGCCGCCGCGGTGGAGCACCGGCTCCGCCTCGGCGCGGGTCCGCTGCTGGAGTCCGTCCGGCTGTTCGACGTCTACACCGGCGACCAGATCGAGTCGGGCAAGAAGTCGCTGGCGTACGCGCTGCGCTTCCGGGCACCCGACCGGACGCTGACCGTCGAGGAGGCTTCGGCCGCCCGTGACGCGGCCCTCGCCTCGGCGGCGGAGGGCGTCGGAGCGGTCCTGCGCGGGGCCTGAGCCCACGGGCGGACCGCCGTTCCACCGGGCCCTCCGCCCGGTGAGCGCACCTCAGGGGGCGCGTCCCGAGTCCGGGACGCGCCCCCTCGTGCATGCCCGCACCCCGCTCACTCGATCGGGTGGCACTACCGGCTGCTGCGGCACGGCAGCCCCGTGCACTCGTCAGAATCGACCCGAGCGTAAGGGTTTCGGCCCGGGAGCAGGGCCTACGAGGGAGATCGCCGGCATGATCCGCACCAGTGCCGGGGACCTTCCCCGGGCCCGATCCGCCCTGCGCGCCTTCGGCCCGCCCGCCCTCTGGGGCGCCCTCGCCGCCACCTACGAACTCGTCTGCCCCCTGGCCCGCGCCGAGGACCTCGCCGCCCGGTTCCTCACCGGTGCGGTGTTCTGCGCCGCCGGCGCCGGGTACGCCCTGCACGCCCGCACCGCCGTACGGCGGGAGACGCGCCACCTGCGGCAGCTCGCCCGGGCCGTGCAGAACGCCCTGCTCCACCCTCTGCCGGACCGGCTCGACGGCCTCGCCCTCGCCGGCGGGCGCCGCACCGCCGCGCACGGTGCCGGAGTCGGCGGCGACCTCTACGAGGTGCTCGCCACCGAACACGGGGTCCGCGTCGTCATGGGCGACGTCCGCGGGCACGGTCCGGCCGCCCTCGCCGCGGTCGCCGCCGTCCTCGGCAGCTTCCGCGAGGCGGGCCACGAGGAGCCCCGACTCGCCGCGGTGCTCCACCGCCTGGACCGGGCCTTCGCCCGCCACCTCGCCGAACGGGCCACCCGCCCCGGGGCCGCGGTATCCGCCGCCGGCGAGGACTTCGTCACCCTGCTGCTGTTGGAGATCGCCCGCGACGGCCGGGTCCTCGCCCTCAACTGCGGACACCCCTGGCCGTACCGGCTGCGCGCCCTCGCCGGGCCGTGCGGCACCCGGGGCCGCGCCTTTCCCGTCACCGACGCCGACCCGCTGCCCCCGCTCGGCCCGTTCCCGCTCCCGGAGCTGCTCCCGCCGGTGAACTGCGGACGGCTGCTGCCCGGCGAAGCGCTGTTCCTGCACACCGACGGCGCGGTGGACGCCCGCGACCGGCACGGCCGGTTCTTCCCGCTGGACGTGGTGCTGATGGACGCCATCCGCTCCGTCCCGCTCTGTCCCGAGGGGGTGGTCCGCACGGTGTTCCACCAGTTGCTGCGCCACACCGGCGGTCCGCCCACTGACGACGTGACCCTGCTGGTGCTGCGCAACGACCGCCCCCGGACCGGCCCCGGCCCGGCGGGACCGGTGCCGCGACCGGCGCACCGGGTCATCTGAGGGCCGCGGTTCCACATCAGTGGATGCGGCCGAGGTGGTCGGCGGCCGTGTCGCACCACCCGGGGCGTCCGCCCGCTGCTTGTTCCGTCAGGCCAGGGCCTGTAGCGCGTAGAGCGTGCCCACGGTGGTGGCGAGCGTGCCGAGGAGGAGACGCAGGGCCTTCTCCGGGAAGCGGGGCTGGAGGCGTGCTCCCAGATAGCCCCCCGCCAGTCCGCCGAGGCCGCAGGCCAGTCCCAGCGGCCAGTCGGGCGCGACATCGCCCGAGCTGAGGAGGGACAGCGCAGCGTAGGTGGCCGCACCCACGATGGAGGTGGCGAACGTGGCGGCGAGGGCGGCCGGCGCCACCCTGTTCATGGGCAGGCCGCGGGCGGCGAGGATCGGACCGAGGAGGGATCCGCCACCGATGCCGTAGATCCCGCCGACCGTTCCCACCACCACGGCCAGAGCGGTGAGCGCGGCCGGGGACGGTTCCGTGGCCGCACCCCGGTCCTCGCGAGCCCGGGAGAGGGTGCGGAAGCACAGCCACAGGCCGAGCGGGAGGAGCAGGGCGGCGACGAGCACCCGGAAGACGCCTGGGCCGGGCAGGACGAAGACGCGGACGGTTGCGCCGAGGACGACGCCGGGAAGAGTTCCGGTGACCATGCGCCGGACCAGGCTGCCGCGCAGGGCCCCGTCGCGGCGGTACCGCCAGAGGGCACCCGGTCCGGCCACGACGTTGAACAGCAGGTTGGTCGGCGTGACGGCAGGGTTGGGTACGCCGAAGACGCTCAGGTGGACCGGAAGCAGGAAGACCGCTCCCGAGACCCCGACGGGTGCCGTTACTGCTGAGATCATCAGGCCGGCTGCCAGGCCCGCCCAGATCGTCCACCACTCCACCGCTGTTCCGCCCTTCCCCCGCTGCGTCGCCAGTATCGGCGGTGCCTGCTGGGGAACGACGGGCTGCAATGTGTTCTTCACGAAGCTCGTCGGTACGCCGGGCGGGGCGGGCGTGGTCGGCGACCCGGTGCGGTACTCGGGCAGATCCGGCAGGAAGATCCACGCCAGTGCGAACATCACCGCCGGCCCCAGGACCCAGTCGGGGGCGCCGGGGGCCGTGGTGCCCGCCTGAGCCATCAGCACGCCCTCTTGCGGTCGGCACGGACGCGGGCGGTCGCGGCGAGATCGGCGAACTGCCCTGCGAGGGCGTCGAGCACCTCGGACTTCAGCCGGTAGTAGGTGAACCGTCCGCACGGCTCCGTGTCCACCACTCCGGCCTCGCGCAGCACCCGCAGAGGTCGGACAGGTTCGTCCGCCCCAGGTCCGCCGTGGGGACCTTCCACCGCGTGACGAGGGAAGACCCCGACAGCACCGAAAGGGCGCAGGGCGCTGGCCGGGGTCCTCGTGCCGGCCCGTACTGGGCTGCGTAGCAGGTCAGAGACTCAACCGTAGGGGTAGAACCCCGAGCCCGACTTCCGGCCCAGCCGGCCCGCGTCCACCATCCGCTGGAGCAGCGGGGGAGCGGCGTACAGGGGCTCCTTGAACTCCGCGTACATGGAGTCCATCGCTTGGTTATGCCTCTGACCTGCCATTTCATGGAGCGGCAGGCGGTTCGATCAGGTGGTCAGGGACTTCTCAGGGACTTGCGTCAGTTGCCGGAGAGCCAGGAGTCCATCACGGCCAGACCGCGTTGCCCGGCCCCGGGCATGAAGTGGGCGTAGTGGTCGAGCGTGACCTTGGGGGAGGAGTGCCCGAGCCAGACCGAGACGCTCACCACCGACTCGCCCGCCTCCAACTGCACACTGGCGTACGTGTGCCGCAGGACGTGGAACATGTCCGATCGCGATGACGAGTAGACGGGGTATCGGCGGGTCCGGCCTCCGTACCGCTGGAGTTCCTCGCCGATCAGGGTGAGCAGCCCGGCAGCGGCCAAAGCGGGACGCCAGGTTCGCTTGTTCCAGGTCTGGTGGTAGATCCGGTTCTGGCGGGAGCTGGTGAGCACCAGCCGTACGGTGATCGGCTGGCGCTGGCGCTTCTCCAGCGCGGTGGTCGGGGGTTCCGGGTTTCGCCAGGGGAGGGTGCATGCGACGGGGGGAAAGCGCTCGAAGTGTGCGTGAGCACGAACCTCCAAGTTGGGAGGTAGCGGCACCTCTCGGGTCCTCCCTCCCTTCGGGAGGCAGAAGTACGGACGACCTTTCGTGTCCCACTGAAGCTGGCGCTGGATGCGCACGACCTGATTCTTGAAATCGAAGTCCTCGTAGGCCAGGCCGAACGCCTCGCCTTGGCGCAGCCCGAGTCCGATCCCCAAGTCCACGGCGAACCGGTAGCGCTCCTGGAGCTGCTCCCGGACGGCATCGACGGTCGCACGGGACCATGCCTTGGCCTTCTTCTCCTTGGCACGTGGCGCTTTGACACTCTTGTAGACCCTGATGGGGTTCTGCGGAAGCCGCTTGTCGTCCACGGCGCTACTGAGGACGGATGAGAGATGTGCCCAGATCGTCTCTGCGGTCGAAGCCTCGACTCGTGTCAACAGAGTCGCCTTGAAGGTGCGCAGGATGGATGCGTCGATGTCCCGCAGCGCGACCTCGCCGAGCAGTGGAATGAGGTGATTGTTGATCCTGCTGGCCATCGGGCCGGCGGTCGAGGGCTCGTCGGTCCGCCCCGGCCACCAGTGCTCCACGATGTAGTCGCCGACCGAGATCGCGCCATCGCGGGGGTCGATGAACTCGCCCCGACTGGAGTCGGTCTGGGCGGTCGCCAGCCACTTCTTAGCATCCTCGCTTGTGGTGAACGAACGGTCCTGCACACCGGGTATCCCCTTGACCCGATACCGCATGCCTTTGCCGTACAGGGCGGTGCGCTCGCGCTTCCCGGTCTCCTTGTTCGGCCGCTTCTTCAGCCATCGGTCCTCTATGTAACCGGCCATGCGATTGCTGCTCCCCTTGTGGTGCGGTGATTCCTCCCGAGTGGGTGTTCAGAACGCTGGCTGGAACCGTTCCTTATCCCGCATCCGGAGGTCTATTTGAAGAATTTTTCGAAGGGGGGCTTCGCTATGAAATCCTGCGTGTACGGGTCTGAGGCTTTTGGTGAAGCGGGTCAAGAGAGGGGTTCGACCGTGAATCGGAAAGCTCTTGGGCCCGCACCCAATCGTCGAGCGCCGTGATCCGGTACATGACGCGACGGCCCATGTGGAAGCTCGGCGGCCCTTGGCGTCGGTGGCGCCAGACATAGAGGGTGTTCGGGGAGAGCCCCAGATACGCCGCTGCCCGGGGAAGGCTCAAGAAGGCCGTTTCGTGCTGTGAGATTTCCTGGGGCATGACTGTATTCCTGTCGTCCGGCTGTGAGGTGACAGGAGGATGGTCCAGAGAAAGAGCGACTTGGAGGAGCCTGGTTATCGGTGATATTGGAGCCTTGACCGCCCCCTCTGTAAGCGCCCCTACGCGATCTTCGGAGACCATTGCGGCAAGGCGCCGGGGTCGACGAGGCGGCGTGCCCTTGGGTAACGCAGCATCGCCCGGCACCCGCCGAACCAGCAGCGGTGCTCTGATCACGCCAAAGGGCATCCGGCGACCTGAACAGCACAGCCCGACATGGTCCCTACCGTGCTCGTAATGCGTAGGTATCGGGTTCGAATCCCGAAGGCGGCTCCCCAGGACTCACTTGCCGTGACCTGGGGTTTTTCGTTTTCTATGGTCGCGCTGAGAGCTTCGGTCCGGAGTTGGACGAGCCAGGGGTGGCCAAGGGGCGGCCACGCGTGCAACGGTCGCGCAAAGGGGTGGCCACGGTGGGGGCTCCTTGATAGGTGGCGGCTGCCGCAGAGTTTGTAGGCACTCGACAAGTGTGTGGGGCCGGCCGGGACTTCGGGGTCGACCTCGACGGCATCAACGACGGGATGAAGATCGACAACGCGAACCCGGCCGGGGCCGACTTCACCATCGAGATGTGGCTGAAGCACACGACGGGCCGCACCGTGGTGGACACCATCGTCTCCTGCGGGTCGAACGGGCTGGCGCTGGGCTTCACCGCCGACGGGAAGTTCTTCTTCACCTTCGGCACGGGTACCGCCGCCGAGACCCTGACGACACCCACGCCCAGCACGGACGGGGCGTGGCACCACTGGGCGGTGACCTTCGACCACGCCGCCAAAACGCAGGTCGTCTACCGCGACGGCCGGGAGGAAGCACGCCGCACCGCCCGCTCCGTTCCGGCCACCGCGACCTTCCTCATCGTCGGCTGCGCTGACATTGCGCCGTTCACGTTCTTCCCCGGGGCACTGGCGGAGCTGCGGACGTGGAGCACGGTCCGGACCGAGGCCGAGATCGGGGCCCTGATGCGCAACCGGGTCGACGGCACGGAGACTGACCTGGCCGGGGCTTGGACCTACGATCACGACAGCCTCAACACCACCCCGGGCGACGGCAGCGGCCAGGATCTGTACACCGACTCTTCGCCCGCTCAGCACACCGGCGGCCTGTGGGGCAAGCCCGGCACCTGCGTCTCCCCGGCCACCCGTTACCAGGTCTCCGCCGCGGTCGGCGACCGGGTCCGGGTCAGCAGCGAGGATTTCCGCTACGGGCAGTGGGACCATGTCGCCGCCGTGCTTGAGCAGTCCTGGGCGCTCAGGTTCAACGGTGCGGCATGGGCGCAGACTCCGGACGCCGACCAGCTCGACATCGTGGGCGATCTGACCATCGAGGTCTTCGCCCAGCTCGACCCCGTCGCCACCCGGCAGGGCCTGATCTCCAAGGGACAGCTCGCCGACGGCGCCGGTGGCACCGTCCCCTACCAACTGTCGGTGCTGGCGGGCGGGAAGCTGGAGTTCGCCTTCGAGGAGCCCGGGCCGGTGGTGAAGCGGTTCACCTCCTCCACCGCGATCGGCACCGGCCCCTGCCGGATCGCGGTCGTGCGCCGCGCCGGGAGCACCACCCAGGAGGTGAAGGGCAAGCGGAAGTACCCGATCACCAACGCCCAGGGGACGACCACGGAGCAGGAGTTCGACGTGGTCGAACGTGTCGATGTCGAGCAATGGCAGGACATCACGTTCGTTGTCGACGGCGCCGACTACGGCACCACCCGCTACACCGGCCCCGGTCCGCGTGGCAACGACGGACCGCTGGAGATCGGCCGTGCTCAGGACGGCACCAGCCGCTACCACCTGACGGGTGTCATCGGCGAGGTGCGAATCTGGGCCAAGGCGCGGGAGAAGGACCAGCTCGGCACCGCCGTCGAGCGCCGGGACGACGGCCTGGCCGCCCGCTGGACCTTCGAGGAGAACACCGGCAACATCACCGCCGACACCGCCGGCGGCTTCGACCTCAAACTCCGCGGTGCCCGCTGGACCGCGGACCCCGACCCCACGGCCAGCAGCCTCACCCTCTACCGCAACGGCCACCCCATCCCCGCTACCACCCCCACCACCAACTCGCTCACCACCTGGGGCTCGGAGCAGCTCACCCTCGGCGCACTCGACAACGCCGGCACCTTCGGCGAGTTCTACACCGGCACCCTCGAAGAGGTGAGGCTGTGGCGCACCGCCCGTACCGATGAGCAGGTCCTCGACAACCTCTTCACCCGCCTCAAGGGCGACAAGCAGGACCTCCTCGCCTACTGGCCCCGATGGCCCAGGCCACGGCGGGAGAACCACCAGCACGGGCAGAACCACCTCGCCCGCCGGCCGTCGCCTTCCAGACCACATGACGCTTTTTCCGGCCAACTCCACTCAACCACCCCACAACACCACCCCGGAGTGGATACACAAGGACCCGGAGAACACATCGAACGGGGTGCTCTCCGTGCCGCTGTCGCCGTCTGCTGGGGGGATTGGGCGCGTGCTGTCGATCAACGTCGCGCTGTTCCGCGCCGGCCGCCGGCCGCGGCGGAGGACTGTGCGGGGGATCGGTGGGCCGTCGTGCGGCGGCACCCCGGCCCGCCCACTGCCACCGGGTCAGCTGGAGGGCACGGTCATGCGGACGAACCCGCGGCCGGTAGGGGGCAGTTGAGGGGAAGGACGCGGTCGGTCAGCCGGCCGGTGAGGCGGTGGTCGGTGAAGGCGGCGTCGGCGAGCCAGTCCGTCGCGACCAACTGCTGCAGCTCGCCGACCTCGACCTGAACCCGGTCGGTGAGCACGGTCAGGGCCACCCCGTGCCCGCCGGCACCAAGGGCCCCCGCGACATCGATCTGGGTCGCCAACGTCAGCGCGAGCAACCGCCCACCCGCGGTCGCCTTGGCCTTGCGCAACTTCTTGTACGAGACCACCTGCTGCGCCCAGCCGAACTGCTTGGGCCGCGTCTTCGTTCCCGAACGAGAACGGACCCGTCCCGCCCTGGTCCGGCAGGAGGGAGGGGACGGTGATCAGAGTGGGGTCCTCCGGCCGGGAAGCCAGCAGGTCTCCGGCGGTGCCGGGCAGGGACAGCCAGCCGCAGCCGGTCAGCTGCTCGACCAGGCCCTCCGGGTCGGTCAGACCCCAGCCCGCCAGGTCCTGGCCGACGAGGTTGCCCGTCCCAGCACGCGCGGTGCGCAGCGTCAGCATCAACACCAGCAGCCGTGCCTCCGGGCCGGGCAACGGCGCGTGGTCCGCCACGTGCGCGAGGGCAGAGCGCGCGTGGTCCCACTGCGACGCCACGGTCAACAACCGCACCACGGCCAGCCCGCCGTCGTCCACGATGCCGCCGGTGCGGTGCTGGTGCTGGAGGCGGGCGAACGTTGCCTGATGCGGCACTAGAGGGCCTTGCGGACCCGGGAGGCGTACTCGCCGAGGCTGACGGCGTTGCGGTTGGAGGCCGCGCTCTCCAGGGTGGCGAGCGCGTCGTCGAGGATGCTCGCGTAGGGGACGCCGTCGAGGCGCTTCCGTTCGGTCAGCAGCAGGAGGACGGGGGTCAGCTCGGTGTAGGCGATGATGCGCCAGTTGAGGGCCTTGTTGAGGGAGGCTGCCCAGAGGGAGAGGTCGGCCTCGGAGACGAGAGGCGAGCCGCCCAGGGCCTGCAGGGTGGTGTTCTCGTACTTCTGCTTGGACGTGCCGGAGGAGTCCTCGCCGTGGGACTGCTTGTAGCTCCCCTTGGCGCCGATGCTCCCAAACTTGGCCTCGACGGTCGCCGAGAAGTCCTCCTTCTCCGACTCCGCGTGGGAGAACTCGGTGATGGTGGTCGACTGCGTCCCGTAGACCGCGCCGCCGAGGGTGACGCCGGTGGCGACGAAGTACCCCCAGGTGTCGAGGACGTCGAGGAGCCGGCCGAGGTGCTCGGAGTGCTGGTCCTGGTCGCCCTCCAGCGTGACGGCCTGCTTGACCGCCGCGACGAAGGCCGGGTCCACCGTCACCTGCGAGAGCTTCACCGTCAGTTCCATCTCCCGGACGAGGAAGCGGCTGACGAGGTACTCGGTGACCGTCTTCCGGTCGGTGGACTCCTTGCGGGCGTGCTTGTACGCCACCTCGCCGCTGCCGTACGGGGTGCTGAGCGAGGCGGACGCCGATGTCGTCCCGGTGACCTCCAAGTGCTGGGTGAGCTCGGAGAAGCTGTAACTGCTGGACTTCTCGGAGGAGATGGTGGGCTGGACGGAGGCGGGCAGTTCGTCGCCGTTCCAGAGGTACACCTTCTCGGTGCTGGTCTTCAGCCCCTCGCCGGTGTCCGGGATGCGGCCGTTCCGGATGTCGACGTTGTCCAGGATCCCGGCCTTCTGCGGATGGGTGAGCTGGCGGTAGCGCTCCACGCCGTCGGGGCTCTTCAGCTGCGTCAGGTCGGCCGGGTCGCCGATCACGACCTTGGTGCCGCTGCCCAGGAGTTCGGAGAGGAGCGTCTGGTCCTCCTGAGTCCGTTCGACGGCGGCTTCGCCGTGCAGGAAGGAGTCGTTCGGCGTCATGACGCCGAGGGCGGTCAGTACCTCACGGGTCTTCGTGAGCGTGGCGGCAGGGTCGAGCTTGACGCTGCGCGCGTCGCCGTCGGTGTTCACCACGTCGATCAGGTCGGTCGGGGACTTGCTCATGTTCGGGTTCCTTGTTCGGCCGGTTCACATGGGGCGGGGTGGTCCGGGGTGCTCAGGTGGCCGGCGGCGCGTTGTAGAAGTCGATGATCCGGTGGGCCTCGTCGACGGACTTGACGACGAAGAAGGAGATCTCGACCTTCGAGCCCTTCTCCCAGTCCTCCGTGTCGCCGGGATCGACGGTCCCGCCGCTGTTGTCCCCGGACTTGTGCTTGGACGGGACGAGCTTGCCGGGGTGCTGGTCGTCCGGGGGGATGATGACGACGGTGTTGCCGTGCGGGGGTGCGGCCGCTGCGGAAGAGGCGGCGCCGGAGGCGACGGTGGCGGACGTGTACTCCGGGACCTCGGGCGGTGTGGAGTGGTCCGTGGTCTTCTTGTCGCCCACCGTGAGCTCGAAGACCCGACGCGCCTTGACGACGACCTTCTGGAGGTTGATGTCGATATCGCCGGACGTGTCCTTCTTCTCGCCGACGACCGTGATCATCTTTCCGGAGTCCGAGTACTCGCGCTCGGCCATCGTGACCCAGGAGCCGGGTTTGTCGGGGACGGCGTACCCGTAGTCGATGAAGCTGTCGTACCCGTCCCTGAGCTCGCCCTCGTAGCCGGCGCAGGCCCACGACGTGAAGACGAACTCAACGACCGATCCCTCCAGGGCGATGCAGACGTTGTCGTACTTGGAGGCCTTCATCGGGTCCGCCGGCCGGGCATCCGTCAACATGACGGGCTCGAACGCGCCCTTCAGCTTCGCGTTCTCCTCCCGCCCGTTCGCCGAGTTGTTCAGGATGACGGTCACGCGCAGGTAGTGGTTGACGAAGGAGTCCGTGGAGAGCCCGACGAGGGCGGGACTCGCGGCCACGATGTCAACGACGTTGACGCTGCGGACGCCGTTGCCGCTCAGGTGGAGTACCTTCTTCAGGTCGAGCTCGTCCTCCAGGTTCGGGTCAATGGAGCCCGCGGTCGTCTTGAAGTCCTGCCGCGAATCCGCCCGGACCTCCAGGAAGCGGTACTTGGGACCAGACTCGCCCGCGCCGTCGGGCGTGATGAACCGGGCTTTCTCCAGCAGCCTCCGCACGTCGGCCAGCCTCGTTTCCACGGGCAGGGTCAGAGTGTGCTCTTCGCCGCTCTTCGCGGCGATCTTGCGGAACTTGATGTCCATGCCGGAACTCCTCTCGTGACGGGCCCGCTGCCCGTCCTATCCCCGGGCGGACGTGCGGCAATGCTCCCGGTGCTCCCGATTCACTGGGGTGCGCGCCCCGCTCGCCCCGTGGCACCCCGGACGCGCACAGTGAAGGAGGCCAGGCCGGAGATGAGCTTCCGGGCCAGCCGGACGGAGAGCCTGTAGCGGACTTGTCCGCCCGATCATGTGACAATCTCCCGCCTTGCTCGTTCGTCGACCCAGGGTTGCTCCTCTCCCTGGCCCGGCGGCCGCCTGCCCGGCCCCGCAGCCGACCGCGCCCGCCGCCGGAGGGCTACCGCCGCCCACCAGAACGCGGCGCCGCCGACGCGAGTGAACCGAGCCATCGCGGCCACGGTGGAGCGGCAGACCACCGCGCTGCGGGAGCCGCCCCGCCGGGCCTTCCCGAGCCCGACGTCGCCGCGGACCACGCTCCGGCCCCGGCCGCACCCGCTCGCCCGACCCCCGATGGAACGCTGGCCGCCGCCGGACGGGCACCGACGCGCGATCGAGGCACACCGCCAGCCCGCGCCGCCCTCCCGGCGGATCCGGGCATCGCGGAAGCGGTGGAGCCGAAGACGAAGACCGATGCGAAGCCCTGTCGCGCCGGGCATACCCCCGAGACCGACGTCGCCGCGGAAGACGCGCCGGCCCCGATGAAGCAGGCCCGCACCCGGATCGCCGCCGCCAACATGGCCGCGGCCGCACCGTCGTGCGCACCCTGGGGAGGTCAGGACCGCTACCTCGAGCGGTCCAACCGTCCGCTACCCGTGCTGCGTCACCCTCTCCAGGTGCCGCGTCAGTGGAGCGGCCGCGTGTCATCCGGTGGGGTGACGGCCGGAGGATCCGGGCAGTCCAGGCCGTCCGGGCCCGACACTGGGCGATGCCGCTTCCGCAAACCGTAGAGAGAACCCGATGAGTGCAACCCGAGTACCGCCCCCCACAGCTGAATCGGTTCCGCCGACCCGCTCGCCGTACCAACTGGACGCGGACGAGGGCCCGCAAAGCATCAGCGGGCTGAAGGCCGCCCTCGCCCCCTGGCCCGACCTGCTCCAGCGCTTCGTCGCCGAGCTCGAGGCCGCGCCGTTCCACCAGGACAGCGGCGAACCACTGCACACGGTCCGAGACGTGATCAGCGCCTACCGGGTCGAGTGGATGGCAAAGATCCACCCCGCCCTCGCCCAGGCCGTGGCCGACGACGAGGACGGCATCGACGACGGCGTCCCCCTCGACGTCGTCATGGGCGACTACGACCTCGACACCTACGAACTCCGCCGCGGTGGCACGGCGGCATGACCACGTACAAGGTCATCCCCACCTCACAGGCCCAGCGCACCCTGGCCGGACTCGTCCCGGAGCGCCGCCGCGCAGCCACGGCCCGTGAGGCGGCGAAGAGGAACGGTGCCACCCAGACGAGGACCGAAGCGCCGGACCGGCACCGTCGTACGGCGGGATGGGCACGAGCCACTCGGACTCGGTGCGGCGACCACGATGATGACGACTGAGCGCGGCATGGTCTCCCCGGCCGCCGACGGCACCGTCCTCGCCTCAGCAGTCCCCGTCCTCGCCGGACGCATACAGGCGACGGCGTTCGACGCGAACACCGACCGCCCGGACGTCGTCCCCAGCACCCGGGCCATCGGCACGAAACTGCGCTGGAGCGCACCGAAGCTCATCGCCGCAGCCAACGAGACGGTGCCGAAGACGAACGTCCGTACCTGCACATCCTGGCGCCCTCACCCGTGAACGCCGGCCCCGCCGCAGCAACTGCCGACCCGGCCCTGCAGCCGACCAAGCCCCCCGCACCGGTCAAGCGCCACACCCCGCCGGCTCCGCCGGTGGACTCTGCTGTCTCACAAATGATGATTCCTGTGGGTGGCCTCCGCTACCTCGCCAACTGCCCTCCCCTGCCAGGAGGCCAGGTTGTTCCGGGTGGTGAGGGTGTCGGGGTGGTCTTCGCCCAGCACCCGCACCCGGTCGTTGAGGAGGTCGGCGAAGGCCTCCGCGGCCCCAACCGCATCGCCCGCCTCCCCCCGCCAGAAGGCCAGGTTGTTCCGGGTGGTGAGGGTGTCGGGGTGGTCTTCGCCCAGCACCCGCACCAGGTCGTTGAGGAGGTCGGCGAAGGCCTCCGCAGCCCCAACCGCATCGCCCGCCTCCCCCCGCCAGGAGGCCAGGTTGTTCCGGGTGGTGAGGGTGTCGGGGTGGTCTTCGCCCAGCACCCGCACCAGGTCGTTGAGGAGGTCGGCGAAGGCCTCCGCGGCCCCAACCGCATCGCCCGCCTCCCCCCGCCAGGAGGCCAGGTTGTTCCGGGTGGTGAGGGTGGCGGGGTGGTCTTCGCCCAGCACCCGCACCCGGTCGTTGAGGAGGTCGGCGAAGGCCTCCGCGGCCCCGGCCGCATCGCCCGCCTCCCCCCGCCAGGAGGCCAGGTTGTTCCGGGTGGTGAGGGTGTCGGGGTGGTCTTCGCCCAGCACCCGCACCCGGTCGTTGAGGAGGTCGGCGAAGGCCTCC
>NZ_JBEOWM010000050.1:0-42062 GCF_040296045.1 Streptomyces sp. NPDC002490 | reverse complement strand
CGCGTCCTGATGCGGTCGATCCGGACCACCGACATCAACCCGCAAACCACTCAAAGCGACCTCACTGAAGCCGCTTGACATCCATAGGAGCATCCGGCCGGTCCTCCCCGAAACCCCCGGGGAGAGGTGTCCGGTGGGGCGGGCCACCCTCCGCCCCACCGGACACCGGCCGTGGCGGGCCGGATCAGTCGTCGTCCAGGCCCCGGTCGATGGCGCGGATCAGTTCGCCGTCGGCGGTGTCGCCGTCCAGCGACCAGACCATGGCGCCGCCCAGCCCCCGGTCCACGACGTACTCGGCCTTGGCGCGCAGCACCTTCGGGTCGTCGTAGGTCCACAGGGAGGTGCCGTCGAAGAGCCAGGCATGACCGTTCTTCCGGTCCCGGTGGACCGTGTACGCGCCCGAGTCGGCGAGCTTCTTGAGGACCTTGTAGTCCTCGTAGCCGGCCTGATGGGTCGCCGGCGCCGGCCCGGTGTTCGGCTGCCGCATGCCGTTGCCGCCCCCGGACACGCCGGTCCAGCCCTGCCCGTAGAAGGGCATGCCGACCACCAGCTTGTGGGCGGGGGCGCCGCGTCGCAGCCAGTCGTTGACCGTCTGGTGGACGCTGAAGTCGTTCGGTGCGTACAGCGCGGACTGCTGGTTCGTGGTCTTCTCGCCGGACACGTGGAAGTCGTAGCCCTGGAGGTTCACGAAGTCGAAGTCCCGCATGAGCTTCTTGACCTCGAAGCCCGCGTCGATCTTCGCGGGAGCGGTGGGCACGAAGGCGGAGAGTTCGTAGCGCTTGCGCGGTTCGCCCTTGCGCTGCTGGGACTTCGCGTAGGCGTCCAGCTCGGTGCGGAACTCGCGGATGAGCGCCGTGAAGTTCTTCTTGTCCGCGGGGGTGTAGGGCGTGTCGTCCTCGCCCGAGGAGCCGGGCCACTCCCAGTCGACGTCGATGCCGTCGAAGACTCCGGCGGCGGCCCCTTCACCGCCGCGGGCTCCGTCCCGGGGCAGGTTGCCCTTGATGTAGAGGTCGATGCAGGACTTGACGAAGGCCGTGCGCTTGGCCGGCGTGCTCACCGCGTTGGAGAAGTGCGTGGACCAGCTCCAACCGCCCAGGGAGATGAGGACCTTGAGGCCGGGATGCTTCTTCTTCAACTCGACGAGCTGGTTGAAGTTCCCGGCCAGGCGCTGGGCGTCGGTGTCGGCGACGCCGTCGACGGAGTTCGCGGCGTCGACCGGACGGACGTAGTCGGCCCACGGGTCCCCTTCGCCCGGGACGCCTTCGAGGAAGCACGTGCCCTGGGGGGAGACGTTGCCGAAGGCGTAGTTGATGTGGGTGAGCCGTGCCGCCGCACCGCTCCGGTCCAGGTCCTGGACCTGGAAGTCCCGCCCGTAGACGCCCCACTGGGTGAAGTAGCCGATCCGCCGGTGTTCGGACCGGTGGTCCTTCTTGTCCTGCTGCGGACTGCTGGAGTCGGCGGAGGCGGGTGCCGTCACCGACAGGGAGACCGGAAGGGACGCGGCGCAGGCGGCGATCGCCAGCCTGGCGAGGATTCTTCGACGCATGCCGGGAAGCTATTGGTCTGGACTAAGCCGGTCAAGAGGTTGAACAACCGAACCGCGCGCACCGGTCGTTCCGTCACCCGTTCGCGGGCGTCCGGTCCAACTCCCCTTCCCTTCACTAGAGGTGAAGGAACGTCAGGTCGACGAGCCGGAGGGCGCGGAGGGCGGCCCGGCCTCGGGGGCCGTCGGTCGCCCCGGTGGGCCCCGGTCGTCCTTACGGGGCGGTTCCTGCCGATTCCTCCTACCATGGATCTGGCGCCGGACCCGACGGCCCGACCCGAGGAGGGACACCGTGCACCTGACCGAAGGCTCGGAAGGGATCGACCCGGACGCCCTGCCGTCGAGCACGGGCTGCGTCGAGTGCGAGGAGTCCGACGGCTGGTGGTTCCACCTGCGCCGCTGCGCCCGCTGCGGGCACGTCGGCTGTTGCGACAGTTCGCCGGGGCGGCACGCCACCGCCCACGCCCGGGCCACCGGGCACCCGCTGGTGCGTAGCTTCGAGCCCGGTGAGGCGTGGTTCTGGAACTACCGGACCGAGCGGCTGTACGAGACCGGGCCGGCTCTGGCGCCGCCCTCGGCCCACCCGGAGGACCAGCCGTCCCCGGGCCCGGCCGGACGCGTCCCGCCGAACTGGGCGGACACCCTGCGCTGACCGTCATCCCCGGGGACGGCTCAACAGGCGGGTTCGCTCCCCGCGCCCAAGGATGGGGGGTGGGAGCCGCCCGCCCGGGAACCCGGGGCGAGCGGGGACGAGCGGTCAGGAAGGACGGTCACCGTGGCACGACCCAGGATTCTCGTGGTGGGCGCCGGTTTCGCGGGGGTGGGCTGCGTCCGCAGACTGGAGCGGCGGTTGGCGCCCGGCGAGGCGGTCATCACCCTCGTCACCCCCTTCTCGTACCAGCTCTACCTCCCCCTGCTGCCGCAGGTCGCCTCGGGCGTCCTGACTCCGCAGTCCATCGCCGTGTCCTTGCGGCGCAGTCGCAGGCACCGCACCCGGATCATCCCCGGCGGAGCCATCGGGGTGGACCTGGCGGCCAAGGTCTGCGTGATCCGGAAGATCACCGACGAGGTGGTGGACGAGCCGTACGACATCCTGGTCCTCGCCCCGGGCAGCGTGACCCGCACCTTCGACATCCCCGGGCTGGTCGAACACGCCCGGGGGATGAAGACCCTCGCCGAGGCGGCCTACATCCGGGACCACGTCATCGCCCAACTCGACCTCGCCGACGCCAGCCGGGACGAGGCGGAGCGGACCTCACGGCTCCAGTTCGTCGTGGTCGGCGGCGGTTACGCCGGCACCGAGACCGCGGCCTGCCTCCAGCGCATCACCACCAGCGCGGTCCGGCGCTACCCCCGGCTGAACGCCCGGCAGATCAAGTGGCACCTGATCGACATCGCGCCCAAGCTGATGCCCGAACTCGGCGACCGACTGGGCCTCGCCGCGCTGGAGATCCTCCGGCGCCGGGGGATCGAGGTCTCCCTCGGGGTGTCGGTCGCGCAGGCCGGCGAGGACACGGTCACCCTCACGGACGGGCGCGTCCTGCCGTGTCGCACCCTGATCTGGACCGCCGGGGTCGCGGCCAGCCCGTTGATCGGCACCCTGGACGCCGAGACGGTCCGGGGACGGCTCGCGGTCGGCGCCGACATGTGCCTGCCCGGTGCAGACCGGGTCTTCGGGCTGGGCGACGCGGCGGCGGTACCCGACCTCACCAAGGGCGGCGACGCGGTGTGCCCGCCCACCGCGCAACACGCCACGCGCCAGGGCGCCAAGGTCGCGGAGAACGTGCTCGCCGCCCTGCGCGGTCAGCCGCTGCGGCCCTACACCCACCAGGACCTCGGTCTGGTGGTCGACCTCGGCGGCAAGGACGCCGTGTCCAAGCCGCTCGGGGTCGAACTGCACGGGCTGCCCGCCCAGGCGGTGGCCCGCGGCTACCACTGGTCGGCCCTGCGCACCCAGGTGGCCAAGGCCCGCGTGCTGACCAACTGGGTGCTCAACGCGGTGGCGGGCGACGACTTCGTCCGGATGGGCTTCCTCGCCCGGAACCCGGCCACCCTGCGGGACTTCGAGCACACCGACGCCTACCTGACCCCGGAGCAGGTGCGGGCGCACACCGCCGCACTGCGGGCGGCGCGGGTGTGACCGGTTCGGACGGCCTCAGTGCACGCCATCCAACAGCCACTCGCCCGGCAGATCGGCGCGGGCCGCCGCCAGGGCCGCCGCGTCCCTCCCCCGGGCCCACAGCCAGTCGGACCCGTCCGCGCGCAGCAGGACCCCGTCCCGGTGGAACCAGCGCACCGGTTCCCCCTCGGGCACCGCCCACACCGGGTAGCCGGGCAGGGGCAGCGGAGTGCAGAGTTCCGCCACCCGGGCCGTGGTCACCGGGTCCAGCGCACGGTTGTCCAGGGCCGCGCCGGGTGCGAACAGGCTCTCGGAGAGCACCATTTCGGCGCACGCCAGCGAGAAGCGGTCGAGGAAGGGGAGCCAGGTCTCCTCGTCCGTCGCCCGGAAGAACACCGGAGGATCGGACGGATCGCCGTGCCCGGCCAGGGACACGCCCCACTCCACCGCGTACTGGTTCTCCACCCGGACGATGAGCACCTCGGTCTCCGGGTCGTACTCCCACTGCGCCGGGCGCAAGAGCCGGTCCTGGACGCGCACCAGGTCGTCCCGCCGGCCGAAGAGCGCGTACGCCTCGTGCACCGCGGCCGGCAGTGCGAGGCCCAACCGGTCCGCCCGCTCGCGGAGCTCTCCCTCGGGGCAACCGTCTTCGGGGGCCAGCGGGCGGGCCCAGTCCTCGGCGAAGCTCCGGATGAAGTCCCAGATCGCGCCGGCCCGGCCGGCGGCGGTCGCACGGGCGAGCGCGACCCGTGGATCGTCGTCGTTTCTCATGATCATGACCCTAGTGCGGGTGCCCGTCGCCCGGGCGGCCCACGGCGATCACGAGTGCGAACCGAATCCGCGACGGTTGCCGCGCCCCGGGCGGCCACCTCCCCCGACGGAATGGGGAAATGCGGACAATTCGCATATAATGACGGGGTCATAGCCCGGACGGACGTGCGGCGGAGTTGCATCATGGCCTCGAACCGCCCCGCGGACACCCCGGACGACCTGCTGGCCCGGCTCGGTTCCCTGACCGCGGAGGCCAGGGTGCGGGCCGACGCCCACCGGACCCAGGTTGAACTCGCCCTCGCCCTCCAGCGCGGCATGCTCCCCGACGGACTGCCCGAGGTCGCGGGGGTGACCGTGGCCGCCCGCTACGCACCGGCGTTCGCCGGACTCAACGTCGGCGGGGACTGGTACGACGGCTTCGTCCTGCCCGACGGCAGCATCGGCTACTCGATCGGTGACGTCCAGGGGCACACCATCGAGGCCGCGGCCTTCATGGGGCAGGTCCGGGTCGGGCTGCGCGCCCTCGGCTCGGTGACCAGCGACCCCGGTGAACTGCTCGCGCGCACCAATGACCTGCTGCTGTCGCTGGGCGGCTCGCTCTTCGCCACCTGCACCATGGTGCGCTTCGACCCGGTGACCTGGGAACTCGACAGCGCCCGGGCCGGCCACGTGCCGATGGTCCGGGCCACCGCCAGCGGTCGCTCCCGGGTGGTCGAGGACGAGGGCGGGCTGCCGCTCGGCATCGAGCCCGGCGTGGAGTACCCGGTCACCCGCTACCGGCTGACCGAACGCGGCGCCTTCGTCCTGGTCACCGACGGGGTCGTGGAAGGACCTTCGCTCTCCGTCGACGAGGGACTGGAACAGGTGGCCACCCTCGCCGGCGTGGGGGTCGGCGCCGCGCTCGGCGCCGCCTCGCTGGCCACCTCGGTGATGCGCATCGCCGATTCGATCGGCCACGACGACGACGCCGCGGTGCTGGTCATCGGCCACGACGCCCCGCCGCCCGGGGCCGCGCCCGGCGAGCCCGGTGGCTGACCGCGCCGCGCCCGCCGGTCACGGCCTGTCGGGTGAGACTCGCCGACCGGGTGACCGAGCCGTCACCGAGCGCCGCGACGGTGTGGTAGCCGTGCTCCTGGGCGACCGGAGCACGCTCCTGCGGTCCGTCCCGCGAGAAGAGGGGAGCTGGCCTCGGTGCCGTTGCTGATGCGCCGGGCGGTGCGGATCCGCCTGCCGGACGCTCGACCAGGGGTGCCGTGACCTCGCTCGTGGAGCGGCCCGCGGTCCGCCGGGCCGGCGTGCTGGTGCTCCAGAACCTGGCCGTCGCGGCCTGCTACTACGCGGGCGGCCGGCTGGGGCTGCTCAAGGCGCTGGTGGTCGAGGGGGCGGTGGTGAGTCCCATCTGGCCGCCCACCGGGATCGCCCTCGCGGCCCTGCTGCTCCTGGGGCCGCAGATCTGGCCCGGGATCGCGCTCGGGGCCCTGCTGATCGTGGAGCACATCAGCCACCCCCTCCAGCCCAGTGCCATCGGCATCCTGGTCGGCAACACCATCGCCCCCCTGTGTGCCTACGCACTGCTGCGGGCGGTCCGCTTCCGCAACGAGTTGGACCGGGTGCGGGACGGCATGGCGCTGGTGTTCCTCGGGGCGCTGGGCGGCATGCTGGTGAGCGCCACCGCGGGCGTGGGGCAACTGCTGGCGCGCCGCCAGATCCACGCCTCCGACTTCTGGGCGGTGTGGTCCTCCTGGTGGGCGGGGGACGCCCTCGGGGTGCTGGTGGTCACCCCGGTCCTGTTGATCCTGTGGTACGCCCACCGGCCGTTCGGCTGGGGGCGCTGGCCGGAGGCCCTGGCCCTGGCCGCCTGCACGGCCCTGGTGGCGCCCTTGGCCGCCACCAGCGACCTCAGTCTGCTCTTCCTCGCCTACCCCCTGCTGATCTGGGCCGCCGTGCGCTTCCAGCTCACCGGCGCCGCCCTGTGCGCCCTGTTCGTCTCGGTGGTGACCGCGATCGCGGCGGCGGACGGCGTCGGACCGTTCCGGGGCCACAGCCAGCTCGGCGTGATGATCAACCTCCAGGCGTTCAACGGCTCGGTCGCCCTGACGGCGCTGCTGCTGGGCGCGCTGGTCGCCGAGCAGCGCGCGATGCGACTGCGGGTGGAGCAGGCCGTGGCCGAGCTGGCGGAGGTCGTCGAGCGGCTGGCTCCCGGGGGGAGCGCGGGGCAGCGTCGACCGCCCGACGGGGGATAGCCGCGGACGGGCGCCGTGGCCCGGCTCACCGGGGGCGGGGAACAAGGGACGGTGGTTCGTCGTTCACCTGATGTGGATGCGGGGGGAACGAGTCCCCGGGCTCACTTCTCCGCCCACGAGGACGATCGTTCGGCTGAAGCCTCGTGGAGCCTTTCGCCGAGAGGCGACCGCCCTCCGCATCCCCTCGATCCGCCCCGGCTGGTCTCCCCCCGTCCAGTCGGGGCTCTCCCCTGCCCGGTTCCTCGGGGCGTCGCCGGATCTCGGTGGGCTCGTCCGGCTTGGCACCCGTTCCTCCGGGGGGCGTGATCCGGCCATGTCGGACACGCGCTGTGGCGGCGATCCCCGTCTGCGGAGTGGCCGAATCTGGCTCCCCATTTTGTCTAGACCTATTTTGTCTAGACCTCTTGCCCTGTCCATGATCCGCGGGCTACGTTTCCCGCTGTTCGGAGTACTTCAAGTTTCCTTCAATTCCCTTGACGGGCAAGGCTGGAAGGAGCATGTCCGCATGCAGGACCGGAGTTTGTCCAGACGAACCGTTCTCGCTTCCGCGACCGTGGTCGCGGCGAGCGCAACGGGTGTCGTGGGGGTGACGGTTACCCCCGCAGTCGCGCACAAGCGCGACAGCCGCCTCAAGAAGATCATCTCCAAGATGAGCATCGAGGCGAAGATCGGCCAGCTGTTCGTGCCGTATTTCTACGGTACTTCGGCGACTTCTCCCAGCCAGTTCGACCAGGACCGCAACCTCAGGGAAATCGGCGTCCGCACCGTCGCCGAGCTCATCGCCAAGTACCACCTCGGCGGTGTCATCTACTTCTCCGGTTGGGCGAACAACATCCAGGACCCCCGCCAGGTGGCGGACTTGACCAACGGCGTGCAGCGCGCGTCGCTCGCCCTGCCCACCCCCATCCCGTCCCTGATCTCCATCGACCAGGAGCACGGGGCCAACGTCCGCATCGGCAGCGGCGCCACCCAACTGCCGGGCGCGATGGCGCTCGGAGCGGGCCGCTCGCTCTCCGACGCGCGCACCGCCGGACGGATCTCGGGCACCGAACTGGCCGCCCTGGGCATCCACCAGAACTTCGCCCCGGTCGCCGACGTCAACGTCAATCCGGCCAACCCCATCATCAACGTCCGCTCCTTCGGCGCCGACGCCCGCGAGGTCGGCCGCATGGTGGCGGCCCAGGTGACGGGGTATCAGCAGGCCGGCGTGGTGGCCTGCGCCAAGCACTTCCCCGGACACGGGGACACCGGCGAGGACAGCCACACCGGGCTGCCCGTGATCACCCACACCCGCGAGGAGTGGGACCGCATCGACGCCCCGCCCTTCAAGGCGGCGATCGCCGCGGGCGTGGACTCGATCATGACCGCCCACCTCCAGGTCCCCGCGCTCGACCCCAGCAACGAGCCGGCCACCCTGTCGCCCACGATCCTCCAGGGCGTCCTCCGCGAGGAACTCGGCTTCGACGGCGTGATCGTCACCGACGCCCTCAACATGCGCGGGGTGCGCACCAAGTACGGCGACGACCGCGTGCCCGTCCTCGCCCTCAAGGCCGGCGTCGACCAACTGCTGTTCCCGCCGGACATCGACGTCGCCTACAACGGCGTCCTGGCCGCAGTCCGCACCGGAGAGATCACCGAGGCCAGGCTCGACGAGTCGGTGCTGCGCATCCTGCGGATCAAGGACAAGGTCGGCCTGCTCGGCGGCAGCCCCTACATCTCCCCGAAGGAGGTCGACCGGGTCGTCGGCGCCCGCAAGCACCGACTCGCCGCGGCCCGGATCGCCGAGCGCACCACCACCCTGCTGGTCAACGAGGACGAGACGCTCCCGCTGCGCCGCCGGCAGAAGAAGCTGCTCGTGGTCGGCGCCAGCCCGGCCTTCCCGACCGACGCCACCCGCACCACGGTGCCCGAGCTGGCCAAGGCGTTCGACGAGCTGGGCTACAGCACCACCCAGCTCGCCACCGGCCGGGCGCCCGACGCGGCGAAGATCGACGAGGCCGTGGCCGCCGCCCAGGGCCGGGACGCGGTGGTGGTGACCACCGACAACGTCGGGGCCACCAGCGCCCAGCGCACCCTGGTGTCCCGGCTGCTCGCCACGGGCGTCCCCGTCGTCCACCTCGCGGTCCGCAACCCCTACGACGTCGCCCACCTCGGCGACGTCCCGGCCTCCCTGGTCTCCTACTGCTGGACCGAGGTCGAACTGCGCGCCGCCGCCCGGGTGATCGCCGGACGGGTCGAGCCGCGCGGCAAGCTGCCCGTGCCGATCCAGCGGGCCGACGACCCGGCCAAGGTCCTCTTCCGCTCCGGGCACGGCCTGTCGTACGACGACTGAGCCACCCGCCCCGCACGGCGGTCGGCCCCGGTACCCCTGAGCGGGGTACCGGGGCCGGCCGCCGTGGCCCCCTGGTCCGCAACCGTCCCGGCGGCAGGGGTGTCGTGCGGGCCGTGGGCAAGCGCGCCTACCGATCCAGGAGTTCGCGTGCCAGGGCGTCGCTCCACCAGCGTTCGACCCGGTCGGGTGACCAGCCGCGCTCGGCCGTGAGGGTGGTGTAGACGTCGACGGTGCACAGCGCGGCATAGACGTCCGTGGCGGCCCGCAGGTCCAGCCCGGGCCTCAGGGTCCCGTCCGGCCAGGACGAGAAGACCCGGGCCCGCGTCTCGTCGGCCCGGACGCGGCCGTCGTCGTAGACCGCCGCCAGTTCCGGTTCGATGCGGCCCGCTTCCCTGAGCAACCGGAGGACATCCCCCGCTCGCTCGAAGAGTCGCCGGTCGTATCCGGCCATCGCGGCGAGCTGTCGAGAGGGGTCCGCGGCAGCCGCCTCCAGTTCGGCCAGCTGCCGGGGTACCCCGGCCGTCAGGTCCGCCGCGTCGGCGAGGGCCCGGGCAAGGCCCTGTTTGTTCCCGTACGTCGAGTAGACCGTCGGTACGGAGACCCCCGCCTCGCGGGCGACGTCCCGTACGGTGGTTCCCGCCCAGCCGCGTGTCCTGAAGAGCCGCAGTGCGGCCCGCGCGATGTCCGCCCTGGTCTCCAGCGCCTGTGCGGTCCTGCGCAGGGACTCGTAGGAGCGGCGGCCGTTCTCCTCGCCCAACTGGCTTCCCTTCATTGACTTTATGCTGCTAATAATGAATACATGTTATCTCACGACGACAGGGCCCGGACCTCCCCGTTCTCCCGCATCGGAGGCTTCGCCGGCATCGGATTCGCCCTCCTGATCGTCACCGCGAACGCGGTGATGGTCCCCGCCGGGCTGCCCGTGCCGGGCAGCGGCGCGGAAGAGGCCGCGGCCTTCTTCCGCGGGCAGACCACGGCCGTCGGCATCGGCTCCGCGCTCGTGCCCGCCGCCTGGGTGCTGGCCACCCTGTTCGGCGCGGCGGTGGTCGCGGCGCTACGGCGCGCCGAACGGACGAGCGGGGAGGCTTGGTCGCTGCTCGGGTTCGCGGGGGTGGTGCTACAGAACGCCGCCTTCGCCGCGGTCGTCGCCACTCGGCTCGCGCTGACCCGCGAGGACGCCGAGGCAGCCGCGCTCTGGGCCCTGCACGACGCGCTGTTCGCCCTGAACGGCGCCTTCCTCGCCCTTGCCCTCAGCGGGCTGTCGATCGGGGGAGTGCGCGCCGGCCTCGTCCGGCCCTGGCATGCGGCCGTGGGACTGCTGTCGGCGACCCTGCTGCTGTCGTCGGCCACCCTCGCCCTCCCGGTCGTCGCCGGGGTCGAGGGAGTGGGACTGCTGGGGCTCGCCGGTTGGGCGCTCTGGGTGGTTTGGACGATCGCGTACGGTGCCGCTCTGATCCGGTGCCGGCCCTCGGACCTGCCGGTGGACACGGTCGGCCGTCGGAGCCGGTCCGCACCGTGAGCCGGCCGTCACACGGTGCGGACGCCGGCAGCCCCGGGAGCGACGGGCGGGGGAGCCGGTCCGTACCGCGAGGGCCCGAGTGGGCCCGGTCTCCGGCGCACCGCCGTCCCGGGCAGGAAGCAGCCGGGGCCGTCCGCCTGCGCGGCGATGCGCGCGGCGGACGGCCCCGGTGGGGGAACCACGTCCGAGCAGCTCGGTCGATCCGCACGCGACCGACCGGGCGGGCGTCAGCCGACCGCGGCCGGCTGGAGGTAGCGGGCCAGCAGGTCGTCCAGACTGACCAGTCCGGCGATCGCTCCCGAACCGTCGCGGACCACGGCCAGCGAGGCCCGCCGCCTGCGCAGCTGCTCCACGGCGTGCGCCACGGTGTCGTCCGCCGTCAGTTCCGGCAGCGGACGGGCCAGCTCCCGCGCGGTCGTCGTGCGCTCACGCGCCCGGGCGACCAGGGCGTCGCGGCTGTGCACCGACCCCACGACCCGACCGGCGTCCCGGACCAGCAGACGCGTCCGGTCCGCAGCCGAGGCCACCCCGAGGATCGTCGAGGGCGTGGCGCTCGCGTCGACCCAGGTGATGTCCGCCGCGGGCACCAGGAGCTCCGCCACCGGCGTCAGCGGTTCGACGAGCGAACGGGTGATCAGCTCGGAGTCGGCCGCGCTGATCAGCCCGGTGCGCCGGGACTCCGCCACGAGGTCGGTCAGCTGCTCCCGGTCGTGGACCGCGACCAACTCGTCCCGCGGGGTGACCCGGCACAACCGCACCAGGGCGTTGCTGACCGCGTTGAGCACCCGGATCAGCGGACGCACCACCTTCACCACCGCCCGGAACAGCGGCGACAGCAGCATCGCCGAGCGCTCGGGACGGGCGATGGCCCAGGACTTCGGGGCCATCTCGCCCACGACCATGTGGAGGAAGACCACCGCCACGATCGCGATGGTGAACGACACGCCGTAGCTCAGACCGGTCGGCAGGCCCAGGTCCTGCAACAACGGGTCGAGGGCGTGCGACACGGCGGGCTTGGAGATCGACCCCAGCCCCAGCGTCGTCACCGTGATGCCCAACTGGGCACCCGCCAACATCAACGACAGCTCGCGCATGCCGTCCAGGGCGGCCCGGGCACCGCGCCGCCCCTCGGCGGCGGCCTTCTCCATCCGGTGGCGCTTCGCCGCGACCAGGGCGAACTCCGCCGCCACGAAGAAGCCGCTTCCGATCAGCAACAGGACGGTCAGGAACAGGGCGAGGGGAAAGCTCATGCCGTCACCTCCTCGTCCGCGCGGTGCGCGTGCGCACCGACCGCACCGCCCCGCACGGCGGCCTCGGTGCCCTCGGACACCTCGGGGGCCGGCCGGTGCTCGATCCGCACCCGCTCCGGCACGTGCCGGTTGAGGGTGCACACGTCGATCAGCGCGGTGCTGCCGTCCGGCAACTCCACCGCCACCCGGTCGCCGATCGCGGGGAAACGGCCCAGCCGGTCCACCACGAGTCCGCCGACCGTGTCGAAGTCGTCCTCCTCGGGCAACGGCACCCCGATGGCCGGCGCGACCTCGTCGATGCGTCGACCCGCGTCCACCAGCCAACCGGATCCGTCGGGCACCGCGAGCGCGGTGACCCGGTCCGTCTCGTCGGCGATGTCGCCGACCAGTTCCTCGGCGATGTCCTCGTAGGTGACGATGCCCGCCACCCCGCCGTGCTCGTCCAGCACCACCGCGAACTCGTCGTCGACCTCCCGCATCCGGGCGACCGCGCCCGGCAGCGGCAGGGTGTCCGGCAGCAGCAGCGGGCGACGTGCCAGCTCCCCGGCCGTGCTCCCGGCCAGCAGCTCGGCGGGCACCCGGGACAGCTCCCGCACGCCGAGGACCCCCGTGATGTCGTCGGGGTGGTCGCCGAGCACGGGGTACGTGGAGTGCCCGTGCCGGGCGATCAGCTCCACCGCGTCGGCGGCCGAGGCGTCCTTGCGGAGGAAGACGGTGTCCGCGCGCGGCACCATCACCTCGCCCATGGTGCGCTCGGAGAACTCCAGGGCGTGGTCCAGCAGCTCGGCGGTGTCCCGGGACAGGGCGCCCCGCTCGTGGGACTCGCCGATCAGCTGACCCAGCTCCTCCAGGGTCGCGCCGTGGTGCAACTCCTCCACCGGTTCGATCCCGATGCGGCGCAGCAGCCGGGCGGCAGCACCGTCGAAGACCCGGATGATCGGGCCCACGACCTTCAGATAGGCCAGGGTGGAGGGGGCCAGCGACCTCGCCAGCCGTTCCGGCACGGCGATCGCCAGGTTCTTGGGGGCGAGCTCGCCGAGCACCATCTGGACGACGGTGGCGACCACGAAGGCCAAGGCCACCGAGATCCCGTCCACCGCGGCGTCGGGGATGCCCACGCCCGACACCAACGGCCGGATGACGGCCGAGACGGACGGGCCGGTGAGGAAGCCGACGATCAGACCGGTCACGGTGATGCCGAGCTGGGCGCCGGAGAGCATGAAGGAGAGCTGCCCCGTGACCTTCAGGGCGCGCGCGGCGCGCCGGTCACCCGCTTCGGCCGCACGGGCCAGGGCCAGCCGGTCGGCGGAGACGTAGGTGAACTCCTGAAGGACGAAATAGCCCGTTCCGGCGGTGAGCAGGAGTACCGCCAACAGGCCGAGTGCGGCATTCATCGAACACCACCCCGCCGGGTGCCGCGATCATGCGTGAAGAGGCGGGATGGTTCGGGACTGTGTCCCGGAGGATCGGGGTCCGTCATCTGGGCGGACAAGTGGCCACTCCTTGTAGGTGGTCGTGTTCCAGGTGCCCGCTACAACGAACACCTTCCGATCATTGTTCCCCATCGGCCGAAAAAGAGACCGGCGCCCCCGGTCGAGGTCCAAAGGCGCCGATCGACCTGCTGCTTCGTCCTCCCGCCGGTGCGTTGCCGGCGGGATCAACCCGTCCGGGCCACCCGAGCGCGCGGGGCCAGCAGGGCCGCGGCCCCGATCCCCACCGCCACGGCCAGCAGGGCCGCGCTCACCACGACGGGGGAGCGGAAGCCCAGCCCCGCGGTGATCGTCGCGCCCCCGAGCCAGGGTCCGAGGGCGGCGCCCACGTTGAACGCGGCGGTGGCGCTCGCCCCGGCCAGCACGGGCGCTCCGGCGCCCGCGTACAGCACCTGGCTGACCAGGGTGGATCCGATCGCGAAGGCGAGCGCGCCCTGGACCGGCACCAGCACCAGTAGCACTGCGGGCCGGTCGCCGCCGCCGGCGAGCAGCGCCCAGCCAGCCAGGTGGATCACCGACCCCCCGATCAGCAGGGGCAGGGGTCGGGCGTCGGCGAGGCGCCCCGCGGCGCTCACCCCGAGGAAGGAACCCGCGCCGAACAGCACCAGCACCGCGGGCACCCAGCGCGGGGACAGCCCGGACACCTCCGTCACCAGGGGCGCCAGATAGGTGAAGGCGCAGAACGTGGCCCCGTTCACCAGTGCGCACAGCACCAGGATCAGCAGCGGCCGGGGCCGGCCCAGCACCCGCAGTTCGGCACGGACCGTCCCCGCTCCGGCGGGGCCGGCGGCCTCGGCGGCCTCGGCGGCCTCGTCCGGGGTCGGGCCGTTCGGCACGGCCCGCCACACGGCCCACAGGGCGGGGACGCAGAGCACGACGATCGCCCAGAACGCCGCGCGCCACCCCCCGTACTGGCCCAGGAGCGCCCCGCCGGGCACCCCGGCCACACAGGCGAGGGTCACTCCTCCCAGCAACACGGCGGTCGCCCGGCCCTTGGCCTGCGGGCCGACCATCAGGGCGGCGGCGGAGAAGGCCACCGCCAGGAATCCCGCGTTGGCCAGGGCCGACACCACCCGCATCGCCAGCAGCAGGGGGAAGCTGTCGGTCAGCGCGCTCACCGCGTGCGCGAGGAGGAAGACCAGCAGGAAGGCCAACAGCGCGTCGCGCCGGGACCAACGCCGTGCCGTCACCGCCATCAGGGGTGCTCCGACCACCATGCCCACGGCGAACGCCGAGGTCAGGGACCCGGCGGCGGGCACGGACACGGAGAGGTCACGGGCCATGCCCGTGAGGAGGCCGGACAACATGAACTCGGACGTGCCCATGGCGAAGATGGCCAGTCCGAGGAGGTACAGGGTGAAAGGCACCGCAGAACTCCACAGCCGTTCGAGATCCAACAGGAATCCGATCCGGCGTCCACGGATGGCGACGCGCCCCGGAGCCGACGGCACGGGGCTGCGACGGGAAGCCACCGGGGAGGCCGGTGGCTAGCCTCTGGAGGCCTCGGGACTGTTCACGTCGGCCAGGGTAGGTAGGGACGGCGCACCCCGTCCACCGCTTTTCAACGACGGGCACGGGTGTGCGGGCCGCCCCGCGCGGGCGCCCGGTGCGGCGGCTGCTCGGGCGCCGGCCGCACGGGCACGGGCCGGATGCCCCGGCGCTCCGGTGCGTCGGGCGTCACCAGCACCGGCCGTCCGTAGTGCCGCACGGTCAGCGGCTCGCCCGACACCAGGGTGTAGACGGCGGCCTCGGCGGTGATCTCGACGTGCAGCCGTCGGCCCACCACCTCCAGGGTGAACGCCAGCCGACTGAACCGCTCGGGCAGCCGGGGCGTGAAGTTCGGGGTGCTGCCCAGCAACCGCAGGCCCCCGAAGCCGGCCACCAGCGCCATCCAGGTGCCCGCCAGCGAGGCGATGTGCAGTCCGTCGCGCGTGTTGTTCTCCAGGTCCTCCAGGTCCATCAACGCCGACTCGGCGACGTAGGCGTAGGCGAGCGCGAGATGGCCGGCCTGCGCGGCGATCACCGCCTGACAACTGGCGGAGAGCGAGGAGTCCCGCACGGTCAGCGGCTCGTAGTAGGCGAAGTTGCGGGCCGTGTGCTCCTCGTCGAAGTGCTCGCTGCACTTGTACATCGCCAGCACCAGATCGGCCTGCTTGACGACCTGCTTGCGGTAGATGTCGAAGTAGGGGAAGTGCAGCATCAGCGGGTACTGGTCCGCCCGGGTCCCCGTGAAGTCCCACACCTGGTGCTGGGTGAACCCGGAGGACTGCTCGTGCACGCCGAGCTCGTCGTTGTACGGCACGTGCATCGCCTCGGCCGCGTCCCGCCAGGCGGCGCTCTCCTCGTCGTCCACCCCGAGCGCCGCCGCCGTCTTGGCGTGCCGCTCGACGACCTCGGCCGCGGCCAGCAGATTGGCCCGGGCCATCAGATTGGTGTACGCGTTGTCGTCCTGGACCGCGCTGTACTCGTCGGGGCCGGTCACCCCGTCGATGTGGAACGCCCCGTGGTGGTCGTGGTGGCCCAGCGACCGCCACAACCGGGCCGTCTCCACCAGGAGTTCCACCCCGGTGTCCCGCTCGAAGCGCCCGTCGCCGGTCACCGCCACGTACCGGATGACGGCGTCGGCGATGTCGGCGTTCACGTGGAAGGCCGCCGTCCCGGCCGGCCAGTACGCCGAGCCCTCCGAGCCGTCGATGGTCCGCCAGGGGAACGCGGCCCCCTGGAGGCCCAGTTGGGCGGCCCGCTCCTTCGCGGCCGACAGGGTGTTCTGCCGCCACCTGAGCGCCTCGGCCACCGCGAACGGCGAGGTGTAGCTGAGCAGCGGCAGCACGAAGACCTCGGTGTCCCAGAAGGCGTGGCCGTCGTAGCCGGAACCGGTCAACCCCTTCGCCGGAATGGCCCGCTGCTCGGCCCGGGCACCCGCCTGGAGCACGTGGAACAGGGCGAACCGCACCGCCTGCTGGATCTCCTCGTCCCCGTCCACCTCCACGTCGGCGCGCGCCCAGAACGCGTCGAGGTAGGCGCGCTGTTCGTCGACCAGCCCCTCCCAGCCGATGCTCATCGCCGCCGCCAGGGCCGCGTCCACCTGGTCGCTGACCGCCGGCAGCGACCGGGTGGACGACCAGCCGTAGGCCACCACCTTGTCGAGCCGCAGGGCGTCCCCGGGGGCGAGGGCGGAGGCGATGGTCAGCCGGGCGACGTCGGCGCGGCTCTCGCAGCCGGTGGTGGTCGGCCGCGGCCCCGTCACCACGTGGTCGGCCGCGGCCCCCACCCGCAGTTCGCTGGTGCGGGTGCGGTGCACCAGCGCCAGCCGTCCGTCCGCGGCGAAGTGGGACTCCGACTCCAACGGGGACTCCAGCGCCACCGAGGCCCGGGGGTCGCCGTTCGTCCCGGGCAACTGCTCGTTGGCCACCAGTTCCGACTGGATGACGATGCGCACCTCGGAGTCGAGGGCCTCCACCTCGTAGCGCACCGCGGCGATCGCCCGCTGGGTGAACGACACCAACCGGACGGAGCGCACCCGCACCGCGCAGCCCGCGGGGGACACCCATTCGCACACCCGGGTCAGCAACCCGGTCCGCAGGTCCAGGGTCCGCTCGTGCGCCACCAGCCGTCCGTACCGCAGGTCGAACGGCTCGTCGTCCACCAGCAGGCGGATGATCTTGCCGTTGGTGACGTTGATGACCGTCTGCCCGGACTCCGGGTAGCCGTAGCCCGCCTCCGCGTACGGCAGGGGGTGGAGTTCGTAGACCCCGTTCAGGTACGAGCCGGGCAGGCCGTGCGGCTCGCCCTCGTCGAGGTTGCCCCGCCATCCCACGTGCCCGTTGGAGAGGGCGAAGACGGACTCGCTCTGCGGCAGCACGTCGAGGTTCAGCGACCGCTCGCACAGCGACCAGGGCTCAACGGTGTACGAGGAATGGGTGATCATGCGGACCGCTCCAGCTCGGCGAGGTCGCGCACCACCGTGTCCGCCCCGTGCGCCCGCAGCGCCGCGGCCTGGCCGACCCGGTCCACGCCCACCACGTAGCCGAAGCCCCCCGAACGGCCCGCGTCCATTCCGGCGAGCGCGTCCTCGAAGACCGCGGCCCGCTCCGGCGCCACGCCCAACTCCGCCGCCGCGGCGAGGAAGGTGTCCGGGTGCGGTTTGCCCGGCAGCCCCCGCCGCGCCGCGACCACCCCGTCGATCCGCACGTCGAACCGGTCCTCGGCGCCCACCGCACGCAGGACGTCGAGGCAGTTGGTGCTGGACGAGACCACGGCCGTGCCGAGCCCCGCCGCCCGCACCGCCGTCAGATAGCGCAACGAGCCCGGGTACGCCTCGACCCCGCCCGCCCGGATCCTCGCCAGCAACAGCGCGTTCTTGCGGTCCCCGAGGCCCTGCACCGTGAGCGTGCCCGGTGGGTCGGCGTTGCCGCCCGCCGGGCGCTCCGGCAGGGTGATCCCCCGCGAGGCCAGGAAGGTCCGCACCCCGTCGGAGCGGGGCCGGCCGTCCACGTAGGCGTCGTAGTCGTGCGGGGAGAAGGGCCGGAATCCGGGCCCCTCCCGCTCCCGGAGGAAGGCGTCGAAGGTCTCCCGCCAGGCCGCGGCGTGCACCACGGCGGTCTTGGTGATCACACCGTCCAGGTCGAACAGGCAGGCGGTGACGGTGGGCGGCAGGCCCAGCCCGCCGGGTGCGTCGGTCTCTCCCATCGAGAACCCTCCGGGTCCGCACCGCAGGGGCGGTGCCACGGTCGCCGCCATCGTAGGACGGGGACCGCCGCACCACCCGTCGGGGACCGGACCCGCTACCGGACGGCGGAGTCCAGGAAGTGGAAGCCCGGCCGCGGGTGCATCAGGAACTCGTGGTGCGAGATGTTCCAGGCGTACGCGCCCGCCAGGGCGAACGCCACCCGGTCCCCGGCCCGCAGTCCCGGCGTCCGGGCCCCCCGGGCCAGGACGTCCTTCGGCGTGCACAGCTGCCCCACCAGGGTGGTCCGCGGCCCCCGTGCGAAAGGCCGCGGCCACGGGTGCGGCCAGCCGTCGACGGACACCACCGCGCACGGCTGGTCGTGCCCCTTGGTGGCCGGGGTGCGCAGGTGGTGGGTGCCACCGCGGACCACCGCGAACTCCTCGCCGTGGCTGTGCTTGACGTCCAACACCTCGGTCCCGTACCAGCCGCAGTACGCGGTGAGGGCCCGGCCGGGCTCCACCCGCAGGGTCAGCCCGGGGCGGGCGGCCAGCAGGGCGGCGAGCGCCGCACCGTACCCGGTCCAGTCGAACCGCGCCGCGGGCCGTGCGTAGTCGACGGCCATGCCCCCGCCCACGTTCACCTCCCGCAGCGGCACCCGGTGGCGTGCGGCGAGCGCCGCCGACCAGCGCACCACCCCGTCCGCGACCGCGGCCAGCGCGGGCGCCTCCAGCCCGCTCGCCAGGTGCGCGTGCGTCCCGTACCACTCCAGCCGGGGGAACGTGCCGTCGCCGAGGGCGCGCAGCACCGCGTCGGCCTCGGCGGGGTCGATGCCGAAGGGCCCCGGCCCGCCGCCCATGGTGAGCGACCCCCCGGCCAGCGCCCCCGGGCCGGGCACCAGGTTGAACCGGGTCAGCACCGGAACCCGCACCCCGGCCGGCAGCCGGGCGGCGAGCGCGGCGAGCACCCGCAGCTCGTGGACGCTCTCCACGTGGAAGCGCGGGAGCGGGGCCCCCGCGGCGACCCCCTCCAGCGCGGCCGTCAGCTCCGCCGGGGTCTTGCCGGGCCCGCCGAAGGCCAGCGGACGCCCCGGCACCGCCGCCGCGACATGGGCGAGTTCCCCGCCGGAGGCTACCTCGTACCCGTCGACGGCGGGGGACAGCGCGGCCAGCAGCGCCGGTTCCGGGTTGGCCTTGGCCGCGTAGTACAGCTCCACCCCGCGGGGCAGCGCGGCGCGCACGGCCGCCGCATGGGCGCGCAGCGCGTCCAGGTCGTAGAGGTAGGCGGGCAGCTCGTCGCCGGTCAGGGCGAGCAGCCGCTCCCGGACCGGGGGCGTGGGGGCGCTCACCGCGTGCTCCAGTCGGTGTCGGTGCGGCTCGCCCCGGACAGCACGTCCTCGGCCAAGGGGGAGGGCAACCACACGTACCCCGCGTCCCGGTCCGCCGAACGGTCCCAGCGGGTCAGCAGGTTGGCCTTGGCGGGCAGGGGCACTCCGGCCAGCAGCGCCCGCAACCGGGGCGGGCAGCCGTGGACGCGACCGTACTCCTGCACGGTGGTGCGCAGCCGTGCCCACAACTCCCGCTCCAGTCCGGGGTGGAGGTCGGCGAGCACGGCCAGCACCTCGGCGGCGTGGTTGACGAACAGGCAGTACGCGACCCGGTCCCAGCCGCGCCGGGCGTCGTAGGTCAGCGGCCCGGCCACCTCGGGGGCCAGTTCCGCCAGGGCCCCGGCATGCCGGTCGGGGACCAGCTTGGTGCCCTCCAGGTCGCGGAAGAGGAGCTGTACCGGCGTGCCGTCGTCGGCCACGCAGACCACCACGTTCTGGAGGTGCGGCTCCAGGACCACCCCGTGGTCGAAGTACGCGGCCAGCACCGGGGGCACCAGCAGCCGCAGGTACGCCGACCACCAGTGGAGCGCCTCGGCGGGCGTGGCGCCGGCCAGCAGCCGGGACGCCTGCGCCGGGCCGGTCGGGTACTCGTCGGCTACGGCCGCGGCCAGCAGCGGCGTCGCCCCGGGGCGCAGGTGGCGCGCCAGCCCTTCGCGGACGATCACCCCGAACCCCTCCAGCAGCGACCGGTCGGGCCGTCCGTCGGGCCCGGGCAGGGCGAGCGAGCGGTACGCGGGTTCCCGCAACACCGCGACGTCGGGGAAGCGGGCGGCGAGATCGGCCAGCACGGGCTCCAGCAGCCGGGTCAGGGCCACCGCTCCGGTGAGTTCGTACGCGGCGTTCTTGCGCAGGCAGTTGGTGATCCGGACGTTGAGGCTGAACTTCAGGAACCCGTCGCCGGTGTGGACGGTGCGCACCGATGCGGTGGGCCGCACGTCCTCGGAGCCCGGCCCGAGGTCGAGGACCTCGCCCCGGTCGAGGGCGGCCCGCAGTCCGGGGTGTTCGCCGAGCATCTCGTACTGCCACGGGTGGGCGGGCAGCAGCCGGAAGCCCTCCGGGACGCGGTGCAGCCGGTCCAGCGGGACGGTGGCGGCGGGCTCGGTGCTCTCCTCGGCGACCAGCGCGGAGCGCACGGCCAGCATCCGCAGCCGGAAGGCCGCACCGGCCTCGGGCGCGTACGCCGCCCAGCGGGCCGGGTCCCCGCTGTGCGCCTTGGGGGTGGGGTGGAAGCGGTGGCCGAGGACCAGGGACTGCTCGGAGGTGAGGTACACGGCCATGGGTTCGCCGCCGAGCGGGTGCGGCCCGGGGCGGGCCGCGGCCAGCGCGGTGCTGGTCCCGCGGTGGCTGGCGGCGATCTGGGTGAGGAACTCGTCGTTGTGGCTGCCGGTGCGCAGGGAGAGTTCGGCGCGGGTGTACTCGGCCAGCCGCAGCCAGTCGACCTCGGCCCAGCCCTCGTGCGGCACCCCGTCGCCGGGGGCGAGGCGTTCGGTGACCGGGCCGGTGAACCGGTGCGCCCCGAGGAGCGAGGTGCGCCGCAGGGCGACCCGGAGCAGGACGCCCCGGCGGGGCAGCCGTAGGAGGAGGTGGCCACCGATCACGGCGGCCTGCCGTTCGGGCCCGGACACCTCGCGGAGCAGGCAGTTGAGGAGGGTGTGTGCCACGGCCAGGTCCGCGCCGGGCAGGTCCGGAACGGGCGCCGGAGCGCACGGAGGGCCGGAGAGGGTGCTGGGCATCAGCGGATTACGCCCCTTGCAGAAGGTAGTTGGGACCGGTGGTGTAGTGCTTGTTGATGTCCTGCGCGCCCGACCGCTGCTTGCTGAGCAGCGTTCCCGCGGTCACCATCGCCTTCACGGGCAGGCGCGGGGAGTCGAGCACATGGGCGCGCAGGGCGGTGCCCGGTGCCGTGGCGCCGGTGCCGAGCCGCTCGACGGCGGCGTCCAGCCGGTCGTGCACCAGCGCCAGCAGTTCCCGGAGCGGGGCCCGGCCCTGCCGGGCCAGCGCGAACGCCGGTGCGCCCGCGCACAGGTGGACGGTGATGGTGGCGAAGAGGTCGAGCACGGGGCGGTCGTCGTCCCCGGTGATGCGGGGGTCGTGGAAGTCGCGGAGGAGACCGTCGGCGCGGCCGCCCAGGGCGGACCGGAGCCGTCCGGCGTGGATGCGGGGGCCGTCGTTGTCCTTGAACAGCAGGCGCAGCGGGGGACGGTCGGGGCGGTCGTCGAGGACGAGGGAGACGTTCTGCTGGTGCGACTCCAGCGCCACCCCGTAGCCGAAGAGGGTGGTCTGCCAGTCGAACAGGAGGGTCAGCATGGCGTCGAGGAGGGCGACCGGGTCGCCGCCGTGGAAGCGGTCGGCGAGCCGGTCGACGACCAGGCCGCCGCCCGGGGCGGGCGCGGTGAGCGAGGCCATCGACACCACCACGCTCCCGTCGAGCCCCTCCGGCCAGCGGCGTCGCAGGACGGCCAGGAGTTCGTGGTCGGCGTGGGCGTACCGGGTCTCGTCGGCCTGGAGGACGGTGCCGCGGAAGCGGGGCTCGCGGTCGATCACGGCGGCCAACAGCCGCCCGCAGGCGGCGCCGTCGCGCAGGGTGCCCGGCTTGATGGTCCGGCGGTTGAGGCGGCCCAGGCTCGCGGTGGCGAGCGGCACCTTGAGGTGGGTGCGGGGGTCCGCGGCGAGGGCCACCGTGCGCAGCGAGAGGGTGGGGGAGACCTCGGCGTACGACCGGGGGGCGAGCACCGCCCGGCCGTGCAGCCCGGTCTCGGCGAGGGCCCCGTCCAGGGGTCCCTGCGCGGTGAGGGGATGGACGGGGAGGAGCAGGTGGTCGTCGTCCAGCGACGGGGGCAGCCCGAGCGCGGACGGGACGGGCCAGTCCCCGGTGGTGGAGAGTCCCTCGTCCCGGACCTCGCTCCTGGGCAGGGCGAGCCATCGCAGCCGAAACGTCGGGTGGAACTCGGGCGCGTAGGAACGGAGTTGATGAGGCGTCAGACCGTTGCGGACCCGGCCGGTCGGATAGACCGGGTGGTCGAGGCGGGCGGCGAGGGCGTCGAAGGGCAACGGGTCCGTCCACCGGGCGGGGTCGGGCCCGTAGGCGTCGGCCAGCCGGGCGAGGAGGGCCCCGCCGGTGTCCCGGTGCAACCGTTCGGTCGCCAGGCTCTGCCGGCACTCCTCGGCGAACGCGGCGAAGCCGGGGCGGTCCGCCGGGTCGGCGAGCTCCCCGAGGGCGGCCAGGACGGCCTCCGCGGTGGTGAGGTCCGTGGTGGTGCGGCCGCCGGCGTCCTCCCGGCGCACCAGGGGGAGTCGGGCGCCGAGCTCGCACTGGAACCCGTCCGGCTCCACCGGGAGCAGCAGTGCCCCCCGGGGGTGGTCCAGCCGGAGCCATCCGCCGTCCGGGCGGTCCTCCCGCAGGCTGCGCGTCCGCAGTCCCACCACGTCCTCGCGGAGCAGCGCGCTGAGCACCCGCACCAGGTGCCGGCCCCCCGGTCCGGGGTCGGGCCCGATCACGGAGTGATCTCCCAGCACCGGTCGGCGAGGAACCCCTCCACCGCCCGGTCCACGGCCGCCCGGTCGCGTCCGGTGGCGCGGACCACCCCGAGCAGGTCGCGGTTGGTGTGGGTCACCCGGAGCCGCTCGCCGACGGCGTGCAGCGGTCGGTAGGCCAGCCGGACCCCGTCCGCGACCAGGTCGGTGCGGTCGGGTGCCGCGGTGAGCGTGCCGTCGCGGCGGGCGCACGGGTAGTCCAGACGGGCGGCGCCGTCGGTGCGGGCGCCCAGGTCGAGCGGGAGCGGTTCCCCCAGATGGGTGCGGAGCACGTGCGCGAAGAGGGGAACGTCCAGCAGTTCCGCGAGCAGCAGGTCGCACTGGTCCCCGATGGCGCGGTAGTTGACCTCGATGATGCGGACCCGTCCCGCCCCGTCCACGACGAACTCGGTGTGGCAGGCGCCGAAGCCGACGCCCAGCGCGTCCAGCGCGGTGAGCACCTGGTCCAGCACCGCCGGTGGCAGCTCGGCGAGGTAGGTGAGGCGTTCCTCGACGAAGTACGGGGCGGCGGAGAGCCGGGTGCGGAACCCGCCGAGCACATGGCGCACGTCGTGGTCGCCCAACGTCTCCAGGGTGTGCAGCTCACCCGCGAGGTACTCCTCCACCACCAGGGCGTCACCGGGGCGGCGGGCCCGGATGCGGGCGCAGCGCGCCCGGAGCTGGGCGGGGGTGTCGACCCGGACCACGTCCTCGCTGGCCACCCCCTCGCGGGGCTTGACCACGCACGGGTAGGGCAGGGCGTGGAGGTCGCCGAGCGCGTCCGCGGGGTCCGTTCCCGCGGGGATCTCCAGTGCGCGCACCCGGTCGGTCCCCGCCGCGGCCAGGTGGCGGCGCAGCAGGGCCTTGTCCTTGGTGCGCAGGGTCGCGCGCCAGTCCTTGCCGGGGAGCCCGAAGTAGTCGGCGGCGAGGGCGGCCTGGGTCTGGAGGTGGTCGCTGTTGGTGAAGACGGCATCGGGGCGCTCCCGGGCGGAGACGACGGCGATCACCTCCCGGAAGTCCCGCACGTCGCACGCCACGACCTCCAGCTCCGGATGGCGGGCGCGGTGCGACGCGGGCTGGTCGGTGAGGAGGGTGACGGCCAGTCCCAGGGAGCGGGCGGCGGGCAGGAACCCCTCGGACACGGAGTCGGTGGGATTCAGCGCGAGCAGGTACATCCGCTTGGTGGGGAACACGGCCGAGAGCTTAGGTTAGGCATGCCTAAGGGTGTCAATTCGCGGGGGCGCCATGTCGATTGGCGCGCCACCCCACCGGTGTGAGTAAGGTGAGGCTTCCTTCAAGCCCCTGCGGGTCCGCCGCCGCCCGTGCTGGCTCACTCATGCCCCCACCCCGTACGCACCGCCGTACGGTGCCCGAGGAGTGCCCGTGTTCCTGGCTCTGGCGTCGGCCCCGGCCCTTCCCGCTGCCGGCCCTTCCGTCCTGCTCGCCGCCGCGTACCGGCGGTTGGACGCGGCGTGTCCCGCCCTGGACGTCACCCCCGTCGAACCGTCGACCGTGCCCGGTCAAGGATGGTTCGACGGTGCCGAACTCGCCTGCCGGGAGGACTTCCTGAACGCCTGGCTGGAACGGCACGTCCGACAGATCCGGGTCCGTGAGGCCCACGAGCCGCGGCCCGACGTGGTCGCCTCCCGGGCGCTGCACGGCTACCTGTGGACCGCGGCCGTGCTCCACGCCGGCCCCTGGTACCTCCAACGGCGGGTGCCCCGGCTGCGCCCGCGGGACCTGCGGTTGAGCCGGACGGGCGAGGCGTACCAGGTCGTGCCCGCGGCCTTCGCCTGTCTGCCCGACGACCCCGCGGCGGGTCGCCCGGGCGTGCGGGTCCTGCCCGGCGTCGAGGCGCTGCGGGCCGAACTGCGCGCCGCCGTCGCCGACCACGTGCGCCCCCTGCTCGCGGCCATGGGTCCGCGCCTGCGCCGTGGCCCCCGTGCGCTGTGGGGGATGGTCGGGGACGACCTGGTGTCGGCCCTGTGGTACCTGGGGCGGATGCACGGGGACGAGGCCCGGGGGGTGCAGGAGGCCGAAGCCGTGCTGCCCCGCGCCCTGGCCCCCTATCCGGGCGGTGCCGCCTTCCGGCGGCTCGTCACCCGCGACGGCCGGGAGCATCCGACGCGCACCCGGCTGGGCTGCTGCCTGTACTACGCGATCCGGCCCGCCGAGGCCTGTGCCACCTGTCCGCGCACCGACGACGCCGAGCGGGTGCGCCGGATCGAGGAGGGGTGCTGACCGGGCGCGCCGACCGGGTTCGCGTCTGACCGGGTTCCCGTGTCCCTTACCCTGAACTCGTCCTGACGCCACCTCAGCTCACTGACGCCTGCCCCCGGCCCGCTGGTGCGTGCTCGGGGGCGGTCGGGCCGGACTCCGTTCGGCGCGGCCACCTGACCTGCGGTGGAGCGTTCCCCGTCCGGCCCCTGAACGGAACGCTCCACCGCAGCCCCCGTACGAGCGTTCGCCGCCGCCGTCCCGTCCGCCGCGAGGTCGGTCACTCGGCGGTGGTGGACGGGGGCGAGGGCCTCGCCGGCGACCTCCGGGAGGACGGCTCAGTTCCTCGCCGGGGAGGAACCGAACAGCTCCGGATGCCGGGCGAGTTGCCGCCGCGTCCGTCGGATGTGACTGCACGCGACCAGGCCCGCCTGGTCCGCGTCCTGCTCGCGCAGCGCCCTGACCAGCATGCGGTGCTCGTCGTGGACGACCGTGTCGCCCTGTTCGAGGAAGACCTGGGCGAACATCAGCCGGTAGTGGTGGGTCATGTTCCACATGCGCTGGACGATCTCGTCGAGGACGACCGTCTTCGCACCGGTGTACGACAGGCCGTGGAACTCGCGGTCCAGGTGGAGGAAGCGCTCGACCTCGGTGGTGCGCGCCATCTCCTCGGCGAGTTCGTCCATCCGGTCCAGTGCCTGGCTCGTCAGCCCGGGCACGCTGGCGCTCAGCAGCAGCGGTTCCACCGCCTCGCGGATCCGGTAGAACTCCTCGCACTCCCCGAGGTCGAACTGCGACACCCAGGCGCCGGAGTTCGCGACGAGCTTCACCAGACCGTCCGACTCCAGGATGCGCAGGGCCCCGCGCACCGGGATGCGGCTGGCGCCGTACTGCGCCGCGACCTCCTCCTGTCGGATCCTGCTGCCCGGGGGGAGCTCGCCGGCGAGGATCGCCGTGCGCAGGCCGTCCGCGATGCGCTGGCTGGTGTCCCCGTACCGTGCCTTGTCGGTGTGGTGCGATGCGCCCGGGCCCGGGGTCGCCGTGCCCGCGCGGGTGCTGGATGAAGGAGCGTCGCTCATGGAGACATGATGCCTAACGCGCGGGGTGGGCCGGGTGCCAGAGCACCACCTCCGCATCCGCCTCGTACGCCTTGCCGCGGGGGAAGCTGACCAGCTCGAACTGCATGCCCCAGGGCGACAGGAAGTAGACCCACCGCTGGCCCTCGCTGGCGTTGCTGCTGGCGACGGGTTCGCCCAGCACCCGCACCCCGCGGGCCCTGAGGTAGTCGACGGCGGTGTCCAGGTCGTCCACGTAGAACGCGAGGTGGTGCCCTCCCAGGTCGCTGTTGCGGGGCTGTTCCCGCTGGCCGTCCGCCGGCTCCCACTGGAAGACCTCGAAGTTGGGGCCGAAACCGCAGCGGTAGAAGTACAGCTTGCGCATGACCGACCGGGGGTGGACGTCGAGCTGCTCCCGCATCCAGTCGTCGTCGCGGACGAAGGGGCCCAGCTGGTAGATCCGCTGGCAGCCGAGCACGTCGACGAGGAACGCGTCCGCCTCCTCCAGGTCGGGCACGGTGAACCCGATGTGCTCGGTGCCGCGCAGACCGGGCAGCGCCATGGCTTCTCCTCAGGTCTCTCAGGGGTCCCGTGCGAGCCCGTGCCCCGCTCGGAATCGTCCTGCGCGAGGGCGACGGCGGTCCGACGAGCGCTGACCAGCACGGACCAGGGCTGGCAAGCATTGGATACATTACCGACCCGATTTAGGGTGTCAATCGAACATTTCTGTAAAGCTCTCTTACTTTTGGATACGATCTGGGGGTAGCGTGCGGCACCAGACGCAGGATGCGACGCGTCTGCGATACATCGACGGCGGCGAGGAAGCCCATGCCACGACAGCGACGTTTGGATCCGATCCGGCCTTGCGTGCAGCTCAGCACCACCAGCTCAGACTGGCGGCACGCCGACCCGGCCCTGTTGGCCGGCATGCTGGGCCAACTGCACCTGATCCGTGCCTTTGAAGAGACCGTGCTGGAGCTCGCCTCCGAGGGGCTGGTGCACGGGCCGGCGCACTCCAGCATCGGCCAGGAGGGCGGCGCCGTCGGCTCCGTCATCGGACTGCGCACCTCGGACGCGATCAACGGTTCGCACCGCAGCCACCACCAGTTCCTCGCCAAGTGCCTGACCCACCTGACGGGCGGCCGGTCCGACCTCGGTGCCCTGGTCGACGACGGCGTCCTCATGGTGCTGCGCCGCACGCTGGCCGAGATCCTGGGGCTCGCCCAGGGCTTCGGCCGCGGCCGGGGCGGATCGATCCACCTCCAGTGGCTGGAGGCGGGTGCGCTCGGGAGCAACGCCATCGTCGGCGGGGGAGTGCCGCTCGCGGCGGGCAACGCCTTCGCCCAGCGGCTGGCCGGCACCGACGACGTCAGCTTCTCCTACTTCGGGGACGGCGCCGTGAACATCGGCTCGGTCCTCGAATCGATGAACCTGGCCGCGGCCTGGGACCTCCCGCTCTGCTTCTTCATCGAGAACAACCTCTACGCGGTCTCCACCACGGTCGCCGAGGTCACCCGCGAGGACCGGCTCGCCGTGCGCGGGCCCGCCTTCGGCATCCCCTCGTGGCGGGTCGACGGCATGGACCCGCTCGCCGTCCACCTGGCCACCCAGCAGGCCGAAGAGGTCATGCGGGCCGGTGACGGGCCCACCCTCATCGAAGCCGAGGTCTACCGCTACTTCCACCAGAACGGCGCCTACGCCGGCAGCGCCTTCGGCTACCGCACGAAGGACGAAGAGGCCGAGTGGCGCCTGCGCGACCCCATCGCCAGGACCGAACGCGAGATGCACCGCCTCGACCTGCTCGACGAGCCGACCGCGGCCGGGGTGCGGGAACAGGCCCAGGAGGCCATGCGCCGGATCGTCGCCGAACTGGTCGAGCCTGACCCCGAGGCGCCGGGCAAGCGACGGATCAGGCCCGCGCTGTGGCCCGACCCGGCGACCGTCGACGAGGGACTGCGCGGCGACGCCGGCGAACTCGCCGAGGCCCGGGTCCTGGACCCGGTCGACCACGACGGCCCGACCCGGTCGCTCCGCTTCGTCGACGCGGCCTCCCAGGTCCTCGGGCGGCGGATGGCCGAGGACTCCCGGGTCGTGGTGATCGGCGAGGACGTCCACCGGCTCGGCGGCGGGACCAACGGCGTCACCAAGAAGGCGTTGCAGGTCGCGCCCGAGCGGGTGCTGGGCACCCCGATCAGCGAGAACGCGTTCGCCGGCCTGGGCGCGGGGGCCGCGCTCGACGGCCGCGTCCGGCCGGTGATCGAGTTCATGTACCCGGACTTCCTCTGGGTCGCCGCGGACCAGGTGTTCAACCAGATAGGCAAGGCCCGTCACATGTTCGGCGGGCACAACACCGTCCCGCTCGTGCTGCGCACCAAGGTTGCGATGGGAACCGGATACGGCTCCCAGCACCTCATGGACCCCGCCGGGATCTTCGCCACCAGCCCCGGCTGGCGGATCGTCGCCCCGTCCACCGCCGCCGACTACATCGGCTTGTTCAACGCGGCCGCGACGCTGGACGACCCGGTCCTGGTGATCGAGCACGTCGACCTGTACGGGGAGCGGCAGGAGGTTCCCGAGGACGACCTCGACTACGTCCTGCCGCCCGGGCGGGCCGCCCTGCGCCGCACCGGCTCCGACCTGACGGTGATCAGCTACCTGAACATGGTCCACCGGGCGGCCGAGGCGATCGAGCGGACCGGCACCGACGCCGATCTGATCGACCTGCGCTGGCTGGACCGGGCCTCCCTCGACTGGGACACCATCGGGGCCAGCATCCGCAAGACCAACGCGGTGCTGATCGTGGAGCAGGGAGCACGGGGCACGTCCTACGGCGGATGGCTCGCGGACGAGATCCAGCGCCGGTACTTCGACTGGCTGGACATGCCGGTCGAGCGGGTCACCGGAGCCGAGTCCAGTCCCAGCATCTCCCGGGTCCTGGAAGCGGTCGCCATCGCGCAGACCGACGACATCGTGGCGGCGCTGGAGCGCTGCAAGACCGCGCTCGGAGGTGTCTGATGGCCGTGGTCATCCGCATGCCGGAAGTGCTCACCGGCATGAGCGAAGCCATCCTGCTCGGCTGGCACGTCTCCCCCGGGGACGCGGTCACGGTGGGGCAGGCGATCGCCGAGGTCGAGACGGAGAAGGCGACCGTCGACCTCGAAGCCGACCAGGAGGGCGTCGCCGCGGGCCTGCTCGTCGAGCCGGGTGTCGCCATCGGCGTCGGGACCCCGATCCTCGTCCTCGCCGGCCCCGGCGAGACGGTGGCGGAGGCACTGGCAGCCGCCGGCGGGGAACCCGCTGCGGCCGGGGCGCCGGCCCCGGTGGAGTCCGGAGCCCAACCCGCGGCGGCCGCGGCCCCGGCCCCGGTGGAGTCCGGAGCCCCCGAGTCGGCGCCGGTGCCCGTGGCCGCGGCCGCCCCGGCGCCGCAGCTCCAGGAACGCCGCTTCGTGACCCCCCTGGTGCGCCGACTGGCCCGTGAGCGGGGGATCGACCTCGACACGGTGACCGGAACCGGCCCCGGGGGGCGGGTCGTGCGACGGGACCTGGACCGCCACGGAGCGGCCGCGGAGGTCGCCGCGCAACGCCCGCCCGCCGCGCCCGCGGACCGTGCGGCCGAACGTCCCGGGCCCGCGCCCGCGGCGCAGGCTCCGGCGCCGCCGGCGCAGACCGGGTTCACCGACGTCCCCCACACCGGGATGCGGCGCGCCATCGCGCGCCGGCTCACCGAGAGCAAGAACACGGTGCCGCACTTCTACCTGGTGGCGGAGTGCCGGGTGGACGCACTGCTGGAACTGCGCCGCTCCCTCAAGGAGGACGGTGCGGTCGCGGTCGTGCCCTCGGTCAACGACTTCGTCGTCAAGGCGGTCGCGGCGGCCTTCCGCGAGGTGCCGGAGGCGAACGTGATCTGGACCGAGGACGCCGTCCGCCGGTTCGACTCGGTGTCCGTCGCGATGGCCGTGGCGCTCGACGACGGCCTGGTCACCCCGGTGATCCGGGACGTGGACCGGCGGTCCCTGAGCGACGTCAGCACCGCCGCCGCCGATCTGGTGGCGCGCGCCCGGGAGGGACGGCTCAAGCAGGCCGAGCTCGAAGGCGGCTCGTTCGCCATCTCGAACCTCGGGATGTACGGGATCGAGAGCTTCTCCGCGATCATCTCCCCGCCGCACTCGGGAATCCTGGCCGTCGGGGCGGCGTCCCGGCGGGCGGTGGTCGACGAGGACGGCACGATCCGGGCGGCGACCATGATGACGGTCACCCTCTCCGGTGACCACCGCGCGCTCGACGGGGCCCTCGCGGCCCGTTGGCTGCGCGCCTTCCAGCAGATCATCGAGAACCCGATGAGGATCCTGCTGTAGGCGGCGACGGGGCGGGGCCGCCCGGTACCTCCGCGGCCTCCCCGCCCCGACCCCCGCACCGCACCGCACCGGATCGACCCGACGGACACGGGCCCGTGCGCACCGCTCAGTCGGTCGGCGCACCGTCCCGGTGTCCGGGGTCGGGGCGCGGCACCACGGTGTGCGGGGTCAACTGCCCGGGCTGCGGCCAGTTGGCGAACACCTCCGCATAGCTGTGGCTCATGATCTCCAGGACGGTCCCCCACGGATCCGTGGTGTAGGCGAGCGTCCAGGGGCGGCCGGGGACGAAGGCGTGCGGCGCCGAGACCAGTGCGCCCCCCGCTGCGACGATGCGGTCGACCATCGCCTCGACGTCCTCGTAGGTCAGGCACAGGTGCCACGGGCCGCGGTCGAGATAGGGCACCCGCTCCTGCGGGGGGCGGGGCCCGCGGGTCGGCGGGTCGATGAACTGGAACAGTTCCACGCCCACGCCGTTCGCGGTGAGCAGGTGCGCCTGCCACGCCCGGCGGAAACGGCTCCCCAACACCGCACCCGCCTCGGCGTGCGCGCCGGGGGCGAGTTCCCGCGGCCCCATGATGCAGCGGAAGCCGAAGACCTCCCCGTACCAGTCGATCGCCGCGTGGACGTCGGGGACGGTCACCCCGATGTGGTTGACGGTCAGGGCCGTGGTCGGAGGGTTCGGCATCGGGTGACTCCTCGCTGTCGTCATGATGAGCCGTCAAATGTATCCGATCTCCGAAATTAAAGCCGCTTTGGCGAAGTAAGTGCGAGATATTGTCGCCGAATGTATCCAATGCTACGTTCGGGCCGCGATACCGCCTGGTGAGGGAAGGATCGACGATGACCCGTTTCTACCGAGCCGTGGTCACGGTGTTCGCCGGTGCGATGGCACTGCTGCTGACGGGATGCGCAGACCTGTCCGTCGCACCGGCGAAGATCACGAAGACGGGAAACCTGAACGGAGAACGCGCGACGATCGTCGCGTTCGTGGTGTCGACGGCGAACCACTACGTGGGGGCCGAGGTCGAGGCCATGCGCGACGAGGCGGAGCGACTGGACTACCGACTCGAAGTGATCGACAACAAGTTCGACCAGACCGAGCAGAACCAGCAGGTCCGGCAGTTCCTCGCGTCCGGCAAGCCGGCCGCGGCCTTCGTCTACTGGCCCGCCAACAACGACACCGGGATCAACTCGGCCCGTCTCCTGGCGGCCAGGGCGCCCGTGGTCCAGCTCAGCGGAAGGGTCCTCCCGCAGGCCGAGCCGTACATCACCGCCCGCCCCGGGCAGGACAACGAGGCCATCGGCACCACGATGGGCACGATGGCCCTCAAGGCGGTGGACGAGGCCCGCGCCGCAGGAAAGGAGTTCCACGGCAAGGACAAGCCCAACCTGCTGGAGATCACCTACCCCTCCGGGTACGAGGCGGGCGTCGTCCGCCACGACGCCTTCTTCGAGCGGGTCGGCGACGCGTTCAACCTGCTCTCCACCGAGAACGCCAAGACCCCCGACGCGCAGGGCGGGTTCACCGCGGCCAGCCAGGTCCTGTCCAAGTACAAGAGCCGGGGCATCGACATCGTCGTCGCCGGCTCCAACAACATCGGCACCGGGGTCGTCAAGGCGCTCCAGCAGTACGGCCTGCGGCCGGGCAAGGACGTCACCGTCGTGGTGGGCGACTTCTCCGGCGACCAACAGCCGCTGATCAAGGGCGAGATCTACTCGGCGGTGCTCCAGTCCCCCGTGATCGAAGGCATCCTCGCGATCCAGACGGTGGCCCGCTTCCGCGCCGCGGGCGAGGTCGTCGACGAAGTCGTCCAGCTGCCCGAGGCGAAGGCCCAGCCCGCGGTCACCGACACCGCGCCGAGCCGCTTCACCTACATGCCGCACCCGGCGATCACCCCGCAGAACTACGCATCGCTGCGGGTGTGGGGCCGCTCCATCCGGGAGTTGCAGTTCTGATGTCCACACACACCAACCTGCGCTTGCAGGTCGAGGGCGTATCGAAGCGCTACGGCGCCGTGCAGGCCCTCTCCGAAGTCGGCCTGGAAGTCCGTCCGGGCGAGGTCATGGCCCTGCTCGGCGAGAACGGCGCCGGCAAGAGCACCGTCGTCAAGGTGCTCTCCGGACTCGTCCGCCCCGACACCGGCACCATCCGCATGCACGGCAACCGGGTCGACCTGTCGAGTTCGACGGCGTCCCAGGCCGCGGGCATCGCCGTGGTGCAGCAGGAGTACAGCACCGTGGGGGCGCTGAGCGTCGCCGAGAACCTCCTGCTCGGCCAGCGCGGTACGCGGCTGTGGTGGAACCGGCGCTTCCTCAGTCGCAACGCCGAAGAACTCCTGGCGCGGGTCGGCCTGGGGCACCTGGACGCGCGCACCCCCGTCGAGGAACTCTCGGTCGCGGAGATGCAACTGCTGGAGATCGCCCGCGTACTGGCCCGTTCGGCCACGCTGGTGATCCTGGACGAGCCGACCGCCGCCCTCTCCCAGGCCGAAGCCGGGCTGGTGCTGCGCACCGTCCGCTCCCTGGCCGACCAGGGCACCAGCATCATGTACATCACCCACCGCCTCGAAGAGGTGTTCGCGGTCAGCGACCGGGTCACCATCTTCCGCAACGGCCGCAGCTCCCCGCCCGAGGAGACCGCGGACCTGGACACCCCGCAGATCGTCCGGCGCATGCTGGGGCGCGAACTCGGCGACATGTTCCCCGAGCCCGGCCGCACCGACGACACGGCCCCGGTCCGACTGGCGATCGACGGACTCACGGCCCCCGGGGTCGAGGCCCCGGTGGACCTGTCCGTCCGACGCGGCCAGATCATCGGCCTGACCGGCCAACTCGGCGCCGGAGGCTCGGCGTTGCTGAAGGCGCTGGCCGGCTTCGTGCCCGTGCTCTCGGGCGGCGTGGAACTCGACGGCCGACCCGTCGACCTCGGCCACCGGCGCGGCGGCATCGCCGCGGGGGTGGCCTACTGCTCCCCGGACCGCAAACGGGACGGCATCTTCGACGGCCTGTCGATCGAGAAGAACCTCTCCTCGCCCTGGCTGGAACGCGTCTCCCGGTTCGGCGTGCTGTCCCGGCGGGAGGAACGCGCCGTCGCCGCCCGCTCCGCGAGCAGTTTCGCCCTGGACACCCGACGGCTCGCCTCCTCCGTGGGCACCCTCTCCGGCGGGAACCAGCAGAAGGTCGCGGTGGGCAAGTGGCTGGGCTGCGAGCCCCGCCTGCTGCTCGTCGACGAGCCGACCCGGGGCGTGGACGTCGGAGCCCGGGCGGAGATCTACAAGCAGCTGCGGTCCCTGGCCGACGACGGCATGGCGGTCGTCGTCTGCTCCTCGGACACCAGCGAGGTCTACGGCCTGTGCGACGTGATCGGCACGTTCCACCGGGGCGTGCTCACCTCGCTCCGCCCCAAGGGGGAGTGGACCGAGGAAACCCTCGTCCGCGAGGTCATGCACAGCGGGAGCGGACAGTCCGAGACATCGAGTGAAGTGGGCCCCTCATGACCGAAACCACCGCCGGCGCGCTGGTCGCGCGCAAACAGGAAGTCGCCCAGCGGCTGACCCGTTGGGCGATGCCCACCGTGTTCGCCCTGCTGGTCGTCGTCGCGGCGCTCACCACGTCGGGCTTCCTCACCCTCGACAACCTGCGGGGCGTGCTGATCAACACCGCGGTGACCGGTATCGCCGCGGTCGGCATGACCACCATCACCCTGTCCGGCAACCTCTTCTCCCTCGGCGCGGGCCAGTCCGCGATGCTGGCGTCGATCCTGTTCATGTGGGTCGCCTCCACCGGCGGCTCACTGGTCCTCGGCGCGGCCCTGGCGATCGTGGTCCTGATCGCGATCGGCCTGTTGCAGAGCCTCGCCGTGGCGGCCGGGCTGAACCCGGTCGTCACGACGATCGCCGCCGGCGCACTGATCTACGGCGCGGTCGCCGGCTTCACCGGTGGCGCCGTGGTGTCGGCGCCGACCTCCTCGGTCGGCGAGCTGGCTGCCTTCGACGTCCTGGGCATCCCGCTGCCGGTCTGGGTGTTCGCCGGTTTCACCGGGGCGGTCTGGCTCTTCGTCGAGCGCACCTCCTCCGGCCGGCGGCTGCTGTTGGTCGGCTCCAACCGCGAGACCGCGGTCATGAGCGGCATCTCCGTACGGGCCGCCACCGCCTGGGCGTTCGCCATCACCTCGATCGGCCTCGCCCTCGCGGGCATCTTCTCCGCGAGCCAACTCGGCCAGGTCACCGCCAACAACCTCACGGAACTCACGGTCGACGCCGTCGCCGCCGTCCTCGTCGGCGGAACGGCGGTCAGCGGCGGCGAGGGATCCGCGGTCCGGTCCGCGGTCGGGGCCCTGGTGATCGTCGTGCTCCAGAACGTCCTGCTGTTGCACGGACTGACCACTGGCGTGCGCATGCTCACCGAGGGGATCCTCCTGGTCGCCGTGGTCTCCGTCCTGCACGTGGCCCGTCGGAAGGCAATGAGATGAACGAATCGACCCTCGGGCGGGGCGTGGGCAGAGCCACCCGCGTCTACGGAGTCCAAGCCGGCGTGCTGCTCGCGCTGATCGTGACCCTGTTCGTCGTGGTGTCCGAGTTCACCGTGGGGGCCGCGGTCTTCGGCACCCTCGACGGCGTCGCCCTCATCGGAATCACGGCCGCCGGACTCGCGGTGACCATGATCGCCGGAGAGCTGGACATGTCGGTCGGCTCGATGGCCGCCCTGGCCGGCGTGATAGCGATCCGCGCCGGCGAACTCGGGCTCGTCCCGGCCCTGCTCATCGGCACCGGAAGCGGAATCGTCCTCGGGCTGGCCCAGGGCCTGCTGATCGCCCGCTTGCAGATCAGCTCGCTCGTCGTCACCGTGGGGACCTGGATCGGATTCAGCGGGTTCGCGCTGGTGCTCGCCGACGACCGGCCCATCGGTCTGGACGAGTTGACCACCACGGACCCCCTGCTGGTGGAGTGGCTGTCGATGACCCCCGCGACCCTCATCGGGATCGGCGTCATCGTCCTGCTCGGCCTCTTCCTCGGCCTCACCCGCTGGGGGCGCGAGATCTACGCGGTGGGCGGCGCCCGCCGGGAGGCCCGGGCGGCCGGCGTACCGGTCAACGCCTCGTTGACGACGGCGTTCGGGATCTCCGGGGGGTGCGCGGCGCTCGCCGGCTCCATCGCCTGCATGCAGGGCGCGTCCGCGGACCCGCGCGGCTTCACCTCGCTGATGCTCAGCGCCGTCTCCGCCTGCCTGATCGGAGGCATCAGCCTGTACGGCGGTCGCGGCAACGCCGTCAACGTGCTGCTCGGCGTGCTGATCCTCTGCCTGGTCATCGCCGGAGCGACCGCCGCGGGCGCGCCCACCTACGTCACCGGCCTGGTGGCCGGGGCCCTGCTGATGCTGGTGGTCACCCTGGAGTTCGTCCTGGACCGCACGGTCGCCGCGCGCCGGATCAACGCCGCCCGCTCCCGTCACGCCGCCGCACTGCTGGCCGGAGCGGGCGGCCGGGAGCGCCCCGCCCCGGTCGCGGGCGGCGCGCCGCCGTCCGGTCCCCGCAAGGAGGGATGACCGGACCCCGGACCTGCCCGGATCCGGAGCGGCACGGCCCGCCCCGGATCCGGGCAGCACCACGTCCTGGCCCGGGCGACCGGATTCAGATCCGGACCGCGGTCAGTCTCCTGGTGGGCGAGGCACGGGTCCGGCGGCGGATGACGAAGGCGGCCCAGGTCCGCCGGACGGTGCCGCGGGCGGACCAACGACGCCGGGCCGGCCGGTGGTTCAGGGAGATCAGGCTGGCGTCCGGGTGCGGCACCTCGCCGAAGTCGCAGTCGTCGCCGTCGCCGTCGACGCCGAGCCCGTGCACGACCGTCTCGACGGCCGGCGGAAGCGCGGGCTTCTCCCCCTGGTGACAGCGTGCGATGAGGTCGTGCCGGACGTCCGTCGGACAGGATGCGGGGCGCAGCCCTGCGGAAGAGGGCCCGGACGATGCGTCTCCGCGGCCCGCGGCCCTCCCGGTCGCCGCGGACCAGGGCGAGGTTCCGGCGGCGCCAGTGCCGGGCCGTACGGAACTCGGCCCGGCCCTCGTGGAGCAGACCGAGGCAGAACGCCGCGGTGGCGTCCCCCGCCCCGGCGGCGAACTCCCACCAGAACCTGGCCCCGTCCCCGTTGCCCGCGAGATGGAGCAGTGCGGCGAAGACCAGTGCTCCTGCGGGGTCGATGCGCCGTTGGTCCAGGAGACCCCGGAGCGAGGCGGCGGCGGTGGGAGCGTTCACGATCATGGTCGTCGCCAGATCCAGGTCCCGTCGTGCCTGCTCGGCCCTGGACAGGGGCGGTGCCGGCCACGGAACGACCGCGTCGTCCCGCGCGCCCGCGTCGTCTACACGGACAACGACCCCATCGTCCTCGCGCACGCCCGCGCCCTCCTGCGCAGCCACCCCGACGGGGTCACCGCCTACCTGGAGGCCGACGCCCGTGACCCCCACCAGATCCTCACCCACCACACCCTCACCACCACCCTGGACTTCACCCGGCCCATCGCCCTCAGCCTCGTCGCCCTCCTCCGCTTCCTCACCGACGACGACGCCCATGCGCTCGTCGACCGCCTCAAGGCGGCCCTTCCGGTCGGCAGCACCCTGGCCATCAGCCACGGAACCCCGGACTTCGACCCCGAAGGTCTGGCCCGCGTGGCCCGCATCTACGCCGAGGCCGGCAGTCCGATCCGCCTTTGCACCCACGGCGAGATCGCGGCCTTCTTCGCCGGCTGGGACCTGGTCGAACCCGGAGTGGTCGCCACCCGTGCCTGGCGGCCGGACCCCGACGACCCCGCCCACACGGTCACCGACGCCGAAGCCTCCACCTACGCGGCCCTGGCCCGCAAGCCCTGACGGGACCCGACCACGGCCCCGTCGCATGACCCGCTAGGGGTTAACTTAGGCTTGCCTAAGTTCATGCGGTCCGTCCCGGCGGCCCGCGCTCGCGTAGCCGCGCCCTTGGGGAGTCGACACATGCATCAGGACCCGGACGAGTTCGCGCTGCTGGCCGCCCAGGCGGAGGTGCACCGCGCGGCCCGACTCGCCCCCGGTTCCGCGGTGCCCCGGGCGGCCCAGGTGGTCGAGATCCACGGTCGACCGGAGGAGCGGGTGTTCCGTGCCGCCCTCGACCGCGTGGCCGCGGAGGCCGACGCCCTGCGCATCCGCGTCGCCGACCGGGACGGGACGCCCCGCCAACGGGTCGCCGCCGCGTCCACCGTCCCGCTGCACCTGCTCGACCTCCGCGACCACCCCGATCCGCTCGCCGCCGCCCGGGCCTGGACCCGTGCCGACCTGGAGGGAGCGGGCGCCCCCGGCGGCGCCCCGCCCGCGACCCGGGCCCTGGTCCGGCTCGCCGACGACCGCTACTGGTGGTACCAGCGGGTCGACCGCATCGCGGTCGACGCCTACGGCCTGCACCTCCTCGGTCGGCGCACCGCCGAGGTGCACGCCGCGCTGGCCGCCGGGGCGGAGCCGCCGCGCACCCGTTTCGCCCCGCTGCGCGAGGTCGTCGAGGAGGCGGCCCGCTACCTGGCCGGCCGGCAGTACGTCGCCGATCGGGAGTTCTGGGCCGCGCGGACGGCCGGCGCACCCCCGCCGGTCAACCTCGGCGGGGGTGCGCCGACCGGGAACTCCGCGACGACCCTGCACGACCACCTCGACCTCCCGCCCGTCACCTTCGACCGGCTCGCGGTCGCGGCGGCGGCCGGCAGGGCCACCTGGGTCGAACTCGTGGTCGCCGCCACCGCCCTGCACGTCCACCGCGCCACCGGTGCCCGGGACCTCGTCCTCGGCCTCCCGCTCACCAACCGGTGCCGGCCCGCGGCCCTCCACACCCCGATCGCGGCGGTGAACGTCCTCCCGCTGCACCTGACGGTCCGTCCGCAGGACGCCGGCGCCGAACTCCTGCACCGGGTCGCACTGGAGGTCCGGTCCGTCCGCCGTCACCAGCGCTACCCCCGGGCGCACCTGCGCCGCGACCTCGGGCCGATCCGCGCCGCCGGCCCCCTCGCCGGACCCGTGGTCGACGTCAAACCCTTCGGTGCGGCCCTCGACTTCGGCCCGTTCGCCGGCACGGTGCGCACCCTCGCCGCCGGCCCGGTCCAGGACATGACGATCGGGGTGTCCTCCGCCCCCGCCGGAGGGTTGCGGCTCTCCGTCGACACCCGTGCCGACCGCTACGACACGGCGGCCACCGCTCGGCACCGTGCGGGGCTGGCCCATCTCCTGGACGGCTACGTCGAGTTGCTCCTGACCGATGCGCAGCGCCCGGTGGGCAGCCTCGACCCGGCTCGTGGTGCGGTCTCCTCGCGAACGGGTTCCGCGTCCAGGGCGCTCGCGCCCCCCTCGCCCGCGCCGAACCGGAGCCCGCAGCCCACGGCTTGAGGGCGCTCGCGGCCCTCGCTGCGCCGGCGTCCTCCCGGGCGTCGACGCGGGACAGGAGGCGTGCGGGAGGACAAGGTGCCCTCGTACACGGCGGGTTGAGCGCTTTCCGGGGTTCCGATTGTGGGTTGCACCTCGATGAAGTTAGGTTAGGCTGACCTAAGCGAGGGGGGAATTCGTTCATGCCTGAACACCGGCCCAACGGCCACGAGGACTTCCTGGGGCGCATCGCCCTCGTCACCGGCGCCGGACAGGGGATCGGGGCGGCCGTCGCGGTCTCACTGGCCGCGCGCGGAGCCGAGGTCATCGCCACCGACCGCGCCGCCCGGGGCGTCGAGGAACTCGCCGCCGCCTGGGCCGCCCGCCACCACGGCGACGACCCGGCGGAACGGGGTGCGATCCACCCCCGGACCCTCGACGTGACGAACCGTTCCGCCGTGGACCGGGAGGTCGAACGCATCGAGAACGCACACGGTCCGCTCGGCCTCCTGGTCAACGTCGCCGGAGTGCTGCACCCCGGCCCCGTGGTCGACCTCGCCGACGAGGACTGGGCCCGGACCTTCTCCGTCAACACCACCGGGGTCTTCCACGCCTCCCGGGCGGCGGTCCGCCCCATGGTCGCCCGCGGCGAGGGCTGCATCGTCACCGTCGGCTCCAACGCCGCCGGCGTCCCCCGCACCGGCATGGCGGCCTACGCCGCCTCCAAGGCCGCCGCCACCATGTTCACCAAGTGCCTCGGTCTGGAAGTCGCCCGCAACGGCGTGCGCTGCAACGTGGTCGCCCCCGGTTCCACGGACACCGCCATGCAACGCGCGCTGTGGGCCGACGACGAGGCCTCCGCGCGGGTCATCGCCGGAGACCTGGACGCCTACCGCACGGGCATACCGCTCGGTCGGATCGCCCAACCCCAGGACGTCGCCGACGCGGTGGTCTTCCTCGCCTCCGACCGCGCACGCCACATCACCATGCAAGAGCTCTACGTCGACGGCGGCGCCACCCTTCGGTGAGCCGCGCCGCGTCCCCCACCCACCGCCTCCGTGCACCCACGGAACACCGAGAAACGGAGTCCCCGTGTCGACGGCATCCGAAGTCGCCACGCACGTCCCCACGGCCGCACCGGCCAGCCCCTCGACCGACGAGCCCGCAGGACGCGACGCCGCCTCGCCCGAGCCCGGGTACCCCGGGCTCGGCGCGGCCACCGCGCTGCTGCGCGCCTACCGTCCCGGCGACCGGTTCCTCGCCACCCCGACCCGCACCCTCCTGGGCCGAGGGACCCGGGAGGAGGTTCCGCACGACGAGAGACCCCTGTCCACGAGGGTCGCCGCCGCACTGGCCGCGGCCCGCGAACGCGGCCGACGAGCGCCCCTGTTGATCGGTGCCGTCCCCTTCGACCCCCAGGCGCCGGCGGCCCTCGCGGTCTCCGCCGAACTGCGCACCGGCCCCTCCCTCCCCTCGGACCCGATGATCGCGTTGCCCGCCGAACGGCCCGCCCCGGTGGACTGGGGGATACGGCAGGTCCCGGCCCCGGAGGAGTACGCGGCCGGGGTCGCCGACGCGGTGGACCGCATGTGGCAGGGCGAGTTCAGCAAGGTCGTCCTCGCCCGCACCCTCGAACTCACCGCACCCGGCCCGCTGGACCTGGCCGGCATGGTGGACCGGCTGGCCCGCCGCGATCCCGGTGGCTACACCTTCGCGCTGCCCGTGGGCGAGGGCCGCACCCTGCTCGGCGCCAGCCCCGAATTGCTGGTCGCCCGCCGGGGCGCACGGATCGTCGCCAATCCGCTGGCCGGCTCCACCCCGCGCGGCGCCGACCTCGCCGAGGACGTCCGCCGGGCGGCGGCCCTCCTGGAGTCCGTCAAGGACCTGCACGAACACGCCGTCGTCGTCGACGCCGTGCACACCGCCCTCGCGCCCTTCTGTCGGGACCTCACCGTCCCGTCGCGCCCCACCCTGGTGCGGACCGCCACCATGTGGCACCTGTCCAGCACCATCACCGCCGCCCTGCCCGACCCCGCGACCTCGGCGCTCGACCTCGCCTGCGCCCTGCACCCGACGCCCGCCGTCTGCGGCACCCCCACCGACCTGGCCCGTCAAGTGATCCGTGAAACCGAGCCGTTCGACCGCGGGTACTTCACCGGCATGGTGGGATGGCAGGACGCGGAGGGCGACGGCGAGTGGGTCGTGACCATCCGTTGCGCCGAGGCGGAGGACAGTCGGCTGCGGCTGTACGCGGGGGCCGGCGTGGTCTCCGCCTCCAGGCCGCAGGCCGAAACGGACGAGACCGGGGCGAAGTTCCGCACCTTCCTGGACGCGGTGGGGGCCGAGTGGTGACGGCACGTCACCCGTGCTCGCTGCCCGGGGAGTTCGAGTCCCACGGCCCGACGCCGGGCCGGATCCGCTGAACCCGCAGTCCGTCCCCCGTACCCCGCGCCCCGTCCGCCCACCCGAACGGAACCCCCGAACCATGGCCCTGCCCAGCGTCGCCCCCTACCCGATGCCCACCGCCCGGGACCTCCCCGCCAATCGGGTCGACTGGACGGTCGACCCGGCCCGTGCGGTGCTGCTCGTGCACGACCTCCAGAACTACTTCCTGTCCGCGTTCGACACCTCGGCCCCTCCCGTCACCGAGCTCCTCGCCCACACCTCCCGGCTGCGCCGCTGGGCCGGCGGGGCGGGCGTACCCGTCGTGTACACCGCCCAGCCCGGTGGCCAGAGCGCGGCCGAGCGCGGACTCCAACAGGACTTCTGGGGCCCGGGGCTGCCCGCCGACCCCCGGGCCGCCGCCATCGCGGAGGAGGTGGCCCCCGGTCCCGGCGACACGGTCCTCACCAAGTGGAAGTACAGCGGCTTCGTCCGCACGGACCTCCTGGAGCGGCTGCGCGCGCAGGGCCGAGACCAGTTGGTGATCACCGGGATCTACGCCCACATCGGCGTCATGATGACCGCCTGCGACGCGTGGATGCAGGACGTACAGGCGTTCGTGGTCGGCGACGCGGTGGCCGACTTCTCCGCCGAGGACCACGCGATGGCCCTGCGCTGGGCGGCCGGCCGGTGCGCGGTGGTCACCACCACCGCCGCCGTCATCGAGGGGAAGTGAACCGTGGGGGGGGGGGGGGCCGGGGGGGGGGGGCCGGCCCCCCCCCCGGGCGGGGGGGGGGCGGGCCCCGAAAAAAAAAAGAGGAAAGGACACCCCCAAAACCAAAGGAAAGAGGAAT
>NZ_JBEOWM010000049.1:0-42261 GCF_040296045.1 Streptomyces sp. NPDC002490 | reverse complement strand
CAACAACCCGGCGGCCTTCGAACTCTTCTCCGAACTCGCCTGGACGGACGGTCCGCCCCCGACGCCGCCGGGCCCGCTGGGCCGGCCGGCCAGCCGCACCGCGGCCGCCGTTACTCCCCGATAAGCGCATCCACGAACGCCTCGGGCTCGAAGGGTGCGAGGTCGTCCGCGCCCTCGCCGAGGCCCACCAGCTTCACCGGTACGCCCAGTTCCCGCTGGACGGCGATCACGATGCCGCCCTTGGCGGTGCCGTCCAGCTTGGTCAGCACGATCCCGGTGATGTCCACCACCTCGGCGAAGACCCGGGCCTGCACCAGGCCGTTCTGTCCGGTGGTCGCGTCCAGGACCAGCAGCACCTCGTCCAGCGGGGCGTGCTTCTCGACGACCCGCTTGACCTTGCCCAGTTCGTCCATGAGGCCGGTCTTGGTGTGCAAGCGTCCGGCGGTGTCGATCAGGACGACGTCGGCGCCGTCCCGGATGCCCTCCTTGACCGCGTCGAACGCGATGGAGGCGGGGTCCCCGCCCTCGGGGCCGCGCACGGTCCGGGCGCCCACCCGCTCGCCCCAGGTCTGGAGCTGGTCGGCGGCGGCGGCCCGGAAGGTGTCGGCCGCGCCCAGGACCACGTTCTTGCCGTCCGCGACGAGCACCCGGGCGAGCTTGCCGGTGGTGGTGGTCTTGCCGGTGCCGTTCACGCCCACGACCATCACGATGCCGGGCGTGTCGAGCCCCGACTCGGTGTTGACGGCCCGGTCGAAGTCCGGCACCAGCAGGGTCAGCAGTTCCTCGCGCAGCAGGGCGCGCAGCTCCTCGGGGGTGCGGGTGCCCAGCACCTTGACCCGTTCGCGCAACCGCTCGACCAGTTCCTGGGTGGGCTGGACGCCCACGTCGGCGGTGAGGAGGGTGTCCTCGATCTCCTCCCAGGTGTCCTCGTCGAGGTGCTCCCGGGAGAGCAGGGTCAGCAGGCCCTTGCCGAGGGCGTTCTGGGATCGGGAGAGCCGGGCGCGCAGCCGCACCAACCGACCCGCGGTCGGCTCCGGCACCTCGATCGACGGTGCCGCGGGCTCCTCGACCACGGGTTCCGCGGCGGGCTCGACCGCGGTCGAGGGCCCGGGCAACGGGACCTCGTCGACGGTGCGGCGGGGCTCCTCTCGGGGAGGCTCGGCCTCTTCGCCGACCCGGGGTTCGGCCGGCGGGGCGGTGAGGTCGGGTGTGCTCGGCGGCGGGGGCAACGGCCGCTTGCGGCGGCTGCCGACCACCAGGGCGCCGATCGTCCCGAGCGCCACCACGGCGATGACTACAGCAAGAATGACGATGTCCATAACGCCCTCCAGTATCGACCACCCGGGCCCGGTGGCGGGCGTAGGAAGCGATCCCGGCGGGCCGTGGGCGCGTTGCCGCGGCGGAAAACCGGAAGACCCGCCGCCGCGGCCCGGGTTAGCGTCGCGGCCATGACCGTGGAGTACCGCACGATCCCCGAGACCGACCTCGACCGCGCCCTGGACCTTCACTACCTGGTCTTCCTGGAGAAGTCCCCGGAGGACGAGACCCGTACCGGCCACCGCGAGATCCTCGCCCGCTGCGAGCGCATCGGCGCCTACGAGGGCGAGGACCTGGTCGGGCTGCTGGCCGCCCACCACTTCGACCTGTCCGTCCCCGGCGGCGAGCTGCCCGCGGCGGGCGTGACCTTCGTCTCCGTCGCCCCCACCCACCGCCGCCGGGGCGTCCTCACCGGCATGATCGACGAGCTGTGGCGCCGCTGTGCGGCCCAGCGGCGCCCGCTGGCGGCGCTGTGGGTGTCGGAGGCCACCATCTACGGTCGTTTCGGCTGCCACCCGGCGACCCGTGCGTACACGGTCACCATCGACGCCACCCATCCGCTGGACCTGCGGATCGAGTCGGACGACCGCCCGCTGCGCCTGGTGCCGTTCGCCACCGCGTCCGAGACGATCGGCGCCCTGCACGGGGCGGCCCGCCGGGAGCGGGCGGGCCGGGTCTCCCGGGACGAGTGGTGGTGGCGCACCCACGTCCTGCCGGAGGCCTTCGAGGAGGACGAGGACATGTCGGAGCCCCGGGTGGTGACCCTGGGCGAGCCGGGCCAGGCGCCGGCGGGGTACGTGGTGTATCGGACCAAGTCCGACGACGAGGGGCGCGGCACCGCCCACGTGGCCGAGCTGGAGGCGGAGTCCCCGCAGGTCGCGGCGGCCCTGTGGCGCTATCTGGTGTCGATCGACCTGGTGGACAAGGTACGGGCCTGGGGGCGTCCGGTGGACGACCCGCTGCTCCGTTTCAGCGCCGACCGCGACCAGGTCGACGTCACCCGCGAGTTCCCGGCGCTGTGGCTGCGGCTGGTCGACGTGCCGGCCGCGTTGGAGGGCCGCACCTGGTCGGCGCCCCTGGACCTGGTGCTGGAGGTGACCGACGCGGGGGTGCCCGACAACGCCGGCCGCTACCGGGTGACGGCGAAGCCGGACGGGGAGGCGTACCGGGCCCGGGTGACCGCCACCGGGGACGCGGCGGACCTGACGCTGGACGTCCGGGAGCTGGCCGCCTGCTACCTCGGCGACGCCGACCCGGCCGAGTTGCTGCGCGCGGGCCTGGTCACGGAGCACCGGCCGGGCGCGGCGGCCCTGTTCGGGGCGGCGTCCCGCACCGCGCTGCTGCCGCACACCTCGGACGAGTTCTGAGCGGGGTCCCGTGGCCGCCCGGGCCGCGGGACCTCAGCCCATCTCCTCCAGCGTCTTGCCCTTGGTCTCCTTGACGAACCGCAGCACGAACGGGATCGAGAGGGTGGCGAAGCAGGCGTAGATGACGTAGGTGGCGGAGAGGTTCCAGTCGGCCAACGAGGGGAAGGTCGCGGTGATGGCCCAGTTGGCGATCCACTGGGCGGAGGCGGCGACGCCCAGGGCGGCGGCGCGGATGCGGTTGGGGAACATCTCGCCGAGGAAGACCCAGACGACCACGCCCCAGGACATCGCGAAGAAGAAGACGAACCAGTGGGCGGCGATCAGCGCTACCCAGCCCTGGGTCTCCGGCAGCTTTCCGTCCACCAGGTCGTAGCTGAAGGCCCACGCCTCCATCGCCAGCCCGATCACCATGCCGACCGAGCCGATGAGGGCCAGCGGGCGGCGGCCGATCCGGTCCACGAAGATCATGGCGACGACGGTGCCCACGATGTTGATGATCGACGTGGTGAAGGAGTAGAAGAAGGAGTCCGTGGGGTCGACGCCGACCGACTGCCACAGCGTGGACGAGTAGTAGAAGGCCACGTTGATGCCCACCAGCTGCTGGAACGCGGAGAGTCCGATGCCGACCCACACGATCGGCAGGAACCAGAACCGCCCGCCGAGCAGGTCCTTGAAGGTGGGCTTGTGCTCGCGGCGGAGCTTCTCCTCGATCTCGACGATGCGGGCGTCGAGGTTCCCCTCCTCCCCCTCGACCTCCTGGAGCACGGTGCGGGCCCGGTCGCGTTTGCCGACCGAGATCAGGTAGCGCGGGGACTCCGGGATGACGAAGGAGAGCAGCCCGTACAGCGCGGCCGGGACCACCATGACCCCCAGCATCACCTGCCACGCCTCCACGCCGAGCAGTTCGCCGCGCTGGTCGCCGTCGGCGGCCTGGAGGATGCCCCAGTTGACGAGTTGGGAGGTCGCGATGCCGATCACGATGGCGGCCTGCTGGAACGAACCGAGCCGGCCCCGGTAGGCGGGCGGGGAGACCTCGGCGATGTAGGCGGGGCCGATGACCGAGGCCATGCCGATGGCGAAGCCGCCGATGATCCGCCAGAACGCCAGGTCGTACAGGGCGAACGGCAGCGCCGATCCGATCGCGCTGATCATGAAGAGCACCGCGGCGATCTGCATGCAGCGGATGCGGCCGATCCGGTCCGCGATCCGGCCCGCGGTCGCCGCCCCGATCGCACAGCCGATCAGGGCGATGGCGATGACCTGGGCGAGCGCCGCCGAGCCGATGTCGTAGCGGTCGCGGATGGCTTCCACGGCCCCGTTGATGACGGAACTGTCGTAGCCGAACAGGAAGCCGCCCATGGCCGCCGACGCCGCGATGAACACCACGTGCCCGAGGTGTTCGGGGTGGGCCGCGCGGGGGTCGGACGGGTTCGCTGCACGGGTCACGTCTCACTGCTCCTCGGGCAGGCGGGGCGGGCGGGGCCCTTCCAGTGGGGCACAGGTGACGGCCGCCCACCACCGGGACGGCCCACCTGCCGCGGGACGGGGCCGCCGCCTCCCCTCAACGGGTGAACGTGGTCCGTCGCGTACCCGGTCGTCACCGGTGCACACCGCCCGCCCGGCGGCGGTCGGCGCTCCGGTTCAGCGCAGCCGCTGGCTGATGACCTTCGAGATGCCGTCGCCCTGCATGGACACCCCGTAGAGCGCGTCGGCCACCTCCATCGTCCGCTTCTGGTGGGTGATGACGATGAGCTGGGACGCCTCCTGGAGTTCACGCATGATGCCGATGAGGCGCTGGAGGTTGGTGTCGTCGAGGGCGGCCTCGACCTCGTCCATCACGTAGAACGGGCTGGGCCGGGCCTTGAAGATCGACACCAGCAGGGCGACGGCGGTCAGCGACCGTTCGCCGCCGGAGAGCAGGGAGAGCCGCTTGACCTTCTTGCCCGGCGGGCGGGCCTCCACGTCCACCCCGGTGGTCAGCATGGAGTCCGGGTCGGTGAGGACCAAGCGGCCCTCGCCGCCGGGGAACAGCCGCGCGAACACCCCTTCGAACTCCCGCGCGGTGTCCCGGTACGCCTCCGTGAAGACCCGCTCCACGCGGGCGTCGACGTCCTTGACCACCTGGAGCAGGTCGGTGCGGGTCTTCTTCAGGTCGGCGAGCTGTTCGCTGAGGAACTGGTGGCGCTCCTCCAGCGCCGCGAACTCCTCCAGGGCCAGCGGGTTCACCTTCCCGAGCTGCTGGTGGGCGCGCTCGGCGGCGGCGAGCCGCTTCTCCTGCTCGGCCCGGACGAACGGGCGCGGGCGGTTGCGCGGGTGGTCGGGGTCCTCGGGCGGTTCCTCGCCCTCGGCGGGCGGGGACGGCGGCACCGGACGGTCGGGGCCGTACTCGTCGACCAGCACGGCGGGCTCCACGCCCAGTTCCTCCAGCGCCCGGGTCTCCAGCTGTTCGATGCGTAGTCGCTTCTCGGCGCCCAGCACCTCGCCCCGGTGCACCGAGTCGGTCAGCCGGTCCAGCTCGCCCTTCAGGGTGCGTCCGGTGTCGCGGGCGGCGGCCAGTTCCCGTTCCCCGGCGGCCCGGGCCCGCTCGGCGGCGCCCCGCTCCTCCTCCGCCCGGGCCAGGGACACCTCGACGTGGGCGAGGAGTTGCCGGGCGCCCGCGGCGACCGCGGCGGCCACGGTCGCCTCGTGGCGCAGCCGGGCGGCACGGTGCTCGGCCCGGGCCCGGGCCTCGCGTTCGGCGCGGGCCGCCCGGTCGAGCCCCTCGGCCCGCCCGGCCAGGCCCTTGACCCGCTCCTCGTGGGTGCGGACCGCGAGGCGGGCCTCCATCTCCGTCTGACGGGCGTTCGCCCCGTCGGCGGCGAGCCGGTCGCGGGTCTGGGTGTCGGGCTCCTCGCCCTCCTCGGCCACGGCGGCGTCCTCCTCGGCGACGGCGAGGCGTTCGGCCACCTCCTCTGCCTCGGACCTGGCTTCCTCGGACGCCTCGCGGGCCCGGTCGGCGGCGGCCCGGGCGCGGTCGGCCTCCTCGGCGGCCCCGCGCGCCCGGCCGGCGAGCCGACCGAGTTGCTGGGCGACGGAGGAGGCGGCACGGTCCGCGGCGCGCCGCTGCTCGGCGAGGTCCTCGACCCGAGCGGCGCAGGCCGCGCGGTGGTCTCGGGCGGCGCCGTGGGCCTCGGCCAGCGCCGCGCAGCGGGCGTCGAGCGCGGTGAGTTCGGCCGCGGCCTCGGCCACGGACGCCTGCACCTCGATCAGGCTGGGCGCCCCAGCGGAGCCGCCGTGCGCGAGATGGGCTCCCAGGAGGTCGCCCTCGGCGGTGACGGCCACGAGTTCGGGGTGGGCGCGGACCAGGTCCTCGGCGTCGTCCAGGGCCGGCACGACGACGTACCCGGCGAGCAGGCGCCGCACCGCGGGCAGCAGTTCGGCCGGGCCGTGCACCAGGTCGGCCGCGTACGGGGGGTTGCCGGGCAGTGCGGGACGGGGGGCCCAGGCCGCCGGTTCGGGGGCGTCGGCCAGCAGCAGGGCGGCCCGGCCGGCCTCCTGTTTGCGCAGGTGGCGCAGGGCCTCGACGGCCCGGGCCGGGGAGGTCACGGCGAGGGCGTCGGCGGCCGCGCCGAACGCCGCCGCCACCGCGACCTCGTGCCCGGGGGTGACCGTGAGGAGTTCCGCGGCGGGACCGAGCAGCCCGGGCGGGGCGTCCTGCGCGGCGAGCAGGGCGGCGGTGCCGTCCTTGCGGCGCAGTCCGAGGGCGAGGGCGTCGTGGCGGGCGGCGACCGCGGCGCGCCGGCGGTCGGCGTCGGTGGCCGCCTCCCGGGCCGCGGCGAGCGCGGTCTCGGCCGCGGCGAGGTCCGCGCGGGCCGCGGCGTGGCGGGCGGCGACTTCCTCCTCCCCGGCGTGGTGGCCCTCGACCTCGGCGTGCAGCCGCTGGTGTTCGTCCCGGGCGCTGGCGGCACGTTCCTGCGCGGCTTCGTGGGCCGCGGCGAGCCGGTCGATCTCGGCCGCGGTGGCGGCGGCGCGGCTGCGGGCGGCGCCGACCCGGGCGTTCAACCGGGCGAGCCCGTCCCTGCGGTCGGCGATGGCGCGGGCCACGTCCTTGAGGCGGCGTTCCTCGGCCAGCAGGGCGCCTTCGAGTTCCGCACGGTGGGCGACGGTGTCCTCCAGCGCTCGGGCGGCGGCTTCGAGGGCGGCGGTCAGTTCCGCCTCCTGCTCGCGGACGCGGGCGGCCTCGCGCTCCAGGTCCTCGGGGTCCCGACCACGGCGCTCCTCGGGCGGTGCCGCCCGGGCGCTGGTGACCCGGGCGTCGGCGAGGGAGACCGTGCCGCGGACCCGTTCGAGGAGTCGGGAGAGGTCCACGTGGGTCTGCGCGGCGCGTTGCAGGCGGGGGGTCAGTCGTCGGACCCGGTCCTCCCACTCCCCCTCCCGCTTCGACGCGGCCCCGAGTTGTTCCTCGGCGGCCTCCTTGCGGCGCTTCAGCTCGGCCTCGTCGGCGATCTCGGTGGCGAGCGCCCGGCGCAGGGTCACCAGGTCGTCGGAGAGCAACCGGAGGCGGGCGTCCCGCAGGTCCGCCTGGATGACGGCGGCGCGGCGGGCCACGGCGGCCTGCCGGCCCAGGGGCTTGAGTTGGCGGCGCAGTTCGTCGGTGAGGTCCTGGACCCGGGCCAGGTTGGCCTGCATGGCGTCGAGCTTCCGCAGCGCCTTCTCCTTGCGCTTGCGGTGCTTGAGGACACCGGCGGCCTCCTCGATGAAGGCCCGCCGACCGGAGGGGTCGGCGTGCAGCACGGAGTCGAGTTGTCCCTGGCCGACGATCACGTGCATTTCGCGACCGATTCCGGAGTCGGAGAGCAATTCCTGGATGTCGAGGAGTCGACAGGTGTCCCCGTTGATCTGGTATTCGCTACCGCCGTTGCGGAACATGGTCCGGGTAATCGTCACTTCGGCGTAGGCGATCGGCAGGGCGCCGTCGGAGTTGTCGATCGTGAGGGAGACTTCGGCACGCCCCAGCGGAGGGCGGCCGGTGGTCCCGGCGAAGATGACGTCCTCCATCTTGCCGCCGCGCAGGGACTTGGCACCCTGCTCGCCCATGACCCAGCTCAAGGCGTCCACGACGTTGGACTTGCCGGAACCGTTCGGTCCGACGACACAGGTGATGCCCGGTTCGAAGCGCAGGGTGGTGGCGGAGGCGAAGGACTTGAAACCGCGCAGGGTGAGGGCCTTGAGGTGCACGCCCCCGGACTCTACCCCTCCCCCTGAGGGCGCCCCGTGAGGTGGAACGTCGGGGCGCGGGGGCGTCGCCACCGCACGGACGCAGGGCGTGCGCGTCCGGGACGCGATCCGATGGCGCGGTTTCACCGGGGAACCCGCAGGGCACATCAGACGGTAACGGTGAAGGAGGGGGGCCGGCCGGGGCCACATGACAGAAGGGACGCCGAAGCGTCCCTTGCAGATCGGGCGAGCGATCACGGTCTTGACGAGTGGGGCGGCCCGACCACGTGTCAGCGGGGCTCAGCAGGGTGGTCAGGTGAGCGCAGGCTCCGCCTGGGGTACGTCGATGCTCTTGAGGAGCGAGTCGCTGTCGTGAGAAGCGGCAGCCGCCAACGCGTCGTTCTCGGCCTGAATCCGTAGGAGCTCGGATTCGAGGTCCTGGACGCGCTGCTGGAGCCGTCGCATCTCGGCGAGGAGTCGCGGGTCGGAGCCGCCGACGTAACCGAGAAGCGCCTTTGCCATGATGGATGGTCCTCCACAATGAGTGACCGACCGAAGCGGTGTGGGTCGAAGGATTCGCACCCGCGGTGCTTGGCACTCTTGAGTTCTCGTTGCCGTTCTTCCATGCCAAACAGCTAAGGTGCGCGGGGCTTCCAGAGTCTCACCAAAAAGTTTGACGGTCAACACGATCACGCCCCGTGCCGGTGGGCGGCCCGGGGGCCGACGGCCGCAGCAGAAGCGGCCGAGCACCGACCTGCGGGGCCCCGGGGGCGTGTCGATCATCGTCGCCGCGAGCCTGTCACGGCCGGCCCTCCTCGGCAACCACCTGGCACTTCTCCCCGCCGCCCCGCCCTCCGAGCCCTCGGTGCGGGGACGTCCCGTTCCCCGGGCGGAGCAACCCCTCAGCGGATCGCGAAGCCGTCGTACCCGGCCCGCGGTGTGCCCCATATCTCCGTCACCCCGTCCACCCGGCCCGGCGTGTCGCCCGTCCTGAGCCATTCCAGGAGTGCCGTGCAGTCGCCCCGGGCGCCCTCGGCGACGACCTGCACCCGGCCGTCCTCCAAATTGAGAGCAAAACCACTCAGCCCCCCGATCTCCAATGCCCTGGCCCTCGTGTACCAGCGGAAACCCACTCCCTGTACCCGGCCGCGTACCCATGCGGTGAGCCGCACGTCTTCCGTCATGGCTGCACGGTAGCCCTCGAAATGCCCTATGGACACTTCGTCCACATCTGCCATGGGGTACCGTCCCGACGCAATGAGCCTCACCCGAATGGGGGAGTCGCATTGACCGCACGGAACAGAAAGGCCGGGACAGGACATGGGACGCCACCGACGATCCACCGCCGGACCCACCCCCGGCGGTGACGGCTCCCCGCAGGGCGCGCCCGACCCGTGGTTCGGCCGGGGCACGCCCGATCCCGCCGCGCACCCCTCCCCCGACGACCCCGCCGGCGTGGCCCGCCCCTACGTGCCGCAGCCGGATGACGGCGGACCCGCGACCGCACGGGGGGACCACCCCGACCCGGCCGGCTACGGCGGCACCGACCACCACCGGTACGACGCCGTCTACGGCGGTTCCTCCGCCTACGGACGGGGCCTGGCCGGCTACGCGGGCAGCGGGAGCGGCAGCGCGGCGGACGGCTTCCCCGATCTGAGCGCCCCCGACGTCTTCTGGGCCGAAGCCGCCCGTCCGGAGCCCGAGCCGGTGGAACCGGTGACCGCGGCCCTGCCGCTGGTGCCGGGCCCCGAGGGTCGCTCCGCCGCCCGCCGCAAGCCCCGGGGCCGGGTCTCCGCCCCGGTCCGCACCGGACTGCTCGGGGTGTCCGCGGCGGTGGCGCTGGGCGCGGTGGCCGTGGCCGCCGGGGTGCTGCCGAACGGCGACGCCACCAAGGTCAACGACGCGGCCGACCGGGTGCGCACCGGCGAGACGCCGAACGGGGTCGCCAGCAACGGCGGCACCAGCGCCTCCCCGACGCCGTCCGAGGCGGTGCCCGCCCCGCCCTCGGCCCCGATGAAGCCGACCACGGACCCGGGCAAGCAGGGCGGGGCCGACCGGGAGCACCGGGAGGCCGCGAAGCCCTCGCCGGCGCCGACGGAGCCCGCCGCCCCCACCGCGAAGGAACCCGCGCCGCAGCGGACCACCCCCGCCGAGCGTCCGACGACCGCCCCGGCGACGCCCCCTAAGCCCTCCGCTCCGGCGCCGAAGCCCGCCCCGTCGACCCCGGTGGCGCCCCCGCCGGCCGCGGAGGTGCCGACCGGCGGCACCGCGGAGGCCCAGGTGCTGGCCCTGGTCAACCAGGAACGGGCGAAGGTCGGTTGCCAACCGCTCGGCGCCGATGACGAGTTGGCGCGGCTCGCGGAGGGCTTCAGCCGGGACATGGCCGCGCGGGGCTTCTTCGACCACACCGACCCGGACGGGGACAGCCCCTGGGACCGGGCGGCGGCGGCCGGCATCGACGGTCTCGGCGGGGAGAACATCGCCCGCGGCCAGGCGGACGCGGCAGCGGTGATGGACGCCTGGATGAACAGCCCGGGCCACCGGGCCAACATCCTGAACTGCGACTTCAAGACCCTCGGCGTCGGCGCCCACTTCGCCTCCGGCGGCCCCTGGTGGACGCAGAACTTCGGTTACTAGGCCGTCACCCCGCGGTGCGGGGCGGTCGCTGGCAGCGGGGGCAGTAGTAGCTGGAGCGGTTCATCCAGGCCCGGCGGGCGACGGGGGTGCCGCAGCGGCGGCAGGGCAGTCCCTCCCGCCCGTAGGCGTCCAGGGAGCGGTCGAAGTAGCCGGACTCCCCGTTCACGTTGACGTAGAGGCTGTCGAAGCTGGTGCCGCCGACGGCGAGGGCCGCGTTCATGACGTCCCGGACGTGACCGAGCAGTTCGGTGGTGCGGGGCGCGGTGAGGGTGGCGGTGGGGCGGTCGTAGTGCAGCTTGGTCCGCCACAGCGCCTCGTCGGCGTAGATGTTGCCGACGCCGCTGATCAGGGACTGGTCCAGCAGGGCCCGCTTGACGGTGGTGCGCCGGCGGCGCAGTGCCGTCCGGAAGGCGGCGTCGTCGAAGAGCGGGTCGAGCGGGTCGCGGGCGATGTGCGCGATCACGTCCGGCAGGCCGTCCACGGTGGTGTCGTGCAGGCTGAGCCCGCCGAAGGTGCGCTGGTCGACGAAGCGCAGCTCGGTGTCGGTGGGGTCGGCGAAGCGGACCCGCAGCCGGAGGTGCTTCTCGTCGGGGGCGGCGTGCGGTTGGACCAGGAGTTGGCCGCTCATGCCCAGGTGGGCCAGGACGGCGGTGTCGGGGTCGGTGGGCTCCGGACCGTGCAGCGGGAGCCACAGGTACTTGCCCCGGCGCTGCGGGACGCCGATGCGTTCGCCGACCAGGCGGCGCGCGAAGTCCTCGGCCCCGGCGAGGTGCCGGCGCACGGCGCGCGGATGGCGCACCTCGACCTCGGCGACGGTCCGTTCGGCGACCCAGCGGGCCAGTCCCCGCCGCACCACTTCGACTTCCGGCAGTTCGGGCATGGGCGCGTCCTCGGTCGACGGTGGGGTGCGGACGGCGTGAGCGCCCGCCCCGAGGGGGCGGGCGCTCACCACAAGCGGTGGTTCAGCCGGTGGTCGAGGGGGTGTCGGCGTTCTCCTCGACCACGGCTTCGGCTTCGGCGGCCTCGGCCGCGCGGCGGTCCGCGTCGGCGCGGATCGACCGCCAGGCCGACTCGGCGGCCTGTTGCTCCGCTTCCTTCTTGCTGCGGCCGGTGCCGGTGCCGTACGAGACGCCTCCGACGCGGGCCGCTGCGGTGAAGGTCTTCTCGTGGTCCGGTCCGGTCTCGGTGACCAGGTACTCCGGGACCCCGAGGCCCTCGGTCGCGGTGAGTTCCTGGAGGCTGGTCTTCCAGTCCAGTCCCGCACCGAGGTTGGAGGACTTCTCGATCAGCGGGTCGAAGAGCCGGTGCACCAGCTCGGCCGCCGCGTCCAGGCCCTGGTCAAGGTAGACCGCGCCGATCACCGCTTCGAGGGTGTCCGCGAGGATCGACGCCTTGTCCCGGCCTCCGGTGCCCTCCTCGCCCCGGCCCAGTCGGATGAACGCTCCGAGGTCCAGCCCGCGTCCCACCTCCGCGAGCGCGCGCGAGTTGACCACCGCGGCCCGTAGCTTCGCGAGCTGCCCTTCGGGCAGATCGGGGTGGCTGCGGTACAGGGTGTCGGTGACGACCAGTCCGAGCACGGAGTCCCCGAGGAACTCCAGCCGCTCGTTGGTCGGCAGACCACCGTTCTCGTACGCGTACGAGCGGTGGGTCAGCGCACGCACGAGAAGGGCGGACTCCAGCTGATAGCCGAGCCGCCCTTCCAGAAGCGTGTGGGACGAGGCCGCCGGGCCACCCCCGGTGTGACGGGGGTCGCTCTTCTTGGCGTCTGGCATCGTGCCCCTCACCAGCCGCTCAGACCTCGAGGACCTGGCGCTTGTTGTAGGTGCCGCAAGCCGGGCACGCGATGTGCTGCAGCTTGGGCTCGTGGCAGCGCTCGCACGCAACCAGGGTGGGGACCGCAGCCTTCCACTGCGACCGGCGGTGGCGCGTGTTGCTGCGCGACATCTTCCGCTTCGGAACAGCCACGGCTACTTCTCCTGCTTCTCGTCGACGCCCGCATCGGCGCCGCTCATGTCGTCCTTCTCGCCGTCCTGGATGGAGTCAGCGAGTCCTTGCAATGCCGCCCAACGGATGTCGACGGCGGCGTGGTGGTGGTCCGGGTCGTCCGCGAGCCGCACTCCGCATTCGGAGCACAGGCCCGGGCAGTCGTCCTGGCACACCGGCTGCATGGGCAGTGCGAGCACCACCGCATCCCGCAGCACGGGTTCGAGGCCGATCAGGCCGTCCTCGATGGAGAGCCTGTCCTCGTCGTCCTCGTCGCCGGCGTCCGGGGCCGTGACACGGCCCCGCTCGTCGGTCTCGGGGTACGAGAACATCTCCTGGAAGTCCGCTTCGAGCTCCAGCTCCAGCGGCTCCAGACACCTTACGCACTCCCCCTCGGCCGCGGCACGGGCGGTGCCTGTGACGAGCACCCCTTCCATGACCGATTCGAGACGGAGCTCCAGTTCCACCGGGGCGCCGGCGGGCACTCCGATGACTCCGGGCAGCCCGAGTGCGGCGTCCTTGGCGGGCGCGTCGACCGTGCGGGTCAGCCGCAGCAACGCACCAGGACGCCGACCCAGCTCGTGCGTGTCGAACACGAGGGGGTCGCGGTGGTCCAAGCGGGCGTTCAGGGCCATCCCTGCTTTCGTCGTCGGCGCCCACGCGGAAGGGCCCGGCGAGCTGTGAAGGGGGTGACCGCGCACTCGACGCACGCGACCGAAGAGCCAGGATACTGGACCTTTCCCCCTGGTCCCAACCGCGCCTCCCCCCGCCCCCGCCCCGGAGGGCCTCGGGGCGGGGAACCCCGGGCGGTCAGCGGCCCTGTTCGTACCGGCGGAGCTGCTCGGGCGTGATCATGGCGGTGTCGAACAGGCTGGTCTCGTCGAGCGCGGTCGGCCGGGGGGCCGGGGGCTGCTGCGGGGTCCCGTACGCCTCGTGGCCGTCCGCCGGTGCGGGGTACCCCTCCGGGGCGGCGGCCGGGTAACCCTGCGGTCCGTAGTCGTACGGCTCCGGGTAGCCGTAGCCCTGCGGCTGCTCGTAGCCCTGCGGGTACCCGTAGGCGTCCTGGGCGTAGCCGTAGGGGTCCTGCTGCTGTCCGTAGGGCTCCGCGACGGGCGGCTGGGCGGACGCGGCGGCGACGGCCGCGGGCGACGGGGGCGGCGGGGGTTGCGGCGGAGCGGGCACCCCTCGCCGACCCGGAGCCGGGTCGGCGAGGGCAGCGAGGTCGGCGAGGTAGTCGGCGTCGCTGGTCGGGCGGGGGCCGGCGGCCCCGTCGGCGAGCAGGCCCAGTTCGTCGGCGGCGACCCGGCCGTGCAGCTTCTGGCGCCCCCGCCCCACCGCCTCCAGGGTCTTGGCGAGCACCGCCTCGAAGGCCCGGAGCTTGGCGTCCACGTACGCGTCGGCCCGCTGGCGCAGGACCTCCGGGTCGTGGCTGCGCTCGGGGGCCTCCGCGTAGTCGGGGTCCTCGTGGCCGTCGAGGCCGGGGCCGGCGCCCAACAGCTTGTCCCGGCCGCGCCCGACCGAGCCGAGCGTCTTGGTGAGGACGACCTCGAAGTTGGCGAGCTTGGAGTCGACGTAGTCGTCGGCCTCCGCCCGGACCTCCTCGGCCTCCCGCCGGGCCTCGTCGAGGATGCCGTCCGCCTCCGCGCGGGAGCGACGGGCGACCTCGGTGTCGGCGATCAGGGTGCCGCGCTCCTGGTGGGCGGCGCCGATGATGCGCTCCGCCTCGGCGCGGGCCTCGGCGACCATGCCCTCCCGGTCGCCGAGCAGCTCCCGCGCCTGGGCGAGGGAGCCGGGCAGGGCGGCGCGCACCTCGTCGAGGAGGGCGAGCAGCTCGGCCCGGTTGACCACGCACGAGGCCGACATGGGCATGGAGCGGGCGTTGCCCACGGCCGCGACGATCTCGTCCAGCTTCTTCTGCACGTCCACCGTGTGCTCGCCACTCTCCGTGCCTCGTTGGTGCCTGGTTCCAGACGGACAAGCCGACTGTACGGGTACGGAACGCCCCGCGGGCACCGGACGGCGGGGCCGCGGGGGCGCCGCCCCGGCGGAGTCGGCTCAGCCGCGTTCGCGCAGGCGCTGGGTGAGGGCCGTCAGCACCGGCTCGGGCACCAGGTGGGAGACGTCGCCGCCCCAGGCCGCGACCTCCTTGACCAGGGAGGAGGAGAGAAAGCTGTACGTGGGGTTGGTGGGCACGAACAGGGTCTCGATCCCCGACAGGCCGATGTTCATCTGGGCCATCTGGAGTTCGTAGTCGAAGTCGCTGACGGCCCGCAGGCCCTTGACGATGGCGGGGATCTGGCGCTGCTTGCAGAAGTCCACGAGCAGTCCGTGGAACGCCTCCACCCGCACGTTGGGGTAGGGGGCGGTGACCTCCTGGATCAGGGCGATCCGCTCGTCGATCTCGAAGAGCCCCTTCTTCGACTTGTTGATCATCACTGCGACGTAGACCTCGTCGTAGAGCTTGGAGGCCCTGCCGATGATGTCGACGTGGCCATTGGTGATGGGGTCGAAGGACCCCGGACAGACGGCGCGGCGCAACGGTGGTTCCTGCCTCTCCGGTCCGGTCATCGTGCGTGCTCGCACGTGGGGGCGGTGTCGCTGGTGGCGGCGCGACCGTACCAAAACGTTCCCTCGCCGTAGCGACGGGACCGAACGGGTTCGAAGCCGTCGGGCCAGGGGAACGTGCCGCCCCTGGTGCTGCGTTCCACGGTGACGAGCGCGTCCTCCGCGAACCAGCCTCCGGCCAGGAGTGTGAGCAGGATCTCGCCAAGATCGACGTCGGTGACCGCGTAGGGCGGGTCCAGGAAGACCGCGTCGTACGGCCCGCCGGGCGGCGGGCCGGCGACCACCTGTTCCGCCCGGGCCGCGCGCACCTCGGCGCCGGGAAGGCCGAGGCTGCGGACGTTCTCCCGGACCACCCGGGCCGCCCGCGCGTCGGCCTCGACCAGCAGGGCGTGGGCGGCGCCCCGGGACAGCGCCTCCAGGCCGACCGCACCGGAGCCCGCGTACAGGTCGGCCACCCGGATGCCGTGCAGGGTGCCCAACAGGGACTCCCAGGTGGAGAAGAGCGCTTCCCTCGCCCGGTCGGAGGTGGGACGGGTGCCTCGGCCGGGCGGGACGGCGAGCCGCCGTCCCCCGGCGACGCCGGCGATCACGCGGGTCATGTGCGGTCGGGTCCTTCGCGGTGCGGGTCGGTCACGGTGCGCAGGCGCACGTCACCACGATAGGCGCAGCCCGGGCGGGGGGAGCGCCGGTGGTGGGCCGGACCGGGCGGTCAGCCCTTCTCCAGGTAGCGTTCGCGCTCCTCGTCCACCAGGGCGTCCAGCGCGGTCCGCAGCCCCGGCTCCGCGCGGAGTTCCGGATCGGCCGCGACCACCGCGGCGGCCTCCTGCCGGGCCTCGGCGATGATCTCCTCGTCCTCCAGGACGGCGAGCACCCTCAGCGAGGAGCGCACCCCGGACTGGGCCTGGCCGAGGACGTCGCCCTCCCGGCGTTGTTCCAGGTCGATGCGGGAGAGGGCGAAGCCGTCCAGGGTGGCCGCGACCGCGTCCAGCCGGGCGCGGGCGGCGCTCGCCCCGGGCATCTCGGTGACCAGGAGGCAGAGCCCGGGGGCCGTGCCCCGGCCGACCCGGCCGCGGAGCTGGTGCAACTGGGAGACCCCGAACCGGTCCGCGTCCATGATCACCATGACGGTGGCGTTGGGGACGTTGACGCCGACCTCGATGACCGTGGTGGCGACCAGGACGTCCGTCCGGCCGGCGGCGAAGCCCTGCATCACCGCGTCCTTGTCCTCGGGCGCCATCCGGCCGTGCAGCACCTCGACGGCGAGCCCGTGCAGCGGGCCCCGGGCGAGTTCCTCAGCGACGTCCAGCACCGCGAGCGGCGGGCGCTTCTCGGCGGCCTCCGCCCCGGCGTCCTCCTTGGCTGCGGTCCGGCCCGCCGCCGTCGCGGACTCCTCCGGGAGCTCGCCGATGCGGGGGCACACCACGTACGCCTGGTGGCCCTTGGCGACCTCCTCGCGCACCCGTTCCCAGGTGCGGGCGAGGAAGTGCGGCTTGTCGGCGGCGGGCACGACGTGGCTGGCGATCGGTGAGCGGCCGGCGGGCAGTTGGTCCAGGACGGAGGTCTCCAGATCGCCGAAGACGGTCATCGCCACGGTCCGCGGGATCGGGGTCGCGGTCATCACCAGCAGGTGCGGGGTGCGCCGTTCCCCGCCGTCCCCGAGGGCGGGGCCCTTGCCGCGCAGGGCGTCACGCTGCTCGACGCCGAAGCGGTGCTGCTCGTCCACCACGACCAGGCCGAGGTCGTGGAACCGGACCTTGTCCTCGATCAGCGCATGGGTGCCGATGACGATGCCGGCGTCCCCGCTGACCAGGTCCAACAGCGCCTGGCGACGGGCCGCCGTGCCCATCGAGCCGGTGAGCAGGACGACCTTGGTGCCGTGCTCGGCGCCGCCGAGCATGCCGCCCTCGGCCAACTCGCCCATCATCTCGGTGATGGACCGGTGGTGCTGCTGGGCGAGGACCTCGGTGGGGGCGAGCATCGCGGTCTGTCCCCCGGCGTCCACCACGGCGAGCATCGCCCGCAGCGCCACCAGGGTCTTCCCGGAACCCACCTCGCCCTGGAGCAGCCGGTGCATGGGGTGCTCGGTGGCGAGGTCCTCGAAGACCTCCGCGCTGACCTTGCGCTGCCCCTCGGTGAGGGTGAAGGGCAGGCGGGCGTCGAAGGCGGCGAGGATGCCGTCCGGGCCCGGCCGGCGGGGCGTCGCGGGCAGTTGGGCGTCGCTGTGGCGACGGCGGGCCAGGGCGACCTGGAGGACGAACGCCTCGTCCCACTTCAGTCGGGCCCGGGCGTCGTGGACCTCGGCCTTGGTGCGCGGGCGGTGGATCTTCTCCAGGGCCTCGGGGAGCGGGACCAGGCCGCGGCCCTCGCGCAGGGCGGGCGGTAGCGGGTCGACGGCACCGGGGGCGCTGGGGAGCACCGCGTCGACCGCCTTGGCGATCTTCCAGGACTCCATCTTGGCGGTGGCCGGGTAGATCGGGATGAGCGCCCCCGCCCAGGACTCCACGGCGTCGCCCCCGCCGCTCGCCCCGTCCTCGCCGCCGAGCAGCTGGTAGGCGGGGTGGGCGAGTTGGAGTTTGCGGTTGAACAGGGAGGCCTTCCCGGCGAACATCGCCCGGGTGCCGGGCAGCAGGTCCTTGTGGGGCTTGTGGACGCCCCGGCCGAAGAAGACCAGTTGCAGCCGCCCGCTGCCGTCGGTGATGACCACCTCCAGGCGTTGGCCGCTGCCGCCGTTGAACCTGAGCACGCGTGCGGTCTCCACCTGGGCGACCACCGTGACGTGTTCGTCCAGGGGGAGGTCGGCGAGCCGGGTCAGCTCACCGCGCTCCGCGTACCGGCGGGGGTAGTGGTGCAGGAGGTCGCCGACGGTGTGCAGGTCGAGGGCCTCGGCCATCACCTTCGCGGTGGCGGGACCGAGGACCTTCTTCAGCGGTTCTTCGAGCGCGGACACCCCCCCATTGCACACCACGCCGCCGACATCGCCGGGGAGCCGCTGTGCGCCGGCCCCCCTCCGTCCGGAGGATCCGCTGGTCGGCCGGTCGGTTCGGGCTCACTCGACGCCGATGAGCAGCAGCGCCGAGTGGCGTCCGCCCCGGTAGACGACGGTGTCGACCGCGAGGTGGGACTCGCGCACATGGCGCTCCAGTCGCTCCGCGACCCCTTCGGGGGCGTCCTCCCCGAGCACCAGGGTGACCAGTTCGCCGCCGGCGGCGAGCATCCGGTCCAGCACCGCCACCGCGGTCCGGGCGAGCGGGTCGGTGCCGGTGCCCGGGCCGGGGGCGGCCTCGATCACGGCCACGTCCCCGTCGATGAGTCCGAGCAGGTCGCCGGCCTGGCAGATGCCCGCCATGGTCCAGGACTGGCGTTCCGCGACGGCGAGTTCGCCGTACCGGGTGGCGCCGGCCGCGGAGGTCATCGCCACCACGTCCTCGTCGAAGCGGCGGCCGGGCTCGTGGACGGCGAGGGCCGCGATGCCCTGGACCGCCGACCGGGTGGGGATCAGCGCGACCCGCACCCCGTCCGCGCGGACCTGCTCGGCCGCGGCGGCGGCGGTGTGCCGCAGTCCGGCGTCGTTGGGCAGCACCACCACCTCGCGGGCGCCGGCGCGCCGGATGACCTGCGCCAGCTCCCCGCTCGCCGGCGGCTCACCGGGGCGGGCCAGCACGGGCACGGCACCGGCCCCGGCGTACAGGTCGGCCAGGCCCTCGCCGGGCACCACGGCCACCACCGCCCGGGGCACCGGTTCGGCGGCGGGGCGCTCCGGTCCGGGGCGCACCGCGTGGGCGTCTCCGGCGCCGAAGTGGGTGATCCTGATGCGGTGCGGGCGGCCCGCCTCCACTCCGGCCTCGACCGCCGCCCCGGCGTCGTCCACGTGGACGTGCACGTTCCACAGCCCGTCGCCGCCGACCACCACCAGGCAGTCGCCGAGCGCGTCGAGGCGGGCCCGCAGCCGGTCCACCGCCGCGTCGGTGGCCTCCAGCAGGTAGATCACCTCGTAGGCGGGCCCGTCTACCGGTTCGGGTTCTCCACAGCCCGCGTCCGCGGCGACCGGGATGAGGGGCCGGGCCGGGCCGACCGCGACGGACGCCGGACGCTCCCCCGTCACCGCCTCCACCAGCGCCCCGAGCACGGCGACCAGTCCCCGTCCGCCGGCGTCCACGACGCCGGCGCGCGCCAGCGCCGGCAGCTGCCCGGGGGTGGCCTCCAGCGCGGCGAGCGCGCCCCGGTGGGCGGCCCGCACCACGGTCGCGGCGTCGGCCGTCCCCCCGGCCTCGGCGGCCCCGCCCGCCGCGTCCGCCGCCGCCGTCGCCACGGTCAGGACGGTGCCCTCCACGGGGTGGGCCACCGCCTCGTAGGCCGACTCGGCGGCACGGCGCAGCGCCCGGGCGAGCCGCCGGGCCTCTTGGCGGTGGCCCGCGGGCGGTTCCTCGGCGAGCACCTGGGCCATGCCCCGCAGCAGCTGGGCGAGGATGGTGCCGGAATTGCCGCGCGCGCCGATCAGCGCGCCGTGCGCCATGGCGCGCACCGCTTCGGCGTTCTCGGGGAGCCGGGGCTCGTGTCCGGCGAAGACCGCTTCCACCGCCTGGGCCGCGGACTCCGCGGTCAGGTAGAGGTTGGTGCCGGTGTCCCCGTCGGCGACCGGGTAGACGTTGATGGCGTCGATCTCCTCGCGGGCCCGGCCCAGTGCCTCCAGGGACCGTGCGCACCAGGCACGGACCGTGACGGCGTCGAGGATCTGGGGCACTGCTTCGCCTCCTTGGCATCCGGACTGCGACGCAGCGTAGACCCCCGGGGCCGGGGTGCCGGGAAGCGGCCGGTGACCTGGGGCGGGGCGCCGGTCCTGGGCGACCGTGGTAGTTTCGTTCTACCGAGGCAGCCGTAGTATGCTGCTCCGGTTGCCCGATACACATCGGGCCTTCCCCCTGGCACCGCCACCCGATCACTGATCCCGGCATGCCGGGTTCAACCGTAAGTGCATCTGAAGTCTTTGGAGTGACCCGTGGCTGCCAACTGCGACGTCTGCGGCAAGGGGCCGGGCTTCGGCAACAACATCTCCCACTCGCACCGCCGTACGTCCCGTCGCTGGAACCCCAACATCCAGCGCGTGCGTGCCGTGGTCGGTCGGACGCCGAAGCGGCTCAACGTCTGCACCTCGTGCATCAAGGCCGGCAAGGTCTCGCGCTGACGTAAGGCTTAGCGCGGCCACTTGCTGGTTGCTGAGAAGCCGGTCCCCCCTGGTGGGAGGGCCGGCTTTTTCGTCTGCGCGCCGTCGCCCCCCGCGGTCGCGGCGGGCGGTGCGGCTACGCGGTGTACCCGGCGGTGTTCCGCAGGGCCCAGGCGTGGTCCACCGGGCCGATGCCCGCGCCCAGCGGGTACCCGGCGCCGATCGCCCCGGTCACGTACTCCTTGGCCGTGGCCACCGCCCTCGGCACCCGGTCCCCGTGGGCGAGCCGGGCGGCGATGGCGCTGGCCAGGGTGCAGCCGGTGCCGTGGGTGTGCCGGCTGTCGATGCGCGGGGTGCGCAGCCAGTGCTCCTCGGCGCCGTCCGTGAGGAGGTCGACGGCGTCCCCGGCGAGGTGTCCGCCCTTGATCAGCACCCAGCGCGGCCCCATCCGCAGCATCGCGTCGGCGGCCCGGCGCATCCCGTCCTCCGAGATCACCTTGACCCCGGTGAGTTGGGTCACCTCGTCCAGGTTGGGGGTGGCCACGGTCGCCGTGGGGAGCAGCTCCAGCCGCACCGCGTCCAGCGCGGTGGGCGCCAGCAGGGCGTCCCCGTGCTTGGACACCCCCACCGGGTCCACGACCACGGGCGCGTCGGTCGCGGCCAGCAGGCCGGCCACCGTCTCCACGAGTTCGGCCGAGGCCAGCATGCCGGTCTTCACCGCCTGGACGCCGATGTCGTCCGCCACGCTGCGGTACTGGGCGCGGACCGCGGCCACCGGCAGCTCCCAGGCGCCCTGGACGCCCCGGCTGTTCTGCGCGGTGACGGCGGTCAGCACGCTCATGCCGTGGGTGCCGAGCGCCAGCATCGTCTTGAGGTCGGCCTGGATGCCGGCCCCGCCGCCGGAGTCGGAGCCGGCGACGGTGAGCACGCGGGGCGGTGCCGAGCGGGCTATCGGGGTGGCGGAGGGCGGCTGCGGAGTCATGGTCGTCGTTCCTCAGTCCGTTCGGGGCCCGGTCCGGGCCGGTGGTGGGGGTGCGTCGGAGGGCCGCCGTCAGCCCTCGATGTCGCCGAAGTGGTCCCAGCCGCTCGCCCGGGTCCAGGCCGCCCCGTCGACGGTGACCTGGGGAAGTGCCGAGGGGTTCAGCACCTCGCCGATGACCCGCCAGCGGGCCGGGAGCTTCACGTCCGGGGGGAAGGTGGCCACGATCGCGTGGTCCTCCCCGCCGGTGAGTACCCACAGCAGCGGGTCGATGCCCACCGCGGCGGCGATGTCGTTCATCTGCGAGGGCACGTCGACCGCGGCGGAGCGGACGTCGATGCGGACCTTGCTGGCTTCGGCGATGTGCCCGAGGTCGGCGATCAACCCGTCGCTGACGTCGGTCATGGCGGTGGCGCCGAGGCCGGCCGCGGCCGGGCCCGCGTGGTACGGCGGCTCGGGTCTGCGGTGGGCCTCCACGAAGGCGCGCGGGGAGCGGAAGCCGCGGGAGAGCACGGCGTGCCCGGCCGCGGACCACCCCAGCCAGCCGGTCACCGCGACCACGTCGCCGGGTTGGGCCCCGGCCCGGGTCACCGCTTCGTGGCCGCGCAGGTCGCCGAGTGCGGTGATGGACAGGGTGATGGTGTCCCCGCGGACGACGTCTCCGCCGACCACGGCGGCGCCCGCCACCTGGCACTCGTCCCGCAGCCCGTCCATCAGCTCGGTCGGCCAGGTCACCGGCAGTTCGGCGGGCACCACCAGCCCCAGCAGCAGCGCGGTGGGCACGGCGCCCATCGCCGCGATGTCCGCGAGGTTCTGGGCGGCGGCCTTGCGGCCCACGTCGTAGGCGGTGGACCAGTCGCGGCGGAAGTGGCGGCCCTCCAGCAGCACGTCCGTACTGGCGACGACCCGCCGGTCCGGGGCGCTGACCACCGCGGCGTCGTCCCCGGGACCCAGCCGTACCGCCGGGGTGGTGGTGAGCCGGGCCGTCAGTTCCCTGATGAGCCCGAACTCCCCCAGTTCGCCCACGGTGCCCTTCATCCTCGTCCTGCCCCTTCCGCGCGGGTGCCGTGCCGGCCGCGCGCCCCCGGGACGACCGGGGGCGTCGTCGACCGGGCCGGACCGGTCCTGGTTGCCGGGGTGCCGTGCGGGACGGGCGCGGTCGTCAACCCGTGCCGCCCGTGCACCCCGTGCGCGCCGCGACCGCCGCGGGTCTCCCCGTGACGGACGGCGACGCGATAACGTGGCGTCCCTTTCCCCCGCATATTCCTCGTCATGGCCGCCCTGGAGGTCCCGTGGTACAGGCGTACATCCTGATCCAGACAGAGGTCGGCAAGGCGTCGGCCGTCGCCGAGACCATCGCCGGGATCCCCGGAGTGACCCGGGCCGAGGACGTGACCGGACCCTATGACGTGATCGTGCGCGCCCAGGCCGACACCGTCGACGAGCTGGGCCGCATGGTGGTGGCCAAGGTCCAGCAAGTGGACGGCATCACCCGCACCCTGACCTGCCCGGTCGTCCATATCTAGCCCCGTCTACGCTTGGCCGGTGAACTCTTCGCGCCGCCGGCCCCGTCCGTTCGGACCCTCCGCCCCCGCCCTGCTCGGTGTCTTCGGCGTGCTCGGCGCGCTCGCCGGCTGCACGTCGGTCGACGGACCGGTGACGGCGGCGGTCCCCTCCCCCGGGGCCAAGGCGGCCGGGCTCTGTCGGGACCTGCACGCGGCGCTGCCGGAGCGGGTGGACGGCTTCGACCGGGTGGACCCGGCGCCCGCCTCCGAGCTGACCTCGGCCTGGGGCGATCCGGCGATCATACTGCGCTGCGGGGTCCCCCGGCCCGTGCGGATGAACGACCCGGAGGCGGACGGCGTCGACGTGAACGGGGTGGGGTGGCTGTTGGAGGAGCAGGACGACGGCTCGTTCCGCTTCACCACCGCACTGCGCCTCGCCTACGTCGAGGTGACCCTGCCGAAGTCGCTCAAGGACCGCGGCATGGGCCCGTTGACCGATTTCGCCGGGCCCATCACCGCCACGGTGCCCGAGGGCATCGCCGACTGAGCCCGGCGGCCCCCGCTACCGCAGTCCGGTCGACCGGTCCAGCGCCGCCCGGACCAGCCGGTCCACCAGCTCCGGGTACGAGACCCCGCTCGCCTCCCACATCCGCGGGTACATGGAGATGGGAGTGAAACCGGGCATCGTGTTGATCTCGTTGATCACGAAGCGGCCGTCCTCGGTGAGGAAGAAGTCCGCGCGGACCAGGCCCTCGCACCCGGCGGCCTCGAACGCGGCCACCGCCAACCGCTGGATCTCGGCGGTCTGTTCCCCGTCCAGCGGGGCCGGCACGATCCCGTCGGCCGAGTCGATGTACTTCGCCTCGAAGTCGTAGAAGTCGTGGGACTGCACGGGCGGGATCTCGGCGGGCAGGCTCGCCCGCGGCCCGTCCTCGAACTCCAGCACCCCGCACTCGATCTCCCGGCCCCGCAGCAGCGACTCCACGAGGAACTTGGGGTCGTGGCGCCGGGCTTCGGCGATCGCCTCGTCGAGACCGGCGAAGGAGTCGACCTTGGTGATGCCCATCGAGGAGCCGGCCCGCGCCGGCTTGATGAACAGCGGCCAGCCGTGCTCGCCGGCGAAGTCGGCGATCCGCTGCCGGGCGCCCTGCTCGTCCCGCTCCCACTCCCGCGGCCGGACCACCAGGTAGGGCCCGACCGGCAGGCCGAAGGAGATGAAGACGCGCTTCATGTACTCCTTGTCCTGGCCCACCGCGGAGGCGAGCACCCCGGAACCCACGTACGGGATGCCGGAGAGCTCCAGCAACCCCTGGAGGGTGCCGTCCTCGCCGTAGGGGCCGTGCAGCACCGGGAAGACCACGTCGACGTCGCCGAGGGCCTTGGGCACGGAGCCGGGCTCCTGGTAGACGACCTCGCGGTTGGACGGGTCGACCGACAGCGCCACGGTGCCCTCGGGCGATTCGGCCAACTGGTCGACGTCCGGGACCGCCCGGTCGGCGATGGCCATCCGTTCGGGGTCGTCGACGGTGAGCGCCCAGCGCCCGTCCCGGGTGATGCCGATGGGCAGCACGTCGTACGTGTTGCGGTCCATGGCGCGCATCACGGCGCCGGCCGTGACGACGGAGATGCCGTGCTCGGAACTGCGACCGCCGAACACGACGGCCACGCGCGGCTTGCGGAGCCTGGGGCTCTGGGGTGAGGTCTCGCTGCTCATAACGGGTCGAGCGTACCCGCTGCCCCGCCCGGGGTCAGCGTCCGCGGCGGCCCGGACGTCCGGCACCCGGGTGAGACCGGGCGCCGGGCCCGGTCAACGGCGTTCGGGCTTGGCGCTGCGGGACATGAGTTCCTTCAGCGCGACCACCGGCGGCTTGCCCTCGTGGACGATGCCGACGACGGTCTCCGTGATGGGCATGTCGACGCCGTGCCGGCGGGCCAGGTCCAGCACGGACTCGCAGGACTTGACGCCCTCCGCGGTCTGCTTGGTGACCGCGATGGTCTCCTGGAGGGTCATGCCCCGGCCCAGGTTGGTGCCGAAGGTGTGGTTGCGCGACAGCGGCGAGGAACAGGTGGCGACGAGGTCCCCGAGGCCGGCGAGCCCGGAGAACGTCAGCGGGTCGGCGCCCATCGCGAGGCCGAGGCGGGTGGTCTCGGCGAGCCCCCGGGTGATGAGGGAGCCCTTGGCGTTGTCGCCCAGGCCCATGCCGTCCGCGATGCCCACGGCCAGTCCGATGACGTTCTTGACCGCGCCGCCCAGTTCGCAGCCGACCACGTCGGTGTTGGTGTAGGGGCGGAAGTACGGGGTGTGGCAGGCGGCTTGGAGCCTCGTGGCCACGGCCTCGTCGGCACAGGCCACGACGGAGGCGGCGGGCATCCGGGCGGCGATCTCCCGGGCGAGGTTGGGCCCGGTGACGACGGCGACCCGCCCTGCGTCGACCTTCGCCACGTCCTCGATGACCTCGCTCATCCGCATCGCGGACCCGAGTTCGACGCCCTTCATCAGGGACACCAGGACCGTGTCCGGGGCGAGCAGCGGCGCCCAGGAGGCGAGGTTGCCGCGCACCGTCTGGGAGGGGACCGCGAGGACCGTGAAGTCCGCGCCCGCGGCGGCCTCGGCGGCGTCGGTGGTGGCGCGCAGGCCCGCGGGCAGTTCGACGCCGGGGAGGTAGTCCGGGTTGGTGCGGGTGGAGTTGACGGCCTCGGCGAGGTCGGCGCGGCGTCCCCACAGGGTGACCTCGCAGCCGGCGTCGGCGAGCACCATGCCGAAGGCCGTGCCCCAGGAGCCGGTGCCGAAGACGGCTGCCTTGACGGTGCTGGTCACGTGTCGTCCTTCGAGTCGTGGTGGAGTGCGGTGCCCTCGCCCGCGGTGCGCCGGCGCTGCTGGTCCCGCACCTGACGCGGATCGTAGGGGGTGGCCGGGGCCTTCTCCCCGCGCAGCACCTCCAGTTGGGCGGTGATGGCGGCCATGATGACCTCGGTCACCTCCTTCAGGAGCTCCGGGGTCTGTTCCTCGCCGTAGAACCGGGACAGGTCCACGGGCGGCCCGGCCAGCACCCGGTGGGTCTTGCGGGGCCACGGGCGCGGTCGCGTCGCGTACGGGGGGAGCAGGAGGTTGGCGCCCCACTGGGCGACCGGGATCACCGGGCAGCGGGTGGTGAGGGCGACCCGGGCGGCTCCGGTCTTGCCGGCCATGGGCCACTGGTCCGGGTCGCGGGTGAGGGTGCCCTCGGGATAGAACGCCACGCACTCGCCGCGCCGCACGGCGTCGATCGCGGCACGGAAGGCGCTCAGCGCGTCGGTGCTCTCCCGGTAGACGGGGATCTGACCGGTGCCGCGCATCGCGGCGCCGACGAACCCCTTGCGGAACAGTCCGTGCTTGGCGAGGAAACGCGGCGGGCGCCCGGTGTTGTATTGGAAGTGCGCGTAGGCGATCGGGTCCACATGGGAATTGTGGTTCACCACCGTGATGAATCCGCCCGAAGCCGGAATGTTCTCCGTTCCTCGCCAGTCCCGCTTGAACAGCACCACCAGGGGTGGTTTGCAGAGGGCCGCCGCGAGGCGGTACCAGAAGCCGAATTTTCGGCGGGACACGCGAACACCTTCCTCTGATCACTCCACCCGACCCCCGGTTCGGGCCTGGTCAGGGGCCCAAGTGTGGCCGCGGGCCGCCCCCTGTGTCGAGCACACGGTACGCCCGGGGTCCGACGCGTCCGCGCCTCGCGACACGGGCGGAAGGGGGTCCCCGCGACGCCTGCGCAGCGGGCCGTGAGGACAATGGGCGCGATGCGTGGGGACGGAGCGGCGGTGCAGTGGACCTTGATCGTCCCGTTGAAGCCCTTGGCACGGGCCAAGAGCAGGCTCGCGGACTCCGTCGCGGACGCGTTCCGCCCGGGCCTGGTCCTCGCCTTCGCCCAGGACACCGTGGCCGCGGCGCTGGCCAGCCGGGCGGTACGGGATGTGGTGGTCGTCACGGACGACACGCTGGCCGGCCGCGAACTGGCGGGGCTCGGAGCCCGTGTCGTGCCGGACGGGGCCCGGGGCCGGGGGCTGAACGCCGCGCTGGAGCACGGGGCGGGCGTCGTCCGGGAGGAGCGGCGGGCGGCCCCGCTCGCCACCTTGAACGCCGATTTGCCCGCATTGCGACCGAAGGAATTGACCCGTGTCCTCCTCCGTGCCGCGCAATTCCCGCGCGCTTTTCTCCCGGACGTCTCGGGAATCGGAACGACACTGCTGACCGCATTGCCCGGAACGGAATTGCGCCCGCTGTTCGGCGGGGCTTCGCGGCTGCGGCACCGCTCCTCCGGGGCGGCGGAGCTCGTCCTGCCGGGCGCCGTCTCGGTGCGTCAGGACGTGGACACCGGCCGGGACCTGCGGGCCGCCCTGGCCCTGGGGGTGGGACCGCACACCCGGCGGGCGGCGCCGCACGCCCTCGGGCCCCGGGGGCCGCGTCCCGGCGACCGCGCGCCGTAGGGTTGTCCCATGCAAGCCACCGCGTACACCTACGAACCGGATACCCGCAGCGGCAGCGTGCTGTTGGACGACGGGACCCCGGTCCCGTTCGACGCGGCGGCGTTCGACGCGGGGGGCCTGTTGCTGCTCCGCCCGGGGCAGCGGGTGCGGATCGAGGTCGACGGCGGCGGTCCGGCGCCTCGGATCACCCTGGTGACGCTCCAGACCTTCTGAGTCCGCGGATCCCGAACGGCCCGCGGGCCGGGCTCCCCGAGGGGAGTCCGGCCCGGCGCACGGATGACCACGAGGCCCTTCGGCCTACCGCTTGCGCGCGGTGGTCTTCTTGGCGGTCGTCTTGCGCGCGGTGGTCTTCTTCGCCGGCGCCTTCTTGGCGGTGACCTTCTTGGCCGGGGCGGTCTTCTTCGCCGCGGTCGTCTTCTTCGCCGCGGCCGTGGTCTTCTTGGCGGCCGTGCTCTTGGCTGCGGTCGTCTTCTTCGCCGCGGAGGCCCGCTTCGCGGTGGTGGCCTTCTTGGCGGCGGCCGTGGTCTTCTTCGCCGCGGCCGTGGTCTTCTTCGCCGCGGCGGCCGTGGTCTTGCGGGCCGTCGTCTTCTTGGCGGTGGCCTTCTTGGCGGCGGCCTTGGCCGTCGTCTTGGTCCCGCCGGTCAGGCTGCCCTTGGGAGCCTTCTTGACGGAGACCTCGCCGCCCTTGGGGAGCTTCTTCGAGCCGCTCACCAGGTCCTTGAAGCCCTGACCGGCACGGAACCGGGGCACCGAGGTCTTCTTGACCCGGACCCGCTCGCCGGTCTGCGGGTTGCGGGCGTACCGGGCCGGTCGCTCGACCTTCTCGAACGAACCGAAACCGGTGACCGAAACCCGGTCCCCCGCGACGACCGCGCGGACGATGGCGTCGAGTACGGCGTCCACGGCGTCAGCGGCTTGCTGACGCCCACCGAGCTTGTCGGCAATGGCTTCTACGAGCTGCGCCTTGTTCACGTCTTCCCCTTCGGAAACATTGCTCGAACGCATCCGCTCAAGCTTTTTCGCACGTTAGGCAGATATATACCGCAAATCAAACACGAAACGGGCTAATCACCCTTGTGCCGCAATGAACTCGACCGCTGCCCGCTCGGTCGACCCACTGCGGCCCGATGCCGGTGCCGCTCAGTCGCCTTCAGGGAAACGACCTTCGTCGAGATCCACACTCAATCGCTCCAGACGCCTTGCCGCATCGGCGAGATCGTGCTTGGCCACGGCCGTAATGACCAGCAGCTTCCGGGTCAGCGCCATCCGTACGCCCTCCGGGACTTGCAGTGTGCGCACAGTGGCGTGCGCCTCCTTCAAACGGTCCGCGACGACCCCGTAGAGCTGGAGTTGGTCGTCACGTCCCATGCACCGATTGTGCCATCTAGGGCGAGTTGTCGCCCGCCCAGGGGGCAACTACCCCCCTCGGAGGGCATTTCTCGGAGCTGTCAGGGTCTCATGCGCAAGGGTACTTTCGGCCTCTTGTGGCCCTCAACGGTGGTGAGTTGGCGCACGTGTCGGTGTCCCACGAACGGGTGGGACGGGGACACGGGAGCACACACGGATGTACCCCCAACCGTGGGACGGCTGGGGGTACATCGACGGCGCCGGAGGGCGCCGGGAGGGGCGCTCGGGGACGATCGCGGAGCGCGCGGCTCCGACCGGACGAGCCCCGGTCGGACCCGCCGGGCGGGTCGCGCTCCGGTCAGACCGTGAGGGTGCGCGGCTTGAACGAGGGGCGTCGAGCCTCGTAGGTGGCGATGTCGGCCTCGTTGGCCAGGGTGATGCTGATGTCGTCGAGACCGTTCAGCAGGCGCCAGCGGGAGTTCTCGTCGAGCTCGAACGGGGCGGTGACGCCGGCGGCGCGGACCTCGCGGGCCTGGAGGTCCACGGTGATCTCGGCCTGCGGGTCGCTCTCGACCAGCTCCCACAGCGCGTCCACGACCTTCTGGTCCAGGACGACGGTGAGCAGGCCGTTCTTCAGCGAGTTGCCCCGGAAGATGTCGGCGAAGCGGGACGAGATGACCGTCTTGAAGCCGTAGTTCTGGAGCGCCCAGACGGCGTGCTCGCGGGAGGAGCCGGTGCCGAAGTCGGGGCCGGCGACCAGCACGGTGGCCCCGGCGCGCTCGGGGCGGTTGAGGACGAACTCGGGGTCCTTGCGCCACGCCTCGAAGAGCCCGTCCTCGAAGCCGTCCCGGGTGACCTTCTTCAGCCAGTGGGCCGGGATGATCTGGTCGGTGTCGACGTTGGAGCGGCGCAGCGGGACGGCTCGGCCGGTGTGGGCGGTGAAGGCTTCCATGGCTCTCAGACTCCTGCGGGGGTGGCGACGCCGGCGTCGGCCAGGTCGGCGGGGGAGGCCAGATGGCCCAGGACCGCGGTGGCGGCGGCGACCTGCGGGGACACCAGGTGGGTGCGTCCGCCCTTGCCCTGCCGGCCCTCGAAGTTGCGGTTGGAGGTGGAGGCGGACCGCTCGCCGGGTGCGAGCTGGTCGGGGTTCATGCCCAGACACATCGAACAGCCCGCGTGCCGCCATTCGGCGCCGGCCTCCTTGAAGACCTTGTCCAGGCCCTCGTCCACGGCCTGGAGGCCGACCCGGGCGGAGCCGGGGACGACCAGCATCCGTACGCCGTCCGCGACTTTGCGGCCCTCCACGATCGCGGCGGCGGCCCGCAGGTCCTCGATGCGGCCGTTGGTGCAGGAACCTACGAAGACGGTGTCCACCGTGATGTCCCGCAGCGGCTGGCCGGCGGTCAACCCCATGTACTCCAGGGCCTTTTCGGCGGCCAGGCGCTCCGAAGCGTCTTCGTACGAAGCGGGATCGGGGACCTGCGCGGACAGCGGGGCGCCCTGACCTGGGTTGGTGCCCCAGGTGACGAACGGCGAGAGGCTGGCGGCGTCGATGACGACCTCGGCGTCGAAGACGGCGTCCTCGTCGGTCCTCAGGGTCTTCCAGTAGGCGACGGCGGCGTCCCAGTCCTCGCCCGCCGGGGCGTGCGGACGGCCCTTCAGGTAGGCGAAGGTGGTCTCGTCGGGGGCGATCATGCCCGCGCGGGCGCCCGCCTCGATGGACATGTTGCAGATGGTCATCCGGGCTTCCATCGAGAGCTTCTCGATGGCGGAGCCGCGGTACTCCAGGACGTACCCCTGTCCGCCGCCGGTGCCGATCTTGGCGATGATCGCCAGGATCAGGTCCTTGGCGGTGACGCCGTCGGGCAGGTCGCCGTCCACGGTGATGGCCATGGTCTTGGGCCGGGCCAGGGGCAGGGTCTGGGTGGCCAGCACGTGCTCCACCTGGGAGGTGCCGATGCCGAAGGCCAGACCGCCGAACGCCCCGTGCGTGGAGGTGTGCGAGTCGCCGCAGACCACGGTCATGCCGGGCTGGGTCAGGCCCAGCTGGGGACCGACGACGTGGACCACGCCCTGCTCGACGTCGCCCAGCGGGTGCAGCCGCACCCCGAACTCGGCGCAGTTGCGGCGCAGCGTCTCCAGCTGGGCGCGGGACACCGGGTCGGCGATCGGCTTGTCGATGTCGAGGGTCGGGGTGTTGTGGTCCTCGGTGGCGATGGTGAGGTCCAGCCTGCGCACCCGGCGACCGTTCTGCCGCAGGCCGTCGAACGCCTGCGGGCTGGTCACCTCGTGCAGCAGGTGCAGATCGATGAAGAGGAGGTCGGGCTCGCCCTCTGCGCGCCGGACGACGTGGTCGTCCCAGACCTTTTCCGCGAGTGTCCTACCCATCGCTTTCCCTCCGGTCGGCCGTCGTTGGTCGACCCAACTAGGTGTGTGAGAGTCGTCGCCCGTTCCCCTCGTGCCGGGGCGACCGCCGACGCCCGTCGGTCCACGGGTCGGCGTGTGGGTACAGGGTGACAAGTTCCTCGGAGAATTGAACTTGCGTTTCACAGAGTGAGACGCGAGTATCGTTGCATGGACAACTCTAGTGGGGTCGGCGTTCTCGACAAGGCTGCTCTCGTGCTGAGCGCCCTGGAGTCCGGTCCGGCCACCCTCGCCGGGCTGGTCGCGGCGACCGGACTCGCTCGGCCCACCGCCCATCGTCTCGCGGTCGCCCTGGAGCACCACCGGATGGTGGCCCGGGACATGCAGGGCAGGTTCATCCTGGGCCCGCGGCTCGCGGAGCTGGCCGCGGCGGCCGGGGAGGACCGGCTGCTCGCCACGGCCGGGCCGGTGCTCACCCACCTGCGGGACGTCACGGGCGAGAGCGCGCAGCTCTACCGGCGCCAGGGCGACATGCGGATCTGCGTGGCCGCCGCCGAGCGACTGTCCGGACTGCGGGACACCGTCCCCGTGGGCTCCACGCTCACCATGAAGGCCGGCTCCTCCGCGCAGATCCTCATGGCCTGGGAGGAGCCCGAGCGGCTGCACCGCGGCCTCCAGGGCGCCCGCTTCACGGCCACCGCCCTCTCGGGCGTCCGCCGCCGCGGCTGGGCCCAGTCCATCGGGGAGCGGGAGCCGGGCGTGGCCTCGGTCTCCGCCCCGGTGCGGGGCCCGTCCAACCGCGTGGTGGCCGCCGTGTCGGTCTCCGGCCCGATCGAGCGGCTGACCCGCCACCCCGGGCGGATGCACGCCCAGGCGGTCATCGACGCCGCGGGCCGCCTCTCCGAGGCGCTGCGCCGCACCGGCTGAACGCACGGAGGGGGCGCCGCGGCGCCCCCTCCCGGCCCCGCCCGGTCAGCCGGCGGCGAACCGCTGGGCCGCCCGGTCGCCACGGCGGGCCACCGGGGCGGTGCCGTGGGCCGCCCCCAGCCCGAAGGCGGGCATGTCCACGTAGATGTTCTCGTAGCCCCCCGCCGGCACGACGTAGGTCTCGTGCCAGACGCCCAGGCCGGCCGGTGCTCGGCGTCCGGCTGTGCGGCGTAGGGGCCGTGGACGACGACTCCCTGGACCACCACGACCGGCTCGGCGCGGCGGTGGGCGCACTCCCCCACGACGCGGGGCGGAACGGTTCCGCAGCCGCTGGCGGAGGTGGCCCGCTTCGGATACCCCTGGGACGCCGACCACTTGGCGCCGTACGGGCGCCTGGCGCAGGAGTTGGCGGTGACGGACCTGGACTTCGTGGAGCGCTACGGGTCGCCGGAGGAGCAGGTGGAGGCGGCGGTGGCGCTGACGGTGCTGTACGAGCCCGTGTTGCTGAGCCTGCGGCGACTCGCGGACACCGCGGAGTCGTACCGACGCTTCGCCGCTCCGCGGACCGGGGAGGCGGGGGCCTGAAGCCCGATCGGTCGGCGCGGGACGGGCGGGGGCCGATCGGCCCCCGCCTCCGACGCACGCACGGAGAGGGCGCCACCGCTGGGTGGCGCCCTCTCCGTTCTCGATGTACCCCCGACCGGATTCGAACCGGCGCTACCGCCTTGAGAGGGCGGCGTGCTAGGCCGCTACACAACGGGGGCCTTGCAGATGAGCTCTGCGAGCTGGCCTACCAGGACTCGAACCTAAACTAACTGAACCAGAATCAGTCGTGCTGCCAATTACACCATAGGCCACTGTCGGAACCGGTTTCGCGGAACCGAAGCGTACCCCCGACCGGATTCGAACCGGCGCTACCGCCTTGAGAGGGCGGCGTGCTAGGCCGCTACACAACGGGGGCTTTGGGCGATCCCACCCGGCCGACGGCCGGGTGTTTTCACCGCTCGACCGACGGGAGCGACCCGATGATCACGCGGGATGGATCTGTACCCCCGACCGGATTCGAACCGGCGCTACCGCCTTGAGAGGGCGGCGTGCTAGGCCGCTACACAACGGGGGCTTTGCAGATGAGCTCTGCGAGCTGGCCTACCAGGACTCGAACCTAGACTAACTGAACCAGAATCAGTCGTGCTGCCAATTACACCATAGGCCACCGTGACGCAATCCCCTGTCGGGGACCTTGTTCGGTACTGCGCTTCCCGCCGGACCTTTCGGCCCTCTCGGGCGGCGCAGGAAGAACATTACCCGAAGGTGGACGGCGCTCCAAAACGGGTATCCCCGCGCAGGAGCGCGGGGAGTTCGGCGAGCGAAGCGATCCGGTGCGGTCCGGCGGGCACCCCGCCGGTCCAGGTGCCGCGGTCGAGCCACACCGAGAAGAGCCCGGCCGACGCCGCCCCCGCCCCGTCGATCTCGGGGTGGTCGCCCACGTACACCACCTCGTGGGCGGGCAGTCGCAGAGCGTCACAGGAGGCGTGGAACGCTTCGGCCGCGGGCTTGGCGACCCCCAGCTCCGCGGCGCACAGCAGCGACTCGAAGCGGTCGCGGACCCCGAGGGCGCGCAGCTTGCGCTCCTGGTGGTGCGCGCTGGAGTTCGACAGCACGGCGTGCCGGAGGTCGGCGAGGGCGTCGAGGGCGGGCAGGACGTCCGGGAAGAGGGCCCAGGCGGCCTCGTAGTGGGTCAGGTAGCGGCCGAACCAGACGTCGGCCTGCTCGTCGGTGAGCGGGGCGGCCAGGAAGGCCCGGACCCGGTCGCGGCGCTGCCCCTCGAAGGTGGTCTCCCGCGCCGCGAAGCGCGCCCAGTGGACGTCGGTCAGCTCCCGCCAGAGCGCGAGGGCCCGCTCGGCGGTTCCGTACCGCTCCAGCAGGCCCTCGGCCCGCAGGTGGTGCCAGAGCCCGGCGCGGTCCGCCGCGGTGTAGGCGAAGAGGGTGTCGTCGACGTCCCACACCACGGCGCGCACGTTCATGCGGACACGCTACCCGTCAGCCCCCGAGCTTCGACAGGGCGGCGTCGATCCGGGCCAGGGCGCGGTCCTGGCCGAGCACCGCCAGGGACTCGAACAGCGGCAGGCCCACGGTGCGGCCGGTGACGGCCACCCGGACCGGGGCCTGCGCCTTGCCCAGCTTGAGTCCGTGCTCCTCGCCGGCCGCGAGCACGGCCGCCTTGAGCGCCTCGGGGCTGTTCCAGTCGGCCTCGGCGAGCTTGGCCCGCGCGGTGCGCAGCAGGTCGGCCGCGCCCTCCTTCATCGCCTTCTGCCAGGACGCCTCGTCCTCGACGGGCTCCTTGAGGAAGAGGAAGTCCACGTTGGCGGTGATGTCCGACAGGACGGTCAGCCGGGTCTGCGCGTAGGGGGCGATGGCCTGCCACGCGACGGGGTCGAAGTCCTCCGGGGCCCAGGGGGCGTGCGGGGCGCGCAGCCACGGCTCGCACGCCTCGGCGAACGCCTTCTCGTCGAGCAGCCGGATGTGGTCGGCGTTGACGGACTCGGCCTTCTTCAGGTCGAAGCGGGCCGGGTTGGCGTTGACGTCCGCGATGTCGAAGGCGGCGACCATCTCGTCCAGCGAGAACACGTCCCGGTCGGCGGCGAGGGACCAGCCGAGCAGCGAGAGGTAGTTCAGCAGCCCCTCGGGGAGGAAGCCGCGCTCGCGGTACAGGTTCAGCGAGGACTGCGGGTCGCGCTTGGAGAGCTTCTTGTTGCCCTCGCCCATGACGTACGGCAGGTGCCCGAAGGCCGGGACCGCCTCGGCCGTGCCGAGTTCGATCAGCGCCCGGTACAGGGCGATCTGGCGCGGGGTGGAGGAGAGCAGGTCCTCGCCGCGCAGTACGTGGGTGATGCCCATCAGGGCGTCGTCGACCGGGTTGACCAGGGTGTACAGCGGGGCGCCGTTGGCCCGGACGATGCCGTAGTCGGGGACGTTCTCCGGGGTGAAGGTCAGCTCGCCGCGGACCAGGTCGGTGAAGGTGACGGGCTCGTCGGGCATCCGGAAGCGGATGATCGGCGTGCGGCCCTCGGCCTCGTACGCGGCGCGCTGGGCGTCGGTGAGCTCGCGGCAGTGGCCGTCGTATCCGGAGGGCTTGCCGGCGGCGCGGGCGGCCTCGCGGCGGGCGTCGAGCTCCTCGGTGGTGCAGTAGCAGGGGTAGGCGTGGCCCGCCTCGCGCAGCTTGGCCGCCACGTCCGCGTAGAGGTCCATGCGCTGCGACTGCCGGTACGGGGCGTGCGGGCCGCCGACCTCGGGGCCCTCGTCCCAGTCGAGGCCGAGCCAGCGCAGCGAGTCGAGGAGCTGCTCGTACGACTCCTCCGAGTCGCGGGCGGCGTCCGTGTCCTCGATGCGCAGGACCAGGGTGCCCTGGTGGTGCCGGGCGAAGGCCCAGTTGAACAGGGCGGTGCGGACCAGGCCCACGTGGGGGTTGCCGGTCGGCGAGGGACAGAAACGTACACGGACGGGGCCGTTAACCACGCTGGATCACCTTGTTGGTGAGAGTGCCGATGCCTTCGATGGTGACGGCGACCTCGTCGCCGACGTTGAGGGGGCCGACCCCGGCGGGGGTGCCCGTGAGGATGACGTCGCCGGGCAGCAGCGTCATGGCCTCGGTGAGGTGGACGACCAGGTCCTCGACGGACCTGACCATGTCCTTGGTGGAGCCGAGTTGGCGTTGCTGGCCGTTGACCGTGCACTGGACGGTCAGGTCGGCCGCGGTCGCCAGGTCGATGCCGGTCTCCACCCAGGGCCCGAGCGGGCAGGCGCCGTCGAAGCCCTTGGCCCGGGTCCACTGTCCGTCGCTGCGCTGGACGTCACGGGCGGTGAGGTCGTTGGCGCAGGTGAAGCCGAAGACCACGTCCTTGACCCGGTCGCGGGGGACGTCGCGGCACAGCCGGCCGATGACCACGGCCAGCTCGGCCTCGTGGTGGACCTCCTGCGAGAAGCCCGGGTAGGCCACGGGGTCCCGGTGGCCGACGACGGAGGTGCTCGGCTTGAGGAAGCTGACGGGGGTGGCCGGGACCTCGTTGCCGAGTTCGGCGGCGTGTTCGGCGTAGTTGCGGCCGATGCCGATGACCTTGCTCGGGAGGACCGGGGGCAGCAGGCGGACCCGGTCCAGGGGGATCCGGGTGCCGGAGAGCTCGAAGTCGGCGAACGGGATGCCCTTGATGACGTTCACCAGGAGGCCCTCGGTGGAGCCGGGCGGACCGTCGCCCTCGATGGCGCCGAAGGCCACGTTGCCGTCGATGGAGAACCTGGCGATGCGCACGGTGGCTCGCGCCCCTTTGTTGTTGCCGGTGGATGTCGGGCGTCCAGGCTAACGCGGGTCGCCCGGGTGACCCGGGCGACCCGTGGCGGACGGCCCGACCGCGGCGGCGTTCCGGACCCGGTGGGCGGGGGTGCGCGCCCCGCCGGGCGGGGGTGGCCGTCCGGGAGGGTCAGGAGGTCGGCTCGGCGGGCCGGGGGACCTCCATCAGGACGGTGCGGCGGGGGTTGGCCGTCTGGGCGGGGAGGTCGAGGGAGTGGGTCGGCAGCTCCGCCGGGGCGAAGGCGGAGGCGTCCTCGAGGTGGGCCAGGGTGGTGCGGCGGGGGTTGGCCGTGGTGCTCTGCGGCGTCGTCATCTGGATGCGGGCCCTGTCCTGGACTCGGGGCGCCGAATTCACCCGCCACGGGGCGCTCCCGGCGCGCGGGTTGTCATTTGTGGAATCGTTGTAAAGCGTCAGGCTAAGCGCGCAATTCCCCGATGCGGGTGCACTAACGCGGGGATGAGTGTGTGAGTTTGCTCACGACTCATAAGACATTTCCGGCATTCCACAGACGGGGCGGGCGGGATCGAAACGGACATCAACCACCCGAAGCACCCATTCCGCTCCCGATCATGTCGACTGGGACACCCGAGTAACCCCAGCACGACATAGCGATATGCCCGCTTTGCCCTAGATAAGGGTCTACTTCTGGTGACTCGCGGCTCACGCCGTGTCACCGCCGCCATCGCCTGCCCCTCCGGTCTTGTTGGAGTTCCGGCACTGTGCTGGAATTCCACGGACCGCCGCGAGAACCAGACCGGCGCACAGGGGGCGCAACGGAGCGCCGAGTGAGCGGCGGGATGAGGACAGCGCCGGTCACTCACGACCACCACAGGGGTGCGGCACCGCGCGGCGCCCCTGATTGACGCCGACACCGTCCCGCCGTGCGGGGGGACGCCTGGTCCAGAGGTTGCGACGCTAGTGCAGGGACGTTTCAAGAGGGATGGCAGCGGTCCGGCAGAGCCGGAACCGCGCGGCGGGACCGACCGTGGCTCCTCGCCCCAGCACGCCCAGAACCCGGGACCCGTGTCCGTGGTGAGCAACAACGACGGCGCCCGGCCCGCGGGGCCCGGCGGCCCGCAGGGCCCCGGCGGCACGTCGGAGGCGGCGCCTGCCGGCGCCGGCGGCACCCCGCCCCCCGCCCCGTCCGCCAAGCCCAAGGTCCCGACCGGCCCCGGCTCCCGAATAGCCCTGCGCAACTGGCGGATCTCGACCCGTCTGGTCTCGCTGCTCGCCCTCCCCGTGGTCGCCGCGACCTCGTTGGGCGCGCTGCGCATCAACGAGTCCATGGACGACATCCAGCAGCTCGACAACATGAAGCTGCTGACGGACATGACGGACCACGCGATCCAGCTGGCCACCGCGCTCCAGAACGAGCGCGACAAGTCCGCCGGCCCGCTCGCGAACGGCGGCAAGGCCACCGACTTCGAGGTCAAGGGGCCCCGGGAGCGCACCAACCGGGCCCGGGAGACCTTCTTCCAGGGCACCCACGCCATCGACGAAGCCCGCGGACGCGACGGTCTGGAGGGCATCGACTCCACGATCCAGTCCATCTCCAGCCGGCTCACCGGTCTGACGAGCGCCCGCGAGAAGGCGTTCAAGGACCCGATCGCGTACTCGCAGACCGTCGACCTGTACAGCGAGCTCATCGAGGACCTGCTCGCCCTGACCCAGGACATGGCGCAGGCCACCAGCAATCCGGAGATGATCCAGCGGACCCGTTCGCTGGCGGCGTTCGCCTCCGCCAAGGAGTACGCGTCGGCCCACCGCGCGGTCATCGCCGCTTCGCTGCCGCCGAACAACAAGGAGCGCAGCGAGCTCTCGGAGCTGGACCGCCACTACGCGCAGACCCTCTCCGACAAGGAGATGTCCGAGCTCAGCGTCTTCGGACAGGTCTACCAGGGCAACGACATCGAACTGCTCAAGCCCATCGACAAGGGCCAGGCCACCATCAAGGAGTCGGAGGAGTACGCCACCCGACTCCTCAGGGTCGGCCCCGAGCGGGCCACCAAGCGGTCCTACAAGGACTGGCTGGAGGCCAGCACCACCAAGATCAACGCGATGAACAAGATCGAGCGGACCCTGCTCGACGAGATGGAGCAGAAGGCCCGCGAGCTGCGCAAGGAGTCGGAACGCGGCGCGATCATCAGCGGTGCGCTGATCCTGGTCGTCCTCGGCGTCTCGCTCATCGGCGCGTTCATCGTCGCCCGGTCCATGATCCGCTCGCTGCGGCGCCTCCAGGACACCGCGACCAAGGTCGCCCAGGACCGGCTGCCCGAGCTGGTCAAGCAGCTCTCCGAGTCCGACCCGCAGGACGTCGACACCTCCGTGGAGTCGGTCGGCGTGCACTCCCGGGACGAGATCGGCCAGGTGGCCGCGGCCTTCGACGACGTGCACCGGGAAGCGGTCCGACTCGCAGCCGAGCAGGCCCTGCTGCGGGGCAACGTCAACGCGATGTTCACCAACCTCTCGCGTCGCTCCCAGGGCCTGATCCAGCGTCAGCTCTCGCTCATCTCCGAACTGGAGTCCCGCGAGGCCGACCCCGACCAGCTCTCCTCGCTCTTCAAGCTCGACCACCTCGCGACCCGCATGCGCCGCAACGGCGAGAACCTCCTCGTCCTCGCGGGCGAGGAGCCCGGCCGCCGGTGGACCCGCCCGGTGCCGCTCGTCGACGTGCTGCGCGCGGCGGCCTCCGAGGTGGAGCAGTACGAGCGGATCGAACTCTCCTCGGTGCCCGGCAGCGAGGTCGCCGGCCGGGTCGTCAACGACCTCGTGCACCTGCTCGCCGAGCTGTTGGAGAACGCCACCTCGTTCTCCTCCCCCCAGACCAAGGTCAAGGTCACCGGACACGCGCTGCCGGACGGCCGGGTCCTGATCGAGATCCACGACACCGGCATCGGCCTCTCCCCCGAGGACCTGGCGGCGATCAACGAGCGGCTCGCCTCGCCGCCCACCGTGGACGTCTCCGTCTCCCGCCGCATGGGCCTGTTCGTGGTCGGTCGGCTGTCCCAGCGGCACGGCATCCGCATCCAGCTGCGGCCTTCCGACTCCGGCGGCACCACCGCGCTGGTCATGCTCCCCGTCGACGTCGCCCAGAGCGGCAAGCGCCCGCCGGTCGGCAAGCCCGGCGCGCCCGGTGCTCCGACCGTCGGCCCGCCCGGTGGCGTCCCCTCCGCGGCCCAGGCCGCGGCCGGCGCGGCAGCGGCCCGGCAGAACCGACCCGGCGGCGCCCCGGCCGGACCCGGCGGTCGCCCCGCACCTGGCCCCCAGGGCCCCGGTGGACCGGGCGCCACGCCGCCGGTCCGGCAGCCGGGCCGGCCGGCCCCCGCGGGCACCGGCGCCTTCTCCCCTGCTGCCCCGGGCACCCAGGGCCTCCAGTCCACCGGCGCCGGACAGCGGGGCGGACGACCGCCGGGCGGCGCGCCCGCAGCGGGTGCGCCCGGCTTCGGCGGCCCCCGACAGGGCGGCGACTCCTTCGACGGATTCGGTGCCCGCCCCGGCAAGTCCCCCGCCGACCGGCCCGACCCCCGCCCCGAGCGGGTCCGCCCGGGCCAGGACGCCCCGCGCCCGCAGCTGCCCGCCCGCGGCGGTCCGCGGGCCGAACTCCCCGGCGCCGACGGCCCGCAGTCCACCCCCGACTGGAGCGCCCCGAGCACGGTCGCCCCGGTCCCCCGGGCATCCGGCGACACCCCGCGCGGCCACGAAGAACCTCAGAGGACGCCGGGCGCGCCCGGGGCTCCGCGCTTCGACGAGCGCCCCGGCAACCCCCCCGCGTTCCCCCCGGTCGACCGTCAAGGGGCCGGTGCCACCGCGGAGTTCGGCCGGCCGGAACTCGACGCCCCGGCGCCGGACTTCGGCACCCCCCGTCCGGACCCCGGCTTCGGCCGGCCCGGCGACGGTGCCCAGGACGGCCGGTTCGTCCGCTCGGACGTCTTCGGCGCCCCGAAGACGCCGGCCGAGCCCGCCGGCCCGATCGTCCCCGCCGGCCCGGACACCCGGAACCCCGCCGCCACCGGCCAGTTCCCGGTGGCCCAGCCGCCCTCGTACGACGACCGCGAGCAGCACGCTCCCGGCTACGGCCAGGGTGCCGTGCACACCGGCCAGTTCGAGCGGCCCGCCCAGGACACCGGGCAGTACGCGCTCCCCGCGCCCGGCGCCGGCGCGTTCCCGCCCGGGGCCCAGGACACCGGCTCCTACGAGCGGCCGGCGCCGGAGCCCGCGCCGTACGAGCCTCCCCTCCAGGACACCGGCTCCTACGAGCGCCCGGTGCACCGGACCGGCCAGTTCGAGCTGCCGGCCCAGGAGAGCGGTCGGTTCGAGCAGCCGGGCGACACCGGCGCGTACGAGCTGCCCGCCCACCGGACCGGCCAGTTCGAGCAGCCCGCTCACGACACCGGGCAGTACGCCCTGCCGGACCAGGACACGGGCCAGTACGAGCAGCCCGCCCACGACACCGGGCAGTACGCGCTGCCGAGCCACCAGACGGGTTCGTACGAGCGCCCGGTCCCGCCCTACGGGCAGGCACCGGATGTCGTCGACGGACCGTCGGCGGCGCGTCCGGCCGCCCCGCTGCCCCCCGCGGGCCCGGGTGACGGTCGCACCCCGCTCTTCGACACGCTGGAGACGGACTGGTTCAGCGGCCAACGGGGCGCCGAACAGCAGCCGGCCGAGGAGACCGCGGCCCCCGGGCTGCCGGAGCGCCCGACGCTGTCGGTCTCCCCGGCGGGGCGTTCCGACGCCGAGGCTCCCGCGGGCCGCGGGCCGCAGGGCTCCGGCTCGTGGCGGACCTCCCCCAACGACGAACTCGTCCGGCAGGCCGAGCGGGTGCGCCAGCCCACCGCCGGCGGAGTCACCACCTCCGGGTTGCCGCGGCGGGTCCCCCGCGCGAACCTCGTCGCGGGCACGGCTCAGCAGCAACAGCACCAGACCGGTCCGCAGGTCTCGCGCGCGCCCGACGACGTGCGCGGCCGGCTGACCAACCTCCGTAGGGGCATCCAGCAAGGTCGGCAGGCCGGCAACGGTCCGTCGACCGGTAGCTACCCCCGCCCCACTCACCAGCAGGAGCACTAAGTTGAGCGCGATGAGCCAGGCGGCACAGAACCTGAACTGGTTGATCACCAACTTCGTGGACAACACCCCCGGGGTGTCCCACACCGTGGTGGTCTCCGCCGACGGACTCCTTCTGGCGATGTCCGAAGGCTTCCCCCGGGACCGGGCCGACCAACTCGCGGCGGTCGCCTCCGGCCTCACCTCGCTGACCGCGGGCGCCTCGCGGATCTTCGAGGGCGGTACCGTGACGCAGACCGTGGTGGAGATGGAGCGCGGCTTCCTCTTCATCATGTCGGTGTCGGACGGTTCCTCGCTGGCCGTCCTGGCGCACCCGGAGTGCGACATCGGCCTCGTCGGCTACGAGATGGCCCTCCTGGTCGACCGCGCGGGTGCGGTGCTCACCCCGGACCTGCGCGCCGAACTCCAGGGCAGCCTGCTCCACTGACCCCGCCCTCTCGTCTCCCGACCCGTCCGACCCGTCGCCCAGCCGATCGAACCGACCACCCACCGTCCGGCCGCCACTCGATCCCCCCACCGGCTCTGTCAGACGGCACGCAGACTCCCTGCTGTCCCGCCCGGAGGATTCATGACCCCGCCAACCGCCTCGCACGATCCGTACGGAGCTTCACACCACGCGTCGTACGGGCACGAGGGTGACCAGCCGCTGGTGCGTCCGTACGCGATGACCGGCGGTCGGACCAGGCCGCGGTACCAGCTCGCCATCGAAGCCCTGGTGAGCACCACCGCCGATCCCGCAGCCCTGATGGGGCTGCTCCCCGAGCACCAGCGGATCTGCCACCTGTGCCGTGAGGTCAAGTCGGTCGCGGAGGTGTCGGCCCTGCTGTCGATGCCGCTCGGTGTGGCCAGAATCCTCGTCGCCGACCTGGCCGAGGCGGGACTCGTCGCGATCCACCAGCCCGGTGGCGACGAGAACGCCGGTGGTCAGCCGGATGTGACACTGCTCGAAAGGGTGCTCAGTGGACTTCGCAAGCTCTAGCGGCGGGGCCGCCCGGTCGACCACCAGCGCGAAGATCGTGGTGGCGGGCGGCTTCGG
>NZ_JBEOWM010000048.1:0-43079 GCF_040296045.1 Streptomyces sp. NPDC002490 | reverse complement strand
GCATTCACGATCATGCCCAACCACCTCCGTACCTACGTACACCTTGCGTTGGATTGCCTGCTTATGTTCAGCGAGTAGACACCCCGCCCGGCGACGCCCCACATGGACGCTTGTCTGAGGGGTGGTCCGTCATCACCGGGAAGGGGGCGGTACGGAGTCCCCGACCGTTCGCGTCAGGGACCCACCAGACGGTTCACCAGGTCGCCGATGCCCTCGACGCTGACCTGGATCTCGTCACCGGCGCGCAGGAACACCGGGGGTTTGCGGGCCACTCCGACTCCGGCGGGCGAACCGGTGCTCATGACGTCACCCGGCGCGAAGCTGAAGAACTGCGACAGGTACGCGATGAGTTCGGGGATGCTGGTGAGCATGTCCGAGGTGTGGCCGCGCTGCATCACCTTCCCGTTCAGGGTGGTCGTGATCGCGAGGTCACCCGGATCGGCGATCTCGTCCGCCGTGACGACGACGGGACCCATCGGGCAGAAGCTGGGGTACTGCTTGCCGAGCAGCATCGTGGTCCAGGCCCAACGGCCCTCTTCGGGAGTGGTGGCTGCGGCGAGCTTCGGAATGTCGTCACGGGCGGACACGTCGTTGATGATCGTGTACCCGCCGACGTAGTCCATGGCCTCCTCGGCCGTGACCGCGTGGCATTCGCGGCCGAAGACGACGCAGAACTCGCCTTCGAAGTCGACCTTGTCCGGCGCGGAGGCGGGGATGACGATGGAGGCACCGGTTCCGGTCGGCATCGGGGACTTCACGAACCAGGCGGGCTTCTCGGGCGGTTCCTCACCCATCTCCTCCAGGTGGGAACGGTAGTTCGCTCCTGCGGCAACGGTCTGGACTCGCTCGCCGAGGGGCGCCAGCAGGGTGATCGGCTCGCGCACCACCCATCCCCGGTCCGCCGCGTGCTGGGGCTCGGCGCCGACGCGCACCAGCACGGCACGCACGGAATCCTGGTAGTCGCTCCCGCGGCGGAAGAGGTCGGCGACGGAGGAGGGCACAGCGACACCGTGCGCGTCCAGGACGCGGGACAGGTCGACCACACCGAGGCCCTGGACCTCGGCACCGGGAGCAGAGCGGCCGAAGGGGTCCAGATAACTGACGAGACGCATGAGTGTTTCTCCAGGATGAACGGGGTGGCACGGACCGTGCCGTGGACTGAACGCGGGCGGGCTCGACTACGGCGTGTTCGAAGGGGGGTGGGGAACGGGCGGGAGAACGGGCAGTGGACAGCAGCGGATGCGGCGCGGTAGCCGAGGCGGTGCGCCGCGATCCGCCGGTGCCTGGGTGAGCGGCCCTGGGTTCCCACTGGTCTTCCGGGGCTCCCGCTTCAGCGGAAGCTCTCCGGCGGGAAGCTGCCCCATTCGTCGGCCGCACGGGGGTCGCCGCCCGACCAACGCAGGGGGAAGTAGTTGTCGTCGTCGAGGATGATCTCCTCCTCCGAGGAGAACTCGAAGATGTGTCCGAGGTGATCGCGGAAGTAGACGGCGATGTTGTGGCCGGGACCGTGGCGCACCGGACCCCAGACGATTTCCACGTCGTCGTCCTTGGTGAACGCCTCGGCGGCTTCGAGGACGGCCGACCGGTCCTTGACGGTGAACTGCACGTGGTGCAGTCCGTCGACTTCGGCCTTCGCCAGCGCCAGGCAGTGGTACAGCCTGCCGCCACGGAAGAACGCCATCAGGGGGGTGGCGTCGGGCAGTTGGATCTGCGAACTCTCGAAGAGGCCCAGGGTGCCCTTCACGTACTCGATCTCACGCTCCATGTCGACGGTGCGTACGACGACGTGGTCCGAGGCGATCGGGGCGGGTACCGCGGTGGGGCGGCGGGTCGACGCCGCGACCGGAACCTCCGGGGCGTGGCCGACCCGGAGTTCGATCGGGTGGCCTGCCGGGGTCTTGAAACGGAGACTGGGGCCGGGGTGGAACTCCGAGGTCTCCTCGTTCCTGGTCACGGTGACGCCGGCCCGGGTGAGCATGGCTGCCGCCTCCGCGAGGACGGTGTCGTCGGGGACGATGTAGGAGATGGCCTCCAGGCCGCTCGTACCGGGCGCGTAGACCAGTGAGTAGGCGTCGGGGCCGTGGCCGGCCAGGTAGTGGCGGCCGTTCTCGTCGTGACCGGCGTGCCGGAAGCCGAGGTGTCTCACGGCGAAGTCGGCCGAGGCGGCGGGGTCGGGGCTGAAGAGGGCGACGTGGCCGGTGCGGTGGATGCCCAGCCCCTTCCGTTGTTCCGTGGGTTCTCCCACGGCCGGGATCGGGATGGCTCCTGCAAGGTTGTCTATGGACATCGAGGTGTTCCCATCAGTCGTGGTCAAGTACTCCGGGGCGCTAGGCGGGCGGGAGGGCCCGTGGACTCGTCAGCCCCCCGCGCTGACCAGGTCGGGCCCGGTGGCGAGGGTCTTGGCGGATGCGGATTCCAGGACCCGGATGACCGCGGCGATGTCGACTTCGCCGTAGTCCTGCGCACATGCCTCGGCGCAGATCTTGTAGACGACGCTCAGCACCGGCATCGCCGCGCCCACTTCGTCCGCCGTGGCCATGATGGAGTCCATCACGTCGATCATGCTCGCGGCCGTTCCGCTGACGGGGTGGAACCTGCCCTCCGCCATCATGGGCGCGCGGACTCCGAACATCACCGAGGACGCCGCGGACGGCTTGATCGTGTCAACCACCACGTGCGGGTCCAGGCCCATCGCGGTGCCGAGGGCAAGGGCTTCGGCGGCTATCGCCACGTGGGTGGCGACCAGCGTGTTGGCGACGAACTTCATCTTCGAGCCGGTGCCGAACTCCCCCGTGTAGACGATGGACCCCAGGGCGCCGAGCGCGGGACGGACGCTGTCGAAGGCGTCCGCGTCCCCGCTGCCGAACACCACTCCACGGCGCTCGGAGACCATGGGAGGGGTGCCGCTGACCGGGGCGTCGAGCATGGTGATGCCGTGAGCGGCGAGCCTGTCGCGTGCGGATTCCTTGCGGCTGAGCGGCATCGCTCCGATGTCGACCACGAGCAGGTCGGACCGACCGGCCGCGAGCAACCCCTGCTCGCCGTCGATGACGTCGTCGAGCGCGTCCGCGGAGGTGACGCAGGTGTAGATGACGTCGGCGCGTTCGGCCACGTCCTTCGGCGAGGAGGCGGCTCTGCCGCCGATCGCCTCGAAGTCCGCCATGGAACTGCGCCGGTAGCCCCACACGGTGTATCCGTCGTTGATGAGGTTCGCCGCGAAGGGCAGGCCGATCTTGCCGGGTGCGACCAGGCCGACGGTGAGGTGCGAGTTGGGGATTATCACGAGACGTCCTCCTGAGGGCGCGCCGTTGGCGCGGCTTCGGGGTGGTGGGTGATCAGCGGAGGTGGTGGGTACGGTCCGAGAGGTCGACGGCGAGGTCGATGCGGCCCTGGTGCACCTGCCACTCCTCGACCCGGAACCTGCGTGCGCCACTGCTGTGGAAGGGGTCACCGGCGGCGAGGAGGGACGCCTCGTCGACGTTCGCGGCCCGGACGATCAGCATGCCGGCGCTGCCGGGACGTCCCGACGCGTCGAGGAACGGCCCCGACATGAAGAGCGCTCCCCGCTTCTCCAGTCCGGTGAGGTACTCCAGGTGCGCCGGGATCTGGGCGGGGAGTTCCTCCGGTCGCCGGCCGGCCTCGGAGAAGATCACGAAGAAGTGCTTCTGCTGCGGCTCCGCGGGGTGCTGCGGGGGGCGGCTCGGTGTGGTCATCGTTGTGTTGCCCTTCTCTGAGGTCGGCCGTGCCGTCTGCACGGTGCGGGCGGTCGTGCGCCCCGAGCCGCCACCGTGTCGACGGACGGGGCACGGGACCTGGTCGCAGGCACCCGGGCCGAGGTCCGGCGGGGGTCGTGTCCCGAGGGGGCGCGGGCGTCGGGAGGCGCCGGTCAGTGATCGCCCTCGGGCGGCATGGGGGCCCAGCCCGGTGAGATGCCGGCCTTCTCCAGCAGTGCTGCGGCGGCGTCGGCGGCCCGTCCCGTGAGGTCCGCGATGTCCACGCCGAGGAGTTCGCCGTCGCGTTTGACGGCCTTGCCGGCGACGAAGACGGTGTCGACGGTCTGCCGGCTCGCGTGGTGCACGATCGAGGCCACCGGGTCGAGGACCGGGGCCATGGAGATGTGGTCGGTGCGGATCATGACGATGTCGGCCTGCTTGCCGGGGGTCAGGCTTCCGGTGACGCTCTCCATGCCGAGGGCGCGGGCGCCCTCGATGGTCGCGAACTCCAGCACGTCGCGGGCGGAGACGTTGAGCTGCCACGGGTTGGCGGAGTCCTCCTCCATCGACCGTTGGTTGGCCAGCCCGCGCGGTACCGCGAGTGCGAAGCGCATCGCCGTGAACGGGTCGCCGCCGACGGCCATGCAGGTGTCGATGCCGATGTTGGGTCTGATGCCGGCCCTGAGCAGTTGGACGATCGGCGGCCAGCCGTGCCCCATCCCGGCTTCGTCCTCGGGGGTGACCGAGGCGGACACCCCCGCGTCCGCCATCAGCCGGAACTCCTCCTCGGTGAGGAAGTTGCAGTGCCCGAAGATCAGGTCGTCACCGAGCAGGCCCTCCTTGTGCAACCTGGTCACGTGGGGCCGGTCGGCGATGTCGAGCACGCCCATGCCGATGTGGGTGTTGATCCGCAGCCCGAGCTCCCGGCCGAGGGCGAGGTCGGCCCGTACGACGTCCATGGTCGCGTTGTCCGGGCCGCGGACCGCGAAGCCCATCGTGACCAGTCCCGAATCCGAGGAGAAGTACTGGCTGCGCACCCGCCGGATCTCGGCCTCGTTGCTCGGGGTGCTCTTGAACGGCGGCGACAGGAGCTCCAGGTGCTGCGCCAAGGTGCCGCCGTAGCCGAACACCGAGCGGATGCCGCTGTCCAGGAGTGCGCGTACGGCCTCGTCCGTGTGGTCGGGCGAGGTCTGGTTGTGCGAGTAGTCGTAGACGGCCGTGACCCCGGAGTCGAGTGCGTCGTACGCACCGAGCGAGGTGCCCAGCGCCAGGTGTTCCGGCTCCATGTTCGGGCCGAGCACGCTGAACATCGTCGTGAAGTACTGGGACAGGGACCAGTCCGTGGCCATGCCGCGCAGGAGCGACTGGTACAGGTGTCGGTGCGAGTCGATGAAGCCGGGGACCAGGATGTGCCGGGAGGCGTCGATGACCTCGGCACTGCCTTCTGCGATCTCCAGGTCGGTACCCACCGCGGCGATGCGACCGTCTTCGATGAGCAGGTCCCCGACGAGATCACCCACCGCGGGGTCCATCGACACGATCCGCCCGCCGCGCAGCAGTGTGCGCGTAGCAGGTCCCTCGGACGGCTCGGGCAGTGATCGGGCGGAGTTCGAGCTCGGACTCAATGTGGACATGTCCCTCTCCCCTTGGCGATATTGGGCCCTATGGGCGAAACGAGCCCTTCGGCCTCCCCTGGGCGACGCGTCCACGATGGAATGCGCCACATCGCCATGTCAACCTCTACGTCAAAATCTCGACGCCCAAGTCAAGTCGACATCTCGACCAGATTTGACATGTTCGTCAATAATTAGACACGAAGGCTGGACCTCGGGGGTGCCGTCGCTTAGATTGCGGAACATGGCGAACCAAGCGGCGGAACGACCCCGCGACATGCAGGTGGACGGACTCGTCCCCCACCCGGCCGCGACCGCAGCCGGGTACCGGGCCGCAGGCTTCTGGTCGGGCCGGTCCCTACCGACGGAGCTGGTGGCCGCCGCGGCCGCACACGCGGACCGTACGGCGCTGATCACTCCCGAAGGCAGCAGCACGTACCGGGAACTCTTCGACGCCGCGCGGAACTTCGCGACGGGTCTGCTGGAGTCGACCGGGCTGCGCCCCGGGGACGCCGTGATGTTCCAGATGGGCAACGTCACCGAGACCGTCGTCTCCTACCTCGGTTGCCTGCTGGCCGGGACAAAACCGGTCTGCACCCTCCCCCAGCACGGGGTGAGGGAGGTGGGCGTCCTGGCCCGGCACATCGGCGCACGCGGCCTCGTCCTGCAGTCCGACTTCGGGCGCGGCCTGCTGCCCGACAACGCCCGCTCGCTCCTGGCCGAGGGCACCGTGGAGTTCGCCGTCGTGGCACGCGGGGAGGCCTTCGAAGGAGCGGTGGCGTACGAGGACCTACTCGCGGCGGGAGCGGCAGCCGGCTCCGCGGAGCTGCCGTACCACCAGGACGAATCCGACCAGATCGCGGTCTTCCAACTCTCCGGGGGTACGACCGGGCTGCCGAAGGTCGCTCCGCGGCTGCACGAGGAGTACGCGTACAACGCCCGGGCATGGGCGGCTGCGCTGGGGTGGGGCCCGGGCACCGTGGCGCTCTACGCCCTGCCGATCATGCACAACGCCGGAATCTCGGTGGCGCTGCAACCCGCCCTGCTCAGCGGCGCGACCCTGGCCCTCGCGCCCTCGGCGGACATCGGCACCCTGCTCGACCTCATCGCAACCACCCGCCCCAGCGTGATACCGCTCGTGCCGCCGGCCCTGGCGATCCGACTGTTGGAGGCACCCGCCAGCAAGACCGCCGACTTCTCCTCCGTCAAGGACTTCATCGTCGGCGGGCAGAAGCTGGCCGAGGAAGTGGCCCACCGACTGCGCGACGAGTTGGGCATCGCCGTACGGCAGAAGTTCGGCATGGCCGAGGGCATGTTCCTGGTCACCCCTGCGCAGGCCGGGGAAGCCGTACGCCACCACACGGTCGGCACACCGCTCTCCCCTGCGGACGAGGTCCGCATCCTGACCCCCGGAGGCGACGCCGAAGTTCCCGACGGGGAGATCGGCGAGCTGTGCGTCCGGGGGCCGTACACCATCCGCGGCTACTACCGGGCTGCCCGGCACAACGCGAGTGCGTTCACCGACGACGGCTTCTACCGCACGGGCGACCTCGCCAGACGGCACACCATCGACGGGCTGACCTGCTACTCCATCGACGGCCGCATCAAGGACGTGATCAACCGCGGGGTGGAGAAGATCCACGCCGAGGAGGTCGAAGAGCTCATCATGCGCCACCACGACGTCTCCAACGCCGCCCTGGTCGCCATGCCGGACGAGGTCCTCGGTGAGCGCGGGTGCGCCTACCTGGTCATGGAAGCCCGCGCCAGGCCGCTGACCGTGGAGTCCCTGGGCGTCTTCCTGCTGGCCCAGGGGCTGGCGAAGTACAAGCTCCCCGAACGGGTGGAGGTGCTCCCCGGGCTGCCGCTGTCCAACATCGGCAAGGTCTCCAAGAAGACCCTGCGAGAGGACATCGAGGGCAAGCTCGCCCGCGAGGCCGGGTCGCGGGCCACGCCGGGTTCCACCTCGACGTGATGAACGCTCCCACCCGGGGTGGGTGCGGGCCACCGCGGTCGTGCGGTTGTCGCGCGAGTGAATCTATCGACGCTCATGCCCGTCCTCTGGCTATCATCATCACATGACGAATTCGCCAGGAGGGAGTCGGACCGAAGCCGCGCAGGGGCCGGCGCCGAAGGCCCCGTGCGCCCCTCGCCGAAGCACGGCACGACACGCTCTCGTCACCCGCGACGTCTTGGAGAAGGCGACGCTCCTCTTCGCGGAGAACGGATACGAGACGACCACGCTCCGGGACGTCGCCAAGGCGGTGGGCGTCACGCGCACGGCTCTCTACCACTACGTGACCAGCAAGGAAGAACTGCTGGCGATGCTCGTGGAGCAGATGAGCCTGAACCTGGCGAAGGCCCTGGCCGAACTGCGCGCGAGGGAGGACCTCACCCCGGAAGGGAAGCTCCGCCAACTGGTCGACAGCCTCGTCCGGCAACGAGCTGAATCACCGCATCAGTTCCGCGTCCACGACCAGACGGAGTCCGCGCTGTCCGAACCCCTGCGCACACGGCACCGACAGGCGCGACGCGACGTACTCGCCGCACTCTCCGGCGTGATCGAGGAAGGCGTCGCCAGAGGGGAGTTCAAGCCGCTCGACCCCAAGGTGGCGGCGTTCAGCGTCCTGGGCATGTGCAACTGGGTCGCCTGGTGGTACCGACCGGGAGCGGATTACGACATCGACACCGTGACCCGTCAGATCAGCCAGTCCGCCATCGACATGGTGATCGTCGCGGACGCCCCCCGCACGCCCGCGGATTCCGCGCGGACCGCACTGGCCATGGCCCGGTCCAGTCTCGACGCGTTGGAGCGTCTGCTCCCGAGCGAGGGCTGACGCCCGCAGCTTTCCTCGAACCGGCCACCGCACGACGAGGAGGCCCCCTGCATCGCGATGCAGGGGGCCTCCTCGTCGTCCGCCCTGCTGCACCCGGCTTGCCCCTCGCGCTCGCGGAGGGGCGCCCTCCTGTCGCCCGTGGGGGAACGGGCAGTGCGCCGCCCCCCGGCCACACCGGCGCGCCTGCGGCAGCACGGCACCCGGCGAAGACGCGCAGGGGCCGATACCGACTCCCTCGCACGGGGCGGGATGTTCGAACGTCACGAGTCGTACGGCCGACCGCCTCGGGCCGGGCCGGGCCGCATCGGCCCGGCCACCGCCGTGCCTCCGCACCTGCGGGCAACCACTCTTGACAATCTGACACGTGCGTCGAAAAATAGTTACACAAGTCAATTCTAGGGAAGTGGACCATGCCTGGACGCATCAAGATCGGCCTCGTGGTACCCAGTTCGAACGTGACGGTCGAGACCGAGATGCCGCAGCTCCTGAACCGCCACCCCGAAGCCGACTTCTCGTTCCACTCCAGCCGTATGCGCATGCACACGGTCTCGCCCGAACAACTGCGGGCGATGAACGCCCAGCGGGAACGTTGCGTGCTGGAACTGGGTGACGCCGGAGTCGACGCCATCCTGTACGCGTGCCTGGTCGCGGTGATGGTGGGCGGCCCCGGTGAGCACCAGCGGGTGGAATCGTCGATCGCGGAGCAGCTGTCCGCCGGAGGCGCCAGCGCTGCGGTCCTCTCCAGCGCCGGAGCACTCTCCGAGGGGCTGCGTGCGATGGGCGCGCGTCGGATCGCCCTGGTCACCCCGTACATGCGCCCCCTGGCCGAACAGGTCGTGGCCTATCTGGAGGCCGAGGGGTTCCACGTCGCCGACTGGCGGGCCCTCGGGGTCGAGGACAACGAGCAGGTGGGCCGCATTCCGGCGGAACGGGTGATGGAGGCCGCACGTGACCTGGACCTGGACGGGGTCGACGCCCTGGTGATATCGGCCTGTGTCCAGATGCCCTCCTTGGACCTCGTACAACCCGCCGAGGAGGAATTCGGCATCCCGGTCGTCTCCGCCGCCACCGCCGGCGCCTACACCTTGCTCAAGGAGCTCGGGTTGACCGTCGACATCCCCTCCGCGGGGAGCCTGCTCCGGGCGGACCGACCGGCGACCCACTGATCACTCATGAACCATCCACCACGAGTTGCGAGGAGGTCGGACATGAGCCGGCCGGAACACCGGGTCAAGGGCGTCGACCACACCGCATTCCCCACCTTCGACCCCGTGGCCACCGTGCACTTCTACCGCGACGTACTGAAGTTCCCGGTAGTGCATTCGATCTGCGCGGCAGGTTGGGGCCCCGAGCGTCACCCCGACTTCATCCACTTCTTCTTCGACATCGGCAACGATGACCGCATCGCCTTCTTCTACTACTTCGGGTTCGAGCCCCCCGTGGGGGCCGGTACCGCGGGTGACGTCTACGCGAGGTTCGCCGAGGACGTACCCGTGTTCTTCATCAACTCCCGGCACCTCGCCATCCACGTCGAGGACGAAGAAGACCTGCTGGAGTACCGCCGCCGCCTCGACGAGTCGCGGTGGCCGGTGGAGATGCAGGTCATGCACGAGACGATCGAGTCGATCTACACGCACGATCCGAACGGCTACATGGTCGAGATCACCCGCTCGCTGCGGCCGATCACACCGCAAGAGGACCTGGACGCGGCGCTCACCGTCGACGCCCTCCTCGACGTGGCCTCGGGTCCCGAGCCCAGCATGGACAAACTGCTCAGCCGCAAAGCCGAGTTGATCGTCGAGCGCGCCGCGCAGTGGGAGGGCTCCCACGCCGACGAGGGGAAGGAGCTGAGCAGGAGGTGAGCGCGTTCTTCGTCCTAGACGTACCGGAGAACAGGACGATCCCCGAGGTCGCCGCGCGGGACACCGCAGTGACCGTGGAACGGGTCGGCCCGTACTACCGCATCAGCTCTCCCCACGTCATCGTCGTCGATCGGCGCGCCACCGGGTGCCGTCACGCCGTGTGGTACAGCGCGGTCGCCGGGCTTGAGGACTCACGCATCGTCCAACAGGACAAGGACGCGCTGCGGGTGGGGGCACGGTGAGCACCTCCGAACGGCTCGGTGCCGGCCGGTTCGTCACCGCCGGCGCGATCCCCGACACCGCCGTCCCGTCACTGCACGAACTGACCACGGCCGACGGTGCGACGGTCACGGGGGTGCTGCGCACGATCCCCGGGGCACGCACCGTCGTCTGCCTGATGCACCCGCGCCAGGACTTCACCCACCACGTGATGGTTCCCGAACTCCTGTCACGGGGAGCAGCCGTCTGGACCCAGACGACCCGTTCCGTCAACAACGACGTGAGGCTGCTGCACGAACAGGCCGTACTCGACATGGCCGCCGGTCAGGTCTTCCTCCGCAGCCGCTTCGACCACGTCGTCACCCTCGGACACTCGGGCGGTGGCCCCCTGTCGGCGCTCTACCACCAGCAGGCCGGCCTGCTCCCCGCTCGACGCATCGCGCACACACCCGCGGGCCGTGCGGTCGACCTGGCCGGTGCGGAGTTGCCGATCCCCGACGCTGCCGTGTTCATGGCTCCCCACGTGGGACAAGGAGCCCTTCTCCAGCGGCTGATCGATCCCTCGGTGTCGGACGAGGGCGACCCCATGTCGGTCGATCCGGACCTGGACCCGTACAACCCGGCCAACGGCTTCGTGAAGGCCCCGCACAGTTCTGCCTACGCACCCGAGTTCGTGACCCGCTACCGGGCCGCGCAGCGCCTGCGCGTCGAGCGCATCGACGCCCGAGCCCGGGAGATGGCGGCCGACGCCGCTGCCGCACGCAGGCGCTTCAAGGCGAGCGGAGCGACCGGCGACCGCCGGCGCGCGCTCGCCCCGAGGTTCGTCACCGTGTACCGGACGGACGCGGATCTGCGTAACGTCGACCTGTCGTTGGATCCCAACGAACGGCCCTACGGGTCCCTGTTCGGCAGCCGTCCGGACGTCATCAACTACGGCCTGCTGGGTTTCGGTCGCCACTCCACTCCCGAAGCGTGGCTGTCCACGTGGTCCGCGACCTCGACGAACGCGGACTTCCTGCGGTGTGCGCCGGGGGTCACCGCTCCGACCCTGTTGGTCGAACTCACCGGGGACCAGGCGTCCTACCCCCGGGACGCCGAGGCGATGGTCTCGGGCTTCGGCTCGGCCGACGTCACCCACCGGCGCATCAGGGGCCTGCACTTCGGCGGCGCCCTCGTACCGGGGGAACCGACCGGAAGCAGCCTGGCCGCCGACTCGATCGGCGATTGGCTCGCCGAGCGCTTTCCGCTCGCCGACTGAGCCGTCGGACGACGGTCTGACTGCCGGGGTGGGGCCGTCGCGGCACGTGCACCACCGAGCAGGACTCGCCCGTGGCGCGTGTCGCCACAGCGCGACCACGCCGCACCGGACGTGCCCCGCCGTCCCGGCCGGCCCGGTACGGGCGCCCCGCCGGAATCCTCCGGCAGGGCGCCTCCGTCTCACGCCCTCTCGCCCGCACTTCGAGACCATCGGGACGGGGTCGTGGCCGGTGGCAGCCCGAGCAAGGATGTGGGGTCCCCATCTCGACTCAATCTGATTATCCGTCAGCAAAGTCAGCATTGGGTTTGCCCAACCCAGCCACGAACAGCCAGACCCGGGACCGAAGGCAGCCCGCCCGAGCCCCGCCGGATGGGACGTCCGCCCCGGTCGGATCCCTCCGCCAGGGCGGTACGGCCACACGAGGAAACCAGACGTCACCCACGCCCGTCAGTTGGGGCTGGTCGAGCTCTTGGCCGACGGGCCCGCGGTGGAGATCCTGGCCGATGCCGGCTACCAGGGTCTGGGCGCCCAGACCGGTGGCCGGGTGGTGACACCGCCGCACCGCAAGTTCAAGAAGAACGCCCCGGACTGGTACGAAGAGATTCACGAACGCCGGCGCAAGGCGCACTCCTCGCGCCGTATCCGGGTCGAGCACGGCATCGCCCACGTGAAGCCGTGCCCGCGACGAGCCATTCATCCAGCAGGGGGACGGTCGCGGTGATCTGCGAACACGGCGACGTGCTCGCCCCAGAACCGGAGCACATGCTCCGCCACCTCTTCGGCCGCAGCGGGCGCCATGGCCCATCGCAGAGGGTTCCTCAGCATCTCGGTCAAGGACTCGAGGGCGCGGCCGGCTGACGAAGTCGACTTGCCGTCGAGGAGGCGTCCGAGCGTGACGAACCCGTTGAGGAGCATGTCCGTTGTCAGGTCGGGTGCCCATGGCCGGGTCGGGGCGAGTGTCCCTTGCAACCGCCCGTGCTCCCACCGGTTAACGGACTGTTTCACCGCGCGATGCAACAGCGCTGCACGCCCTGTAGGGAGGTCGGTGTCCGGTGCGTTCGCGCAACCGAGAGCAAGCAGAGCGGCGAGCAGCGGCACCGCGAGCAGATGCTTGTGCTCCTTCTTCGCGTCCTTGATCCAGGCACGTCGTGTTGCCAGGAAGGCCGCTCGGTCCGGCTCGGGATCCGTGCCTCGGCACAGGCGACGAGGACGCTGTCGATAGTCGCGTCGAGATCCTGTGGAGGCGCAAGTTCGACGCGGGGCAGCCCGAGCCGGGTTGCGGCCCCTTGCGCGTTCGCCCGGGTCGTCACCACGAACCCGCAGGAGGGGTGCAGTGATGTGAGGATCCCTTCGAGCTGCTGCGCGACCCAAGGGGCTCGTGCCCCGCATTCGTCGAGCCCGTCGCAGAGGACGAGCGCGCGCCCTTGGCCAATCTCTTCCCGTAGGTACGCGGCGAGCGGTGCACAGTCCGTGTCCGACACGGTGTTCACCACGGCGTCGCCGATCAGGCTGTTGATGGTCAGGCGTCCCGGCTGCCCCTTCAGCGGGCGCGGCAGCAACACGGGGATCGGAACTGGAGAATCGGCGCGGCTGGCACAGTGGGCTGCGATCTCCCGCACCGCCACCGATTTCCCCGAGCCTGGTTGCCCCACGACGAGCATGCGGCGCCAGCGCCTCAGCGTGGGGAGGAGGAAGGGGGAGGCACGATTGGCCTCCACGTCGATCTGAAGGCCGCCGATGAGGTTGTCCACGACGAGGGGCGGAAGGTCATCGGCGAGCAGGCTGAGGTCGATCCGCCCAGCCTCCGCCACGAGCCTGGTGTGGTACGTATCAACGGCGTTCCGGCGAGAGGCCAGGCGCATCGCCACCGAGCCTCCCGGGTCCGGGAGCACGGTCACCCCGGCGACAGTCAGGGCGCCGACCCACTCCTCGGCGGAACTCCCGAGCGCCTCGCCCGCCTGCCGGTGGAAGAAGTCGGCCAAGACACTCACGGCATGGTGTCCCCGCTCGTCCGCAACGACAAGGTCCATCAGGGCGGCCAGGAGATCTCGGTGTGATGCCGGCCCGGTCGCGCCGGGCAGGTGAATGACACGCGCCCGGTCGAGGACGAGCCTGCGAACCCGCGAGGGAAGCCGGTTTGTGAGGGGAGCGAGGGCTTCGGACTCCTCACCGGTCTCCATGCTCAGACCCGCACGGTGGCGTCGCAGAGCCCGGTCGAGGTTCTTCACCGGCCCGACGAGTTCCTCGCCTGCGATGACCAGAAGATCGTCGGGACCGAGTGTCCGGACCTGCCCCACCCACCCCGTCAACGTCTCCTTCAGCGGACGCCCCCGGTCGATCTTGCGCTTCGCGGAGACATACGCGCGACGCCCTCGGAAAAGGTGACACGAATGTCGTCGGTCGGGTCGCTGGTCTCGAAGTCCAGCCAGACGGGCCACACCCCTGCGGGCACGTCCAAGCCTGGCACCGGGCGGCCACGGAGCCCGTGCACGGCCAAGTGCACAGCCAGCTCACACCGGAAGACACTGCCAACTTCTCCAGCCCGCCCCGCGCTGCTCAACCCGACTGCCCCGCCCATCCGACTCAATGGCTTGCCCCGGGCCTCCGGCGGAGCACCGCCCCATGGTAAAGCGTCACATCGAGGGGCAAAGAGGGTTCGCATCCAGGTGCCTGAGCTCGCGTTGGTCACCTGCCGGTGATCACGCCACCGCCCGCCCCTTTCCCCTCCCTCCCCGGGGCGAACCGGCCATGGGCCTGTGCCATCCCACCGCAACTCGACCCGCCGTGCAGTGAGCGGTGTGCATCGTGAAACTGCACGTCAGGTGGGCTGGTGTGCGTAGGTGTCGGGACGCTCGGCCAGGTCCGGGGCGGTAGTCCAGCGACAAGATCAACGGTCATCAGCGGGCGACTTCCTGGTTTGTCAGCACCAGCAGGGCCCGCACCAGCGTGGTCGCCCACCTCGGATCCGTGCGGACCTTGCCCAGCACGCGCCAGTTCTTCAGGTGCGCGAAGCCGTGCTTGACCGGGGCGCGTACTGCGGCCAGTGCCTTGCTGGAGAGCTTCTGGGCACGGGTCAGGGGCCGGTTCCGGGCGGCCTTGTAGCCGGTGATCACCACCGGGTCGTCGTCCGGGCCGCTGTCGTCGAGGCCGACGGAGCCCAGGTCGCCGATGGCCGTGGCCGCGTAACAGGTCGGCGAGCCAGTGACTTCGTCACGTACGCCTCGAAGCACTGACCCTGCGGACGCACGCGCCCCGCCCCTGCGACGACCGGTGCGGGGCGTGCCACCGTCCGGCCCGAAACATCAACACAGGTCGCACAAGCGGACTGACGTCCCACCCGGATTGACAACTACTGGCCCGCTGACCAGTGGCGTGCGCGCACGGTCCCGTCGGCGCTTTCCCTGTACAGGAGCGGCGCCGGCCTCACCCCTTCGCCGCTTCCCACAGCAACCACGCGACAATGATCACGGGGACGCCGATCGACGCCCAGAGCAGCGGCTCGATGAGCAGTTCCGAGAGGCTCACGGATTTGCGGTAGTGCCGCCACGCCTGAAACGGCGAGAGCTGCCGGCGTATGACAACCGGTTCGAATCCGAGAGTTCTCAGCTCCTCCACCAGACAACCGTCGCGAGGGGTGAACGCGCCAACGGTCGTGTTCTGTCCTCGAAGCACCACCCTCGGCACCTCGGACGCCCCGGTCAGCGCGGGCAGACGCACTGCCTGCAACAGCACCACCTCATCGAACTCCGATACCGGAATCACCCGGCGGCGCCGCAAGACGTACCGGAGAGTGATCGATCCCCCGTCGATGTCGGCTTCCACGAAATTCGAGCAGAGCGGAACGCCGACGATCATGGCGACCGCCACGACCAGTGCGAGCACCATCGGGGCGACGGACCCGTCTGACCAAGCGCCGAGCGACAGCCACATGAGACCGAACCACGCCAGGCAGACGACGAACACGGCGCATACCACCGCGAGGAACACCCGGCCGGCTCGAATCGACATCCGTCACTCACCCCTTGTCCAACAAACCTGAACCGTCCCCGGGTGCCGCTCCCGTGCGGGTCCGGACATCGGGACATGTCCGTCACGATGCTAATGCCCGGGCGAGGGCAACCGGCGGACCACATCCAGGAAGAAGGGGGTGCTGATCAGCGGGTCGGGAATGACGTCAACGCGAGATCCCACTGATCAGCCGCGTGATGGAGCTCAGCCGTATCCATCTGCACCTCTACGGAGTACTGGTAGAGGCCCGCTGCGTCATCGCCCCGCTGTCACGGAGGCGCCCACCCGGATGTCTACAGGCCGGGGTGAGGATCCGGATGCCGCCTCACCGGCGGTGGCACGACCTCGCCGAGACCGTAGTCACGGATCAGGTCCAGAGAACTCTCACCTGTTTACTGACTTTCCGTCACACCTCTTTCTCTGATAGTCACTTCACCCGGGGGCGCGGGGTCCAGGACGCGGGACCACTGCGCGTCCGGCGGGTGCCGCGAGGAGGACGCACATGAGCACCACCACACGCCACGATGTCATCGCCGCCGAACAGCAGGCCGTTGATCACGCGTACGACTGAGCGGTGTGCATCGTGAAGTTGCAGGTCGCGGCTCTGGCGTGCGGGCGTCTTTCCGTGCTCGCGCTGGTCGGCGGCCGGTGTCCACGATGAAGATCGTCTGACTGCTTGGCCGGGGTTGTTCCTGGATTCTGCTACGTCTGTCGCGAGGGTCCGCCTACGATCCGTCGCCGTGCCGGGACGTCACCGGATCGCGGGGAGGGAACAGGGATGTCCGGGCTGGACCGGAGCACGGCGCGTCGGAGCGAGCTGGACACGCTCGCCGAGGAGCTGGGCAAGCGGCTTCGGGAGGTGGAGGCGGAGCGAGAGGAGCTGGTGATCGCCGAGCGGGTGCTGCAGCGGCTGGCCAAACAGAGCCGGGTGCAGGCGGAGGACGCCGTGGCGATGGCTCCGGTGAAAGTGCAGGTGGCGGGGCGTGCGGTGCTGTTGATCCCGCACCGCGGCGATGACCCGGACGAGACCGCGCTGCCTGGTGACTACCGCAGGATTCTGACGATCGTGCGGGTCGCCGATGGTCCGGTGCAGGTCAGGGCGGTCGGCGAGGAGCTGGGGCTTGAGGTGGCAGTGCGCGGGAAGCTGGAGCCGCTGCGGGCGAAGATGACCAAGCTCGCCGATCGTGGCTGGCTGCACAAACGGCCTGATGGGCGGTTCACTGCACGCCGGTAGCCATGCCGGGACGGGGACGATAGAGGCGTAACCAGCGGGCTCCCAGCGGCAGTTGAGTTTGGTGTGAAGAAAAACAACGGTTCCGCCGAGGGCCCTGACGGTCTTGCCTACACCGCCCGCCTGCCACTGTCGAGTGCCACCCTGAACTGGCTCGCCGACCTGTTACGCGGCCACTTCAAGAAGATCGGCTCCAGGTGGCGGGCCCTGCCCGCCGGGAAGATCGCCGGCATCGTGCTGGCCGTACTGCGCTGTGACCAGCGGCCCGGCGACCTGGCCGGCGGCAACGGGGTGCACCGCACCACCGTCACCCGCTGGGTACGCGAAGTCGTGGGCCTGCTGGCCGCCCGCGCCCCGCGCCTGGACCGCGCCCTGAAGAAGATCGCCCGAAAGGGTGGCGGAGTCGTACTGCTGGACGGCTCGGTGATATGCACCGGCGGCGCACCGGCGCCGAGAACCGCAAGAACTACTCGGGCAAGAACAAATGCCACGGCCTGCTCGTGATCGCGCTCACCGACGACCGGGGCCGACTGCTGTGGGTCTCCGCGGCCCGGCCCGGGCGGACCTCGGAGATCACCGCCTGCCGACACGACAAGCTCACCGCCCACCTGCGGACCGCAGGGCTCGGGGCCATCGCCGACCTGGGCTTCGTCGGCCTCGACGACAGCGGCCCGGACGACGACCCGGTGGTGATCACCGGCTACAAGGCCGCCCGGAACCGGCCCCTGACCCGTGCCCAGAAGCTCTCCAGCAAGGCACTGGCCGCAGTACGCGCCCCGGTCGAGCACGGCTTCGCGCACCTGAAGAACTGGCGCGTGCTGGGCAAGGTCCGCACGGATCCGAGGTGGGCGACCACGCTGGTGCGGGCTTCCTCAGCGAACTCGTCTACGGTCCCCTCCTTCGCGGCCGGTCCCGCATCACCTGGGCCCAGGCCATCGACCTCACCGAGGCCGTTGTCGCCCGCGACGACGCCTTCCTCCACCTGACCGCACCCCCACAGGTCATCCAGCAACGGCTGGCACAGCGGGACGGCGAGTCCACGGACCTGTCCGAGATCACCGCCCTCGTGACCAGCCACCACCGCGTCTTCGACGCCCTCGCCACCTACTGCCCCGTCGAGACCATCGACACCACCAGCATGGCACTCCCCTCGGCGCGCCGGACATCACCCGTTCCCCAGCAGGCGCCTCCCGGGTCTCACTAGGCTGCGGCGAACAACGCCGTCACCGCCCCGGAGGACCCCGTGGACATCCGCACCGCCCAGAAGCTGGCCTGGGAGAACAAGCTCGCCAAGGGCTTCAACACCACGGACACCGCGCTGGAGTTCGGCCTGCTCACCGCCGAGATCGGCGAGGCGTTCACCGCCTGGCGCAAGCACCTCCCCGACCTCGGCGAAGAACTCGCCGACGTCTTCCTCTACCTCGTGGCGGTCGCCGAGATGAACGACATCGACCTGGACGAAGAGGTGGCTCGGAAGATCGACAAGAACACCCGGCGGGTCTACGAGAGGAATGCCCACGGTGCACTGATCCGGACCAGCGGCGGGTGACCACACCGCACGGTGAAACCACCCTTCCCGAGGCAGAAACCGGGACTCCCGCACGACGGGCTCCGAGCACGGCGAATTGGAGGGACTCCACAGAGCAAGGACGAAGCCAGCCGGTGGCGCCCCACGGGGAGTCCCGCACGCCACCGGCTCCACTGCGACTCCTCGCGCACCCGCTCCACCGGAGGGGCGACGGAGGCGGCAACCCAACCGAGGATGGCGGGTGCCTCACTCCGACTCCGTCTGATCACTCGTCAGTAAAGTCAGCATTGGGTCAGCATTGGGTTTACCTAACCCAGCCACAGACAGCCATACACGGGACTGGTGACAGCCTGGCCGAGACCCACGGAAGCGGGCGTCCCCCTGCGCGGACCACTCCGCCAGGGCGGCGCAGCCGCGTGAGGAAACCAGACTGCGCCGCCCCCCTAGAACACCAGATCAGCCCGTCCGCCCGCGCTTCTTCAGCTGCCCCGGCGGGAGTTCGGGCGCGGGCAGCGGGGCACCGGCGTACCCCTTCACCTCGCCGAAGCGGGTGCCCTCCATCCAGTCCCGGCGCGCCTGCGCGATGTCCTCGTGGGACCTTCCGACGAAGTTCCACCACATGACGAGTTCCTCGGCGAACGGTTCGCCGCCCAGGAGCATGAGCCCCGCATCGGACTCGGCGCGCAGCGGCAGCTCGGACCGGCCGCAGCCGAGGTAGAGCATGGAGCCGGGCAGGACGGGGACACCGTCCACGCGGGCTTCGCCGGACATGGACAGGACGGCGTACTCGAAGTCGGGGTCCAGCGGGAGGCGGACGTCGGCGCCGCGGGTGAGTGCGAGATCGGCGCCGACGATGGGGGTGTACGCGGTGCCGGGGGAGACGGAGCCGTCGAGGTCCCCGAGCAGGACCGTGGCGGTGAGGCCGGGGGCCGTGACGGTCGGCAGCGCCGCGTGGTGCTCGAAGTGCGGTTCGACGTGCCGGTGGGCGTCGGGCAGGGCGACCCAGAGCTGCGCGCCGTGCAGGAAGCGCGCATGTGACCTGGGGGACTCCTCCGAGTGGCTGATCGCCCTTCCCGAGGTCATCAGGCCCAGTTCGCGCGGGCGGATCGTCTGGAGGCTGCCGGTGCTGTCCCGGTGCAGCACCTCGCCCTCGTGCAGCCAGCTCACCGTCTGGAGACCGATGTGGGGGTGCGGCGGAACCTGCATGCCCGGCTCGTCCGCGATGTCGTCCGGACCGTAGTGGTCGACGAAGGCCCAGGCCCCCACCATGCGTCGGCCCAGATTGGGCAGCAGCCGACGGACCTCGGTGGACTCACCGAGTTGGACGCGCCGGGGGCTCAACAGTTCCCGTACCGGTTCCGCCACGACGAAACCCCTCCCACCGCACAGGGTGGGCACCGCCTCACGATCAAGGTTGCTCATACCGGACAACCTAACCCCGCGGCCCCCGGAGCGTCAGGCCCGCTCCCCCGGTGGAATATCCGGGTGCCGGACCCGGTTGGGCCAGTCGACGGGTCGCTACGGCGACGACCACCACGGCGACATCGAGCGAGGTCACGGTGAGCACGACGTACTACGAGTTCGGAACGGCGGCGGACCGCTGGGACCGGGCCCGGATGTTCTTCGACTCCAAGGAGTACCTGACGGCCGCGCGCATCCTGTCGGGGCTGGTGGAGGAGGAGCCGGAGCAGGTCGCGCCGCGGCTGTTGCTGGCGCGCGCCTACTACCACTCCGCCCAGCTCGGCCGGGCAGAGGAGCAGCTGCGCGCGGTCCTGGAGCGGGACCCCGTGGAGGGATACGCCCGGCTGATGCTGGGCCGCACCCTGGAGCGCCAGGGCCGGGACGCCGAGGCCGCTTTGCACCTGCGGATGGCCGCCGCGTTCGCCGGCGATTTCCCGGCCGCGCCGTCCGCCGGTACGGCGGCGGGCGACGCACGGGGCCGGTAGGGCCGACGCGGGCGTGGGATCCGCCCGCCCGAGCACGGGTTCGCCGTCGCATCCGCGTGGTGCGGCGGCGACGTGCGTGAGCAGGGTGCCTCGCGTGGGCCGCCGCGGTGCGTACCGGCCGTCCGCTCCCCGAGCGCTCCTGTTCGATTGACAGCCCAAACCCCACCGAACTACCTTGCCGCAAGGTAACTCACCGTGGGGGCGCCATGACGCACGGCACGGGAAGGGGCGGGGGGTCGGCACCGCCCGGGGGCGCCGCAGCACCGTCGCGGCGGCAGTGGCTGGGGTTGGTGACCGTCTCCCTCGGAGTGGCCCTGATCGTCGTGGACATCACGATCGTCAATGTGATCCTCGCGCCGATCATCGACGACCTGGACACCACCTCGGTCCAGGCGCAGTGGGTCCAGGAGTCCTACGCGATCTCCTTCGCCGCGCTCCTCCTGGTCACCGGCCGGCTCACCGATCTGTGCGGGGCCCGGCGCGTCCTCCTCGCCGGGTTGGCGGTGTTCGGCCTGACGAGCATCGCGGCGGCGCTCGCCCCGGGCGGGGGTCCGCTGGTGCTGGCCCGTTTCGTCCAGGGCGTGGGCGGTGCGCTGGTCCTGCCCTCGTCGCTGGCCCTGGTGAACGCCCACTTCACCGGGCGGGCCCGGGGCCGGGCGTTCGCGGTGTGGGGTTCCACGATCGGGGCGGCGGCAGCGGTGGGGCCGCTGCTGGGCGGCTGGCTCGCCGGTCTCTCCTGGCGCTGGGCCTTCGGGATGAACGTACCGGTGGTCGTGCTGGTCGCCTTCGGCGTCCTGTCGTGCCTGCCGGCCTCGCCGCGCAGCGAGGGGCGCGTGGACGCACCGAGCGGCGTCCTGTCGGCCGTCGCCCTGGGATCGCTCGCCTTCGCCTTGATCGAGGGGCGCACGCACGGGTGGCTGCTCACCACCGCACCGTTCGAGGTCGCGGGCTGGTCGTGGAGCTCCGGCCCCTCACCCGCGGGCGTCGCGTTCCTGGTGTCCGGGCTGGCGGTCCTGGTGTTCTGGCGACGGCAGCGGGCCCTGCTGCGTCATGCCGAGGAGCCGTTGACGGACGTCCGGCTGTTCGCCATCCCCTCGTTCCGCAACGGCAACGTCGTCACGCTCGTGGTCGGGCTCGGGGAGTTCGGCATCCTCGCGGTGCTTCCGCTCTGGTTGCAGTTCGCCCTCGGCCACACCGCGTTCGAGGCCGGGCTGTTCCTCGCGGTGATCGCGGTCGGGAGCCTGCTGGCGAGCGGCGCCAGCTTCTCGACCTCCGCGTCACCGCTCGCGTTGGTGCGGCTCGGGCTGGCCGCGGAGGTCTTGGGGCTGGTCGCCCTGGGGCTGACGGCCTCGGTGGACACCGGGTGGTGGGTGATCGCGAGTTGCCTGTTCGGGTACGGGATCGGGGTCGGTTTCGCCACCGCCCAGGTGACCAACATCGCCCTGGTGGACGTTCCGGAACGCAGCGTAGGGCAGGGGTCGGGCATCCAGGGCGCGGCACGCGAGCTGGGGGCGGCGCTGGGCATCGCGGTGCTCACCACGCTCTTCTTCACCGCCATGACGTCCGGACTGCGCGACCGTCTCCGTGCGCAGGGGCTGCCGCCACCGGAGGCCGAGGGACTCAGTTCGGCGGTGACGGAGAGCGCGGGGGCGTCGGTTCCCGTCCTCGCGGGCGACCTGCGGACCGCGGAGGCCGGGCGGGCCGCGCAGGAGGCGATGACGGCGGGGGTGGAGGTGTCCGGGTACCTCTGCGCGGGGCTGTTGGTGCTGGCCCTGCTGGCCACGGTGTTCGTGGCGCCGAAGACGGCGGCGGGCACGGCGCGGGGCGCACCGGCCGGGGTGGCGGGGGCGGCGCCCGATCGGCGTTGAGCCGTCGGCGCCGGGCCGCCCCGGGCGCCGACGAAGGGTGCCTGCCGCCTCCCCTCAGCGGAGGTTGTCGCCCCAGCCGCCCTGGGCCATGGTCTGGAAGGCCCATCGGCCGTTCCGCTTGATCAGGACGTCGGCGTACCGGAGCTGCCGGGCGGTACCGCCCGCCGTCATGGTGGAGTCGGAGAAGACGATCACCATCGCCGCGCTCAGGAAGACCGGGGTGCGGACGGACTCGAAGGTGATGTCCTCGGTGCCGTCGCCCATGACGTGCGTCATGGTGTCCACGTACTGCTGGCGGTCCCACTGGGCGCTGGCGCCTTCGGAGGCGGAGTCGTCGCTGACGAGGTTGAGCGGGAAGACCGCGAGATCGGCCATGGCCTCGACGTCCCGGCGTGCGGCTGCCGCGTCGTACTCGGCGAACCACGCGTGGACGCCGGCGTGATCGTCGGTGGTCGCCGCGTATCCGGCATCGGGCAACTGGATCATCGGTGGCACTCTCCCTAGGGGCTCATCAAATTTGACTATGCGTACGGTACCCCCGAGCGAGGAATTAATCAAACTTGATTAGTCAGTTGCGGTGCAGCTCACCGGGCCCGGGGGTCCCGACCCGACCCGCGCCGACCTCAGGGCTACGATGCGTGCGACGCACATGCGTTCGCGAAAGGGGTCGTTCCGTGGTGCTGGGCGTGGTGCTGCTGGTGTCCCTGGGCGTTCTGGTCGTGGGGACCGTCTGGTTGCTGTCCTCCTGGCGTCCCTCGCCCCGGTGGGCCCGTCGACGGGGACGCGCTTGCCCCGGATGCGGCGGCGGACGCGTACGGACCGTGGTCAGCGACGACCGGCTGAACGGGCTGCTGGAGTGCCGCGCCTGCCACCGGGCCTGGGATCCGACCGACCACCAGGGCTGACCGGGCCCGGGCCGGCCCCGCCGGCCGGCATCCGGAGCGACTTGCCGCATCGGCAAACCGACTCGTGTTCCCGGCACGGCTTCTGCACGATCAGCAGTACGACCGCGCGGGCCGCCCGGGACGCACCGCGCACCGATGCCGCGAGGAGAGTGCATGTCAGGGCACACCACGGAGCTCACCCACCGTCTGGTCCCGTCGCCGGGAGGCCGCATCCACCTCGTGGAGCAGGGCACCGGCCCCCTGGTGCTCCTCCTCCACGGCTTCCCCGAATCCTGGTACTCCTGGCGTCACCAGCTGCCCGCGCTCGCGGCTGCGGGCTACCGCGCGGTCGCGGTGGACGTCCGCGGGTACGGCCGTTCCAGCAAGCCGGCCCCGGTCGAGGCGTACCGGATGCTCGACCTGGTCGACGACGGCGTGGCGGTGGTGCACGGTCTGGGCGAGGAGTCGGCGGTGGTCGTCGGCCACGACTGGGGGGCGACGATCGCCGCGCACTCCGCCCTGATCCGGCCGGACGTCTTCCACGCGGTGGGGCTGCTGAGCGTGCCCTACACACCGCCGGGCGGCCCCCGCCCCAGCGAGGCGTTCGCCGCGATGGGCGGCGAGGAGGAGTTCTACGCCGCGTACTTCCAGCAGCCCGGGCGGGCCGAAGCCGAGATCGAGCCCGATGTCCGCGGCTGGCTCGCGGGGCTCTACGCCGCTCTGTCCGCCGACACCATGCCCGGGCCCGGGGCGCCCGATCCGCACTTCGTCAGAAGGTCGGGGACGATGCGCGAACGCTTCCCGGTCGATCGGCTGCCGAGCTGGCTCGACGGGGACGACCTGGACTTCTACGCCGCCGAGTTCGAGCGCACCGGCTGGGGCGGAGCCCTCAACCGCTATCGGAACATGGACCGCGACTGGGAGGAGCTCGCCGCCTTCCGGGGCGCGCCGCTCACCCAGCCCTCCCTGTTCATCGGCGGCGCCCTGGACGCCTCCACGACCTGGTTGGCCGACGCCATCGACGCCTACCCCGCCACCCTGCCGGGCCTGATCGCCTCGCACGTCCTCGACGGCTGCGGCCACTGGGTGCAGCAGGAACGTCCCACGGAGGTCAACCGGTTGCTGACCGACTGGCTCGCCGCCCTACCGTCCCGACCGGGAGCACCCGCCGCCGGGAAGTGACCGGCGTCCCGTTCCGCCCCGTCCGGGTGTGGGAGGCGCCCCGTCACGACAGCAGCGTCCTCCGGTCCGCGGGGAGTTGCCCGGGGCGACCGGCCCACGGGACACAACTGCCCCCTCCGCCCGGGTCCGACGTCCCGGGCGGAGGGGTGTGCCCTCCCCCTCCCCCGGCTGACCGGACCCGAGGTGCCCGCGCCGACCACGCGTCCGAGTTCGGCGGCGGATGACGGCACCGCACGGGCCGCCGCGCGGTCGGCTCAGTCCTGCCCCACCTGGGTGAGCCCGTGGTCGCCCACCCGGTCCTGGACGTCGCGGAGGAACACCCGCAGCAGGGCGGCCAGGTCCTGTTGCTGTGCGGGGGTGAGCCCGGCGAGCAGTTCGGCTTCCCGGCGCAGCACCCGGTCGACGGTGATCTCGACCAGTTCGTGGCCGGCCGCGGTCAGCGTGACGAGGACGGTACGGGGGCGGGTCCCGGCCGGCGCCCGGTTGATCAGCCCCTCGCGCTCGGCCCGGGCGACGCGTTGGGAGACGGCTCCCGCCGTCACCAGGGAACGGCGGGCGAGTTCACGCGTGCTGAGGGTGTAGGGCGGTCCGCTCCGGCGCAGGACGCTCAGCAGGTCGAGGGTGGCGGCGTCCACTCCCGCACGGGCCAGCACCCTGCGCCGGTCGTCCCCGAGCAGTTTCGCCAACTGCCAGACGGGGGTGACGATCCCGATGGACGCCACCGGAGTGCCGGGGCGCTCCCGTTCCCAGGCGGCGGCGATGTCCTCCGCGGTGTCCGGGGCCTCGGGGGCCTGGTGGGTCGGCTCCGGTGCCCCATCGGATGTTCCGGTCATGACCTCTCGCTCCCCGGTGTTAGATTTAGATCTAAATATAGCTCGGACCATACCAGCACGAGGAGTTCCCATGACTCGCGACATCCTGGTGACCGGCGGCGGCACGGGCATCGGCCGCGCCGTCGCACGACACTTCGCGGAGGCGGGCGACCGGGTGGTCGTCACCGGTCGTCGACCCGAACCCCTGGCCGCCACCGCACGGGAGATCGGCGCCCGAGCGGTGGTGTGCGACCACACCGACCCCGGGGCACTCGCCGCGCTCCTCGCGGAGTTGCCCGCCACGATCGACGTCCTGGTCAACAACGCCGGCGGCAACACCGACTTCGACGATGCCGGACCGGACGCCGGGGCGGAGGGCACCGAGGCGGACCTGGCTTCCTGCGCACGGGCCTACCGGGCGAACCTGGACGCCAACCTCCTCACCGCGGTGCTGACCACCCGGGCGGTCGCCGACCGGCTCGCCGCGGGGGGCTCGGTGGTGCAGATCGGTTCCATCGCCGCCGACCAGGGGGCGGGTTCCTACGGCGCCGCGAAAGCGGCACTGGCCGCCTGGAACGTGGACGTCGCGACGGAACTTGGAGCCCGGGACGTCACCGCCAACGTGGTCTCCCCCGGGTACACCGGGGAGACGGAGTTCTTCCGCGACCGACTCAGCGCCACCCGCAGGGAGCAGCTGGTCGCCGCGACCGCGATCGGACGGGCCGGCGCCCCCGAGGACATCGCCGCCGCCGTCGCCTTCCTCGCCTCCCCCGGGGCACGCCACCTCACCGGTCAGGTCCTCCAGGTGAACGGGGGTGCCCACCGGACGCGTTGACGGTCCGTGGCACGGGTCCGCCCGTCGGTCCCGTGCCGACCGGGACCGGGGTTCGCGCCCCGGGTCGCGTCAGCCGAGGAGTGCCCGGGTGAGTTCGTCGGAGCACCGCGCCAGGTGGTCCATGTCGGTCCGGTAGTGGACGTGGTGCCCGGCGGCCAGGTGCCCGGCGAACGCCGCGCTGCCGGCGGCGGCCTGCGCCTTCATGTGGGCCACCAGGTGTTCGAGCCGGGCGATCGCCGTGTCGACGAGGGCGGTGCGGTCCTCCTCGGCCAGCCCGTAGGCGTCCGCGAAGAGCCGCAGCCGTCGAGCCTGCTCGGCCGTCGACACCGCGCCCTCTTCGGGCGCCACGGTCAGGGGAGCGAAGCGGTAGGCGGCGTAGGCCACGTCCCAGATCCTCGGCCCCGGGTGTGCGGTGTCGAAGTCGATGAGGGCCACCGGCAAGCCTTGGCGGAACACCGTGTTGTAGGGCGCCACGTCACCGTGGCACATCACCTCGGCGGGCGCGCGGGGGGCGAAGTACCAGTGGGCGCCGGCAGGCGCCCGGTACCCCGTGGTGGCGTCGTGGAAGGCGCGGAGCAGGCGGCCCGCGGCGACCAGCCGCGCGTCGCCGTGCCGTCCGGCCGGTGGTGGGGCGCCGACCTCTCCGGGAACGAAGTCCAGCACCTCCCGGCCCTGCCCGTCCAGGCCGTGCGCCTCGGGCGCGCCGGTGAAGCCCACGGCGGCGAGGTGGGCCAACAGGGCGTGCACCGTCGGGGTCCAGGGGCCGGTCGGGCGGCGGACGGTGTCCCCCACGCGCACGACGTGGTTCACCCCGCCCCCGGTCAGGATCTCCTCCTCCACGCCTCAACGCTCCCCGCGGGCGAGGAGTCCGTCCAGCAGGTGGTCCAGGGTGTCGGCCACCTCCGCACGGGTGGCCGCCGGGTCGTCGGAGTGGGCGACCAACAACGCCGCCTCGTCGAGGGCGCCGAGGAGCACGTGGGCCAGGGGCGCCACCGGTCTGCGGCCCAGGGCGCCGTTCGCCATCGCCGCTTCCAGCGCCGCCGCGATCACCCCGAGCCCGTGTTCCTGTCCGATCTCCCGCCAGCGGCGCCAACCGAGCACCCCCGGGGCGTCCAGCAGGAGGATCCGCTCCACGTCCGGCTCGGCGAAGGCGTCCAGGAAGGCGCGTGCGCCCGCCTTCAACGCCACGACCGGATCCACGGCGTCCGCCATGACCCCTCCGGCGATCCGCTCGGTCAGCTCGGCCTCGACCGTCTGCACCGTGGCGTCGAAGAGGTCGGCCTTGTCCCGGAACTGGTGGTAGAGCGCCCCGCGGGTCACTCCGGCCGCCCGGACGATCTCCTCGGTCCCCACGTCCGCGTAGCCGCGCTCGGCGAACAGCTCCCGGGCCGCGGCGACGAGCGCCGCCCGGGTCTCCCGGGAACGCCGTGCGTGTTTGTTGCCGGCCGATTCCATCCCGCCCCCCTTGTGTTCCGTACAGTCTGCACCCATCCTACGTACATACAGTCTGTATGTAATCGACGCAGGGGGCTTCCGACATGCCACGACTCACGCTCGACCAGGGAACCGTCCAGTACCGTGACACCGGCGACGGCGAACCGGTGCTCCTGCTGCACGGCTACCTGATGAACGGCAGGCTCTGGGAGCCGGTCGTCGACCGGTTGGCCCCGGACTTCCGCTGCATCGTCCCCGACCTGCCCCTCGGCGCCCACCGCGTTCCGCTGAACCGCGGCACCGACCTCAGCCCGGCGGGGATCGCCCGGCTGGTGGCCGACCTGCTCGCCGCGCTCGACCTGCGGCGGGTGACCCTGGTCGGCAACGACTTCGGCACGGCCGTCGCCCAGATCGTCGCCGCCCGCCACCCCGAGCGGATCGGTCGGCTCGTCCTCACCAGCGGCGAGTGCTTCGACAACTGCCCACCCGTCTGGTTCCGGCCGCTCGTGCCGGCCGCCCGGGTCCCCGGCCTGCTCGGCCTGTCCTTCCGGTCGCTCCGACTGCGCGCCGTGCGCCGACTCCCCTTCGCTTACGGGTTGTTGACCAAGGGCGCACTGCCCCACGACATGATCGACGAGTGGACGGACGCCTTCTTCGGTGATGCCGGGGTACGACGGGACTGCGCCGAGGTCACCCGACACCTGGACCCCGCTCCCCTGTTCGACGCCGCCGAGCGACTGGCCTCGTTCGACCGTCCCGCCCTGGTGGCCTTCGCCCGCGAGGACCGGATCTTCCCCTTCGCCCACGGCGAGCGGTTGGCGGCCCTGATCCCCGGCGCCCGCCTGGAGGCCGTGCCCGACAGCCACACCTGGGTCATGCGCGACCAACCCGAGGTGACCCGGCTGATCCGGGAGTTCATCCGCGCCACCCCCGCGGGGACGCCCCCCAAGGACGGTGGTCTCCTCCCGCGCGGGTGAGCGCGCGCCCGCCCCGACGGGTGGACGCGCGGGGTCATCCGTCCCGGTCCCCCCGGAAGGGGGCGCGGGACTCCATGAGCGGTTGGATGCGCGTCCCGAACCGCTCCACGCCTTCGAGGAAGTCGTCGAAGACGAGGATGACCCCGCGCACTCCGGGAACCCCGCCGATCCGGTCGAGCATCCGCGCGACGGTCCGGTAGGCCCCGACAAGGGTGCCCATGTTGAGGTTCACGGCGCCCTCGGGGAGCACCACGGTCTTCGCGGTGGAGGACGCGTCGGCGTGTTCGTCCCCGGCCGTCTGCGCCGCCACGTACCGCAGCGCCGCGTGGTCGGCGTGGTCGTGGTAGTCCCGCCACTTCGCCTGCGCGGCTTCGTCGGTCTCGTCCGCGATGATCATGAACAGTGCGAAGGCGCCGACGTCACGGCCGCTCTCGCGGGCGTGTCCGGCGAGCGCCGCGGTGGCCGCCGAGAGCGCCAGGGGGGTGTTGACTCCGCTGCCCAGGATGAAGTTGCCGTCGGCGTGCTCGGCCGCGAACCTCGTTCCCGCACCGCTCTGCCCGGCGGCGAGCACGTGGATGCGTCCGCTCGCCGGTCGGGGCGACAGGACGCAGTCGTCCATGGCGTAGAACGCGCCCCGGAAGTTGCTCCTGCCCTCGCTCCACAACTGCTTCAGCACGGTGACGTACTCGGCCGCCCGGGCGTAGCGGTCGACGAAGTGGGCGTCCCCGGGCCACAGGCCCATCTGCGCGTACTCGGCGGGCGCCCAACCGGTGACGATGTTGACGCCGGCCCGCCCCGGAGCGATCGCGTCGATGGTGGCGGCCATCCGGGCGGCGATCGCCGGCGGCAGGGCGAGGACGGGCGCGGAGGCGTACAGCCTGATCCGCTCCGTCACGGCGGCCAGGGCCGCGGTGAGGGTGAACGAGTCGAGGGCGTGGTCCCAGAACCCCGTCTCGCCGCCGAAGCCCCGGAGCTTGATCATCGACAGTGCGAAGTCCAGCCCGTGCGCTTCGGCCCGTTGCACGACCGTCTTGTTCAGATCGTAGGTCGGCATGTACTGCGGAGAGCTCTTCGAGATGAGCCACCCGTTGTTGCCGACCGGCAGGAAGACCCCGATCTCCATCCCGTTGCTCCGTCCGCGGTGCGCCGCCGGTGGTCGCGCGTGCGGGGCGCGGCGCCGCTCCCCGCTCAGTACAGTCCTTCGGGGGACGAGTTGGTCGTCTGGAGGGGGCGGACGTTGGCGACGCCGTCGCTCGGCCACCGGTCGGAGCGGTGGCACAGCGCCTGGTCGCGCTCCAGGACGTTGGGGAGGAACAGGTCCTCGTGCAGCACGGTGAGTCGCACTCGGCCCACCGTCCCGGGAGCGACCGGGGTCGACCGGTCGGACTTGTCGACCACCGCCATGGTGACCTGGGGGTAGTTCGGCACGTAACTGATCAGTTCCCCGTCCTCCTCCACGTCCAGGCAGGCCGCGTTGCCGAGGGTGTTGCCGTAGGTCAGGCCGCAGATCCCGCCTCGGAGGGCGCTCCTGAAGGTCCGGTACATGTCGCCGTTGATCTGGGTACCGCTCAGGCGCACCCCGTCGAGGGCGGCGACCTCCTCGGGGTGGCGCTGTCGGAGCGTCTGGAACAGGGCGGGCGTGGTGTTGAGGTACTGCACCCGGGCCTGCCGGAGCACGTCCGTGATCTGCTCGACCAGGTGGGTGGTGTAGTCCCCGACCTCGGCCAGGCGGCCGGACCGGATGAGGCGTTTGACCCACCGCGGGTCCATGTCCACCGCGTACACCTGCCCGGCGTGCAGCTCCGAGACCTCCCAGGTCCCGTGGCCGATCAGGTGCGGCCCGGTGGGGGTGGCCTGCAACCAGGTCCGGCCGGGTGCGAAGCCCTCCCGGACGAAGGACCAGCGGCGCCAGGCCGCCCGGTGCAACAGCATGTCGGGGGTGTAGAACACCCGGCAGGGCGTGCCGGTGGTGCCGCCCGTGTCCCAGACCCGGCCGGCGAGCGGGCGGGGGACGGACAGCGGTACGAGGTTCGCGGGGTCCTCCTCGCGCAGCCTGTCCAAGGGGAACGGGCCGAAGGCGCCGAGTTGGTCGTACCGGGTGATGTCACGGGGGTCGAAGTCCAGTCGGTGGACCTGCCCGAGCCAGTAGGGGCTCCCCGTCTCCGGGTCGAAGTGCCGCCCGAGGACCCTGCGGGTCCATGCGTCCAGGTCGGTGTCCAGCCATTTCGCGATCAGGGAGTCCGGGTCGTCCCGGGCCGGGGCGGTCATGACGGCACCGGGCCGCTGGTGAGGTCGATGCCGAGGTCGTAGGCGGTGCCCAGTGCCTGCTCGATGTGTTCGGGCCGCTCGATGTGCACCACGGGGAAGGGGAAGGCGAGGATTCCCTCCGGGATCGAAGGGCCCATCACCAAGCCGAGCTGCACGCCCTGTTCCTTCATCCCGCTGTAGACGTCGACCAGGCTGATGGGGTCCGTGGAGTTGCGTTGGAAGAGGTCCCTGACGTCGTCCCCGGACCGCAGCACCTTGGGTTCCAGGCAGGAGAGCAGGGGGACCTCGGGGTCGGTGAAGGACATGGCGTCGATGCGCCGGGCCATGAAGTCGCGGTAGGGCTTGCGCAGCGGCGTGTGCACCGCGATGGTGCGCCCGGGGAGCGGGACCACCGTTCCCTGTGGGAGCTCGGCGGCGAGTTCGTTCAGGGCCTCGGCCCGGCCGGCCAGCATCAGGATGCGCTGGGTGCCGTCGACGGTGGGGCCGAAGTCCCCGGCCAGGTGGATGCCGGGGACGCCCTCGCCGGGGTGGGAGGGGGCACCGTCGCCGAGGGCGCCGAAGGCGATGGCGATGCCCTGCTTCGGCGCGTCGGCCGCCGGTTCCGGAACGTCACGGGACCCGGCGAGCATCTGGAAGAGTTGCTGCCGTTCCACGGCCCCGGCCAGACAACTGGCGGCCATCGCCCCGAGGCTCAGACCACCGATGGCGGTGGGGCGCAGGTGGAAGGTGGCGAGGACGTCGTGCACGCCGATCGCGAGGGCGGCCTCGCGCACGGTACCCACGCTCTGCCGCTCCTCCTGGGCGGTCGGGAGGTCGTCCTCCAGGATCTGACTCACCGTCAGGCCGGTCCAGTCCGCCACCTGCTCGTACCAACTGCGCACCACCGGATACGCGCGGTAGAGCTCCAGGCCGTGAGGCTCCGTCCCTACGCCGCCGCCGAAGAGGTACCCCAAGCCCATGACAGCTCCCGTGATGTGAGGCCGGAAAAGAGGGGGCAGTGCGCCTCAACCGTAGTGCAGGGGCACGGGAAATGTCAGCAGAAGGAGGACCTCTTTCCGTTACCGCGACGCGGGGGTCCGGTCCGTCTCACGGCACGATACCGATACGATATTCCCGCATGGGAGGATCTGCCCCAGGCGCCATGGGGGAACATTCTCGATAATCACGGCGAAGATCACCTGGCTTTGAGTCGGTGTTGTCACGCCATTTACCTTTACCTTACTCAAGGAATTCCGGAAGAACGCGGGGTGGCCATACGCCGACGCTCAGCACTCCGAGGGAGTGCGCACGGGAGACCAGGGCGGTCCGGTTCGAGACCTGGAATTGACGCATCAACAATCCGATGCGGTACTCGACGCCCTGACGGCTCAGATAGAGCGAGGCGGCCAGTCGGACGGTCGGAGTGCCGACCGCGACGCCTTCCAGGATACAGACGTCCAGGGCGGTCAGGCGTTTGACGCCCGGCCCGCCGGCGACGCCCGCTCCTGCGACGCCCCCGTCACCGGAGCCGCGGCGCGGCGGCTCCACAGTGGATTCGGTCCCCTCAGAGGCGGATACCAGCACCAACCTCAACACCCGCTTCCCCTGTTGTCCATTGCCTCGCGCACAGCGCAGGGACGCCGAGGTGATCGTTCTGCACGCGATCGCCTCCCACCGACTGCCCGGCGGGAACGACCGGCAGGGAACGCCCCACGATCGAACGCCACCGATGTGCGTCGCGCCGGATGCGCGGCTCCCGCGGTCCACGTTCCGCGGTGGGGGTGGGCGGAAGCCTCGGCGCCTGAGAACGCTGCCCACGAGGAGGGCAGTCATGCCCCGCTCGTTCATTCCTTTCCCTGATCTGTACCCCGGCAACAAACAAGTGGCTCGATTTCGTCGAACACTCCTTCGCACCGAAGGCGGACGGGCGCCTTGCCCGTGATCATGCGGCACACCGCACACCACGAAAACGGGTCGCCAATGCCTCCGGGGCCGCAGCGGGGACATGACCCGACGCACGCCGCGAGGGGGCAACGACCCTCATTCGGATGCGAAGGGGGAGGGAACTCGGTTCGTTGCCGGATACGCGATCCCATAACCTTGAATCGATCTCCACCGTCAGACTCTAGGAGGACATCTAGATATAACAGGATTTGATTGACCGACACACCACTGCCAATGATGCTGAAGGCATCATTGGCCACCGGTCGTGTGACGAAGAAGGATTCCCCGTGAAATTCCTGCTACTTGGCCCGCTCTCCATCCGGTCGAACGCGCGCGAGGTGCACGTGTCGGCTCCGAGGCAGCGCGTGGTCATGGCGGCGCTCCTCCTCAACGCCAATCGGGTGATCTCGGTCGACCGACTCGCGGAGTACGTCTGGGACGGCGCCGCACCGCGGAGCGCCCCCGCGACCGTCCGCACCTATGTCATGCGCCTGCGGCAGGCCCTGGGCGAGCACGCCTCCGCCAGGATCCTCACCCGGGCACCCGGATACCTCCTGGAGATCAACGAACACGAGAGCGACCTGGGACAGTTCACGGCGCACCGCCGACGTGCGGCGGAACTGGCCGAGCACGGAGACCTGGAGGGCTCCTCCGCCGAACTGGCCGAGGCCCTCGCCCTCTGGCGCGAGGAGCCGCTGTCGGACGTCCCGTCCCGGACCCTGCGTGACGTCGAGGGTCGGTACCTCCAGGAACTGCGCTTGCAGACCATGGAGCTGAGGTTCGACGCGGAACTCGCCCTGCTGCGGCACGCCGAACTCGTCCCGGAGCTCTGGCGGCTGGTCAGGAAGTACCCGCTCCGCGAGGCCCTGGTGGGCAAGCTCATGCTGGCGCTGTTCCGCTCGGGTCGGCAGTCGGAGGCACTGGACCTCTACCAGCGCACCCGCGCCCAACTCGTCGAGCAGCTCGGTGCCGAGCCGAGCGCGGATCTGCGCGAAGTCCAGCGGCACATCCTGTCGGCCCACGACCGGCCGCGCCCCACGGCCCCGACGGCGAGCCCCCCGGCCGCCGTCACCACGGCGGCCGCCCCGGGGTGGAACGGTTCCGGCCGTCCGAGCCCGGCCCAACTCCCCTCCGTGCCGTCCCTGCTGCCGGCGCGCTCGGGCCTCCTGGCCCGGCTGGAACGTCTCCTCCGCAGCTCCGCACAGCCCACGGGAACGGTGCCGACCGCGGTGGTGACCGGTCGCGGCGGGGTCGGCAAGAGCACCCTGGCCCTGCACGCCGCCCACGCGCTGCGCAACAGCTCGGTGCACGGCCAGCTCTACGCCGACCTCGGTAGCGGGTCCCACCCGCTGACCCCGCGTACCGTGTTGCCGCGGTTCCTGGCCGACCTCGGGGTCCCCCGTGACGAGATCCCGCCGGAGGAGTGCGAACGGGTGAACCTCTACCGCTCGCTCACCACGGGTCGCCGCATGCTGGTCGTGCTCGACAACGCGCACAGCACCGCGCAGATACGGCCGTTGATACCCGGCAGCGGGGGCAACCGGTTGTTGGTCACCAGCCGACGAAGACTGGCCGACCTCGAAGGCGCGCACACCCTGCTCGTCCCCCAGTTGGATGAGGACGCGGCACTGGACCTGCTGGGCAGCATCATCGGGCCGACCAGGGCCGGCGCCGAGCCGTGGGCCGCCCGCACGGTGCTGGCCATCTGCTCGGGTCTCCCGTTGGCCATCCGGATCGTCGGCACCCGACTGCTGGAACGCCCGCACTGGAGCACCGGGAGCTTCGCCCGCCGACTCGTCGAGGCACCACGCCTGTTGGACGAGTTGCGCACCGACGACCTCGACGTCCGCCGCGGGCTCGACGTCGACCACGACGGGCTGCGGTTGACGACCTCGGGCGGCGTCCACCCGGCCGAGGTGTTCACCCTCCTCGGGACCACCGGGGCGCGCTCCTTCTCCGCCACCAGCGTCGCGGAACTGCTCGGCCGTTCCACGGCCGAGGCGGAGGAAGCCCTGGACGCCCTGGTCCGCGCCCATCTGCTGGGCCCGCCGACGGCGGGCGCCTACCGATTGGACGCGCTGGCGCACGCCTACGCCGGCGAGCGGGCGCAAGCACACTGCCCGTCGCCGTCCGGTCGCACGTCCGTCCGCGTCGGGTGAGGGTGCGCCGCCCGGCCACCCCACCCCGACGGCCCATCCCCTTCGAGAGGACGCCCCTGCCATGGCCCACCAGACGTCAGCCACCCCCGATCTGCTCGCCTACGTGCGCGAGGTCTCCCTCCGCGATGACGACCTGCTCAGGGAACTGCGGGAGGTCACCGCGGAGTTACCCGGGGGGACCGCCATGCAGGTGATGGCGGAGGAGGGCCAACTGCTGGCCCTGTTGGTGGGGCTGACCGGAGCGGGGGCGGTGCTGGAGATCGGCACCTTCACCGGCTACAGCACCTTGTGCATGGCCCGCGCGCTCCCGGCGGACGGGCTGCTGGTGTCCTGCGACATCGACGACAGATGGCCGTCCGTCGGCGCCGACTTCTGGAAGCGCGCCGGGGTCGACTCACGGATCGACCTCCGGATCGGGGACGCGGCCGCCACCCTGGACGCGCTGCTGGCGGAGCGCGGCCCGGGCGGCTTCGACCTGGTGTTCATCGACGCGGACAAGGCCAACTACGTCCGCTACTACGAGGCGTCACTGGCGCTGGTGCGCCCCGGCGGCCTGGTCGTGGTCGACAACACCCTGTTCTTCGGCCGGGTCGTCGACCCGAACGCGGTGGACCCGGACACCGCCGCGGTCAGGGAGCTCAACCGGCTGCTGCACCAGGATCCTCGGGTGGAGGTGTCGCTGTTGGTGATGGCCGACGGCATCACGCTCGCCCGCAAGCGCTGAACGAGGAGAGCCGAACGGCGGAAACGGTGCCGGAAGGGGGCGGGCCCCCTTCCGGCACCGTTCGTCGGGCGACGGTGCCCCGCGGTCAGTTCCGGGCCGTGGCGGGCTCGCGCACCCGGGCGGTCAGCACGGACCCTCCCCCGCCGCCGGTGCCCCCAGATCGGGTGCGTCCAGGGTCATGGTGGTGGACGCCTCGCGGGGCTGCGGGCTCAGGTGCAGCCTCTGGAGTCCCGCGGGCGCGTCCGCCAGGGGCGCGGCGCAGGGGCACGTCTCCTCCTCGAAGCCCGAGAAGCGGTAGGCGATCTCCATCATCCGATTGCGGTCGGTGGCCCGGAAGTCGGCCACCAGGTGCACCCCGGCCCGGACCGCCGCACCGGCCAGCCAGTTCAGCAGGGTCGAACCGGCGCCGTAGGCGACCACCCGGCAGGAGGTCGCCAGCAGTTTGAGGTGCCAGAGCCCCGGGTGCCGCTCCAGCAGCAGCACGCCGACCGCGCCGTGCGGTCCGAACCGGTCCGCCATGGTGACCACCAGGACCTCGTGCCCCGGATCGTCGATCAGATTGCGCAGCACCGCGTCCGGGTAGTGCACCCCGGTCGCGTTCATCTGGCTGGTGCGCAGGGTGAGTTCCTCGACCCGGGACAGCTCGTCGCCGGTGGCGCGCCCGATGCGCATCCTCAGGTCCAGGGAGCGCAGGAACGCCTCGTCGGGCCCCCGGGTCGCCGCCCGCTCCGCCTCCCGGCGGAAACCCGCCTGGTACATCTGTCGACGCCGACGGGAGTCGACGGTGCTGGTGGCGGGTGTGAACTCGGCGAGTTTGGGCAGTGCGAGGACCTGCTCGGCGGGGTAGCACCGCACTTCGGGCAGGTGGAAGGCGACCTCGGCGCGCTCGGCGGGCCGGTCGTCGACGAACGCGATGGTGGTGTGCGCGAAGCCCAGCCGGTCCGCGATCCGGCGCACCGACTCCGACTTGGCGCCCCAGCCGATCTCCGGCAGCACGAAGTACTCGGCGATGCCGAGGGCCTCCAACCGTGCCCAGGCGTGCTGGTGGTCGTTGCGGCTCGCCACCGACTGGAGGATGCCGCGGGAGTCGAGCTCGCTCACCACCTTCCGGACCTCGTCCGTCAGGCGCACCTCGCCGTCCTCCAGCAGGGTGCCCTGCCAGAGCGTCTCGTCCAGGTCCCAGACCAGGCACTTGACCGTCACGGTCGCGGACTCCTCCACCGCCCGGGCGGGCGCGGGCCCGGTCATGACGTCCCCGGGAGCGAGAGGGCGTGCTGTGCCAGCATCAGCCGGCACAGTTCGCTGCTGCCTTCGATGATCTCCATCAGCTTGGCGTCCCGGTAGGCCCTGGCCACCGGGTGTCCGTCCTGCGACCCGGCCGACGCGAGGACCTGCACGGCGGTCGCCGCGCCCCGGGCCGCCTGGGTCGCGCTGACGTGCTTGGCGAGTACCGCCGCGACCACCTGGTCCGGGGTGCCCTCGTCCCAGCAGCGGCTGGCGTGCTCGCACACCCGACGGGCCACCTGCTCGGCGGTGAAGAGGTCGGCGAGGTGCCCGGCGACGAGTTGGTGTTCGGACAGCGGCTTGCCGAACTGCTCGCGTTCGGCGGCGTGCGCGGTGGCCGCGGCGAGACAGGCCCGCAGGATGCCCACGCATCCCCAGGCCACGGACATCCGGCCGTAGGCCAGTGCGGTCGTCACCAACAGCGTCGGGGGCAGGCCGTGCCCGCCGAGGACGTGGTCGGCCGGCAGCCGGACCCCGTCGAGGTGCACGTCCGCGTGGCCGGCCGCCCGGCAGCCGAGCGGATCGGCGATCCGCTCGGTGCGGACGCCCGGTGCGTCGGCGGGCACCACGACGGCCACCGCACCGTCCTGGTAGCGGCCGACGATCAGCAGCAGGTCGGCGTAGTGGGCGGCGGTCACCCACTTCTTGTGGCCGTCCAGGACGACCGTGTCCCCGTCGCGGCGGACGGTCGTGGTCATCGCCGCGAGATCGCTGCCGGCCCCGGGCTCGCTGAAGCCGATCGCCGCCAACTCGCCCCCCGTGAGCCGGGGCAGGTAGGCGGCCGCCTGCTCCGGAGTGCCCAGGCGCTGCACGGTCCAGGCCGCCATGCCCTGGGAGGTCATCACGCTCCGCAGCGAGCTGCACAGGCCCCCCACATGGGCCGTGTACGCGCCGTTGAGCGTGCTGCTGAGGCCCCAGCCGCCGTACTCCTCGGGGACCTGGGCGCACAGTCGTCCCTCCGCGCCCAGGTCGTGGAGCAGGTCCAGCGGGAGCAGGCCGTCCCGGTCCCACTTCCCCGCCTGGTCCCCGACCCTGAGCGTGGCCTCGGCCAGGGCGCCGGCCAGGCCCTCACCCATCGACGCCCCCGGCGGCGGGCTGCCGGAGGCGGACCACCAGTTCGGCCATCTGCCGCACGGTGCGGAAGTTGTCCAGCCGCATGTCCGCGCCGCGGATGGCGATCCCGTAGCTCTTCTCCAGGTGTACCACCAGTTGCATGGCGAACAGGGAGGAGAGGCCGCCGGCCCGGAACAGGTCGGTGTCGGGCTCCCAGGGTTTCCCGGTGTGTCCCTCCAGGAACCCCAGCAGTTCCTTCTCCAGATCGTTGGTGCTCGGGACGTTCTCCGTGGTCATGGGCTGTCTCCTCGTCGGGGATCGCATCAGGTGTAGTCGTAGAAGCCGCGTCCGGACTTGCGGCCGAGCCGGCCCTCGCGGACCAGTCGGAGCAGCAACTCGCTGGGGCGGCAGCCGTCGTCGCCGGTCCTCTCGTGCAGCACCGTGAGGGAGTCGACGAGGTTGTCGATGCCGATCAGGTCGGCGGTGCGCAGCGGGCCGGTGGGGTGACCCAGGCAGCCCTGCATCAGGGCGTCGACGTCCTCGGCCGTCGCGGTGCCCGCCTGCACGACGCGCGCCGCGTCGTTGATCATGGGGTGCAGGATGCGGCTGGTCACGAAACCCGGTGCGTCCCTCACCACCACCGCCTTCCGCCGCAGTGCGCCGAGCAGCGCGACCGCCGCCGCCATGGTGGACTCCCCGGTCCGGCTGCCGCGGATCACCTCGGCGGTCCCGATCAGGTAAGGCGGGTTCATGAAGTGGGTGCCGACCAGTTCCTCCGGCCGCTCCAACGCCCCGGCCAGCTCGTCGACCGGGATCGAGGAGGTGTTGGTCACCAGCGGGGTCCCCGGGCGGACCAGCGCGGAGACCTCGGCCAGGACGTCGGACTTGGTCCGGGCGTTCTCAGTGACGGCCTCGATGACCGCGGTGGCGCCGGCCGCGGCCTTCAGCGAGGTGCCGGTGACCAGGGTGCCGGTGGGGGTGCCTTCGGGCAGGGCGGCCATCAGCGCGGCCAGCCGGAGTTCACCGTCGATCCGCTCCCGGGCCCGGTCGAGCCGTTCCCGGTCCAGGTCGACCAGGTGCACCGGCAGGCCGTGCCCGAGGGCCAGCACGGTGATGCCGACACCCATCACACCGGCGCCCAGCACGGTGAGCGCGTGCGACGGTTCCGGTTCCTCGCGTGGAGCGCTGGTCAACTGACTCTCCTTCGTCTTCACGGGCCTTCAGGTGGTGCGGAGGGTGTCGTCGAGCCAGTCGGCGACGGCCTTGCCGGTGGTCGCGACGTGTTCCTCCATGATCGAGAAGTGGTCCCCGGGGACATCGACGACGGCGTCGGCGGTCGCCCAGGAGGAACGCCAGTCGCCGGCTTCGGAGGAGGGTCGGCCCAGGGGCTCGGTCGCCCGCACCAGCAGCACCGGGGCGCGGACCGACGGTGGCTGCCAGGTGTCGAGCAGACGGAAGTAGCCGCCCATCGCGGTCAGCCTGGTCCCGTCCATCGGGGCCGCCCGCTCCTCGCGGGCGAACATCCCGCCCAACAGCACGTCGTTGAACTGGGTGATGCCCTCGTCGTCCGACAGGTAGGTGTCCAGCAGCACCACGGCCGCCGGGCCCCGGCCGCGCCGCTCCAACTCGGCGGCCACCCCGTGGGCGAGGGTGCCGCCCGAGGAGGAACCCACCAGCACCAGGGTCCGCCCGGACAACTCCCCCAACAGCGTCGCCGCCTGGAACTCCAGCAGCGCCGTCATATCGGCGGGCAGTTCCTCCTCGGGGGTGAAACCGGGCGCGTCCAGGGCGCTGACGGCGTAGTGGTCCCGGAAGGCCGACGCGAAGCGGGCGTACTGGTGGGCGCCGCCGAGCGCGACCACGGAACCGAAGCAGACGATCACCGGGGCTCCGTCGCGCTCGTTCAGGTGCAGCAGTCGCGGTCCCGTCCCGGCCGCGGCGAGGTCGTCCCCGCTGGGGAACGCGGGACGCAGGGCGGAGGCGTGCTTGAGCAGGGCGATGCCCTCGTCGGTCCGGCCGAGTTCGCACGCCCGGCGGAACAGCAGGCTCACCGGGTCGACGTCGACGCTGTCGAGGGGAGCGGCGGGTTTCGTCGTGGCCGTGGTCCGGGGAGCGGTTTCGGTCCGTGCCGCGGCGACCAGGTGTGCGGCGAGCCCGGCCGGCGTTCCGCTGTCGAACACCACCGAGGGCCGCAGCCGCAGGCCGGTGGCGGCGGTCAGCCGGTTCCGCAGCTCGATCGCGGTCAACGAGTCGAAGCCGAGGGAGAGGAACGGCACCGTCCCGGAGAGCGCTTCGGGGTCGGGGTGCCCGAGGACCTCGGCGGCCTGGGCGAGGACGAGTTCCCGCAGGATGGACGGGCGTTCCTCCTCGTCGGCGGCGTCGAGCCGGTGCCGCAGCGATGCGGCGGCCGTCGCCGTCGTGCTCCCGCCGCTCGTCGGGCGGCTCCGCACCAGCGAGCGCAGCAGCGGGTGCACCGGGCCCTCGCGGCGGGCAGTCAGGTCGAGGTGGGCGAGGACGGCGGGGACGCCGGATGCAGCCCCGTCCGCGCCCAGCACGGTGTCCAACAGGGCCATGGCCTCCGCGTCGGAGAGGCCGCGTGCCCCGCGCCGGTCGATCCGCCGCAGTTCCGCGTCGTCGAGTTCCGAGGTCATCCCGCTCTGCCGCGCCCAGAGGCCCCAGGCCAGGGACGTACCCGGCAGCCCGAGCCGCCGGCGTTCCGCGACGAGCGCGTCGACGGCCGCGTTGGCGGCGGAGTAGGACGCTTGGCCGGGGCTGCCCAGGACGCCGGCGGCCGAGGAGAAGACCACGAACGCGGAGAGGTCCGTGCCGCGCGTCAGCAGGTCCAGGTGCCAGAGGGCGTCGAGCTTGGGCCGCAGGACCGTCGCCATCCGCTCCCGGGTCATCCCCTGGAGCAGGCCGTCGTCGAGCGCTCCGGCGGTGTGCACCACGGCGCGGAGCGGATGTCGCGCCGGAATGTCCGCCAGGGCTGCGACCAGCTCCTGACGGTCCGACACGTCACAGCGCAGGGCCGTCAGCTCGGCTCCGGACGCGGCCAGCTCCGCCGTCAGCTCCGCCACACCGGGAGCGTCGGCGCCCCGGCGGCTCAGCATGCGCAGATGACGCACCCCGTGCTCGGTGGCCAGGTGGCGCGCCAGGACCGCGGCGAGCGCACCGCCCCCGCTCAGGAGCACGGTCCCCTCGGCCGGGCCGAACGACCCGACCGGTCGGGTCGCCGCCGGCGGGACGGAGGGACGCCGTAGCCGCGGCGCGTACAACAGGCCCGCGCGGAGGACCGCTTGTGGTTCGCCGGCGGCGAGGAGTCGGGCGAGCGCGTCCTCGACGCCGTCCGGATCGTCGAGGTCCAGCAGGACGAAGCGTTCGGGGTGTTCGAGCTGCGCGGCCCTGAGCAGGCCCCAGACGGTCGCCGCGCCGAGGTCCACCGGCTGCTGCTCCCCGGTGTCCGGGCCCGTCGCCCCCCGGGTGAGCACCACCAGCGGGGTGCGGGCCGCCGCCTCGTCGGCCAGCCACCCCTGCACGCGGGCGAGCACCGAGGCGGCGACCGCGTGCACCTCTGCCGGCCCGTCGTCGCGGGTCCCGGTGGACGGCGGGCAGAGCAGGAGCACGGCATCGGGCGCCGCGGCGGGTTCGACGACGGGGAACGCGGCCGGCAGCAGCCGCTCGTCCCGCGGGCCGAGCAGACCCCAGCGGACCGGAGGACGCGGATCGGTGGATGCGGGGAGCGGGGTCCAGCCGACGTGGAAGACGGAGTCCGAGGGCGTCCGCAACGAGGCGGTGGACGCCGCCCGCAGGGTGAGCGACTCGACCGTCGCCACGGTACGGCCCGTGGGTTCGCTGATCCGCACCGTCACGGCGTCGGGTCCGTCGGAGCTCAGCCGCACGCGGAGCACGGGCGCATCGGACGGCTCGATCGCGACCCGCTGCCAGGAGAACGGCAAGGGGACGCCGTTGCCGGGCTCCCCCGTTCCGAAGTCCCCGCGCACGCCGGTGGTCTGGAGGGCCGCGTCCAGCAGGACCGGGTGCACCGCGAAGCCGTCGCGCCCGGCACCGGGCACGCCCGGCGGTCGTGCCACCTCGGCGTGGACGATCCCGTCGTCGCTGCGCCACACGGCGCTCAGGCCCCGGAACGCCGGTCCGTAGTCGAGGCCCCGGGACACGAACAGCTCGTGGAGCTCCTCCACGTCCAGGGGAGCAGCGCCCGGCGGGGGCCACGCACCGGTCGGTGTCGCGTCGGCCGGTGGCTCCTGCGCCCGGAGCGTGCCCGTCGCGTGCCGGGTCCAGGGCCGATCGGGGTCGGTGCCGTCCTCGGGCCGGGAGTGGAACTCCACCGGCCGTTGCCCGGAGCCGTCCTCTGCCCCCACCAGGATCCGTAGGTGTACGGGGGCGCCGTCGGACAGCGGCAGCGGGGTGGCCAGGGTCAGTTCCTCCACCAGGCCGCAACCGAAGCGGCGGCCCACGTGCGCAGCCAGTTCCACGAAGGCCACGCCGGGCAGGACGACCGTGCCGGCCACCGCGTGGTCGGCGAGCCAGGGGTGGGTGGCCAGCGACAGGCGACCGGTGAAGAGGGTGCCCGCACCGTCCGGCAGATCGACCGCCGCGCCGAGCAACGGGTGCTCCGCCGCCTCCTGTCCGGTGGACACCGGGTCCCGGTCGGCCGGGAGGGCGTCGAGCCAGTAGCGGCTCCGTTGGAAGGCGTAGGTGGGCAGGTCCACCCGTCGGGCACCGGTCCCGGCGAAGAGTCGCTCCCAGTCGACCGGCAGGCCCCGGACGTGTGCTGCGGCGAGGGAGAGCTGTAGTCGGTGGAGTCCTCCTTCGCCGCGCCGGAGGGTGCCGAGGGCCCGCACCTCGGGAACGTTCGCGTCGGCGGCGGTCTCCTCGATCCCGTAGGCCAGCGAAGGGTGCGGGCTCGGCTCCACGAAGAACCGGAAACCCTCCCCCAACAGAGCCCGAGTCGCCTCCTCGAACCGCACCGTCTCCCGCAAATTCCGATACCAATACCCCGCATCCAACAACCCCGTGTCCAACCACCCACCCGTCACCGTCGAAAAAAACGGCACCTGACCAGAACGAGGCACAATCCCATCCAACTCAGCAAGCAACCGCTCACGAACCTCCTCCACATGCACCGAATGCGAGGCATAATCCACCTCAATCCGACGCACCCGCACCCCCTCACCCACCAACTCCTCCACCAACTCCCCAACCGCACCCACATCACCCGCCACCACCGTCGACAACGGACCATTCACCGCCGCCACCGACAACCCACCACCCCAACCAGCAATCCGCTCCACCACCTCCCCCACACCCAACGCCACCGACACCATCCCCCCACGACCCGACAACCCCCCCACCAACCGACTCCGCAACGCCACCACCCGCGCACCATCCTCCAACGACAACCCACCCGCCACACACGCCGCCGCCACCTCACCCTGCGAATGCC
>NZ_JBEOWM010000047.1:0-43245 GCF_040296045.1 Streptomyces sp. NPDC002490 | reverse complement strand
GGTGCGCGGGCGGGGGGGGGGGGGGGGGGGCCGGGCCCGGGGGCACCCGGGTGCCCCGGGCCCGTCCCGTCACGGCTCAGAGCCGGTCGAGGATCTTCTTCAGCTGGTCGATCTCGTCGGTCTGGGCCTTCACCACGTCATCGGCGAGCGCCTTGGCCGTCGCGTTCCTGCCGTTCTTCAACTCGTCCTCGGCCATCTCGACCGCACCCTCGTGATGGGCGATCATCAGCTCGGCGAACTTCTTGTCGAAGGCGGTGCCCTCGGCGTCCTTGAGGGACGCCATCTCCTCGTCCGTCATCATTCCGGACATCTCCCCCGAGCCGCCCGAGTGCCCGGCATGGCCGCCGGCGTCCTCCGCGGACTCGGGCTTGCCCCACGCCCCGAGCCAGGACCTCATCTTCTGGATCTCGGGGTCCTGAGCCTCGGAGATCGCCTCGGTGAGCTCCTTGACCTCGGAGTCCTTCACCCGCCCGGGAGCGAGCGCGGACATCTGGAGGGCCTGCTCGTGATGGGGGATCATCATCTGCGCGAACATCACGTCCGCGTCGTTGAAGGCGCCCGGCGCCGGGTTCTCGCCGGTGGGCGCGGTGGGTGCGGTGGAGGCACTGGCACTGGCCGGGGCGGAGCCCTTGCCGCCGTGGTCCATGCCGTCCATGTCGTCGTCGCTGCCGCACGCGGCGAGCACGAGGCTCGCGGCCGCGACGGCGGCGGCGAGGGCGAAACGGCGGGCGGGGGTACGGCGCTGAGCGCGCGTGAAGGCAGTCATGTCACAACCTCTGGAAGCTGTCGGTGTCGACGGAGGGCAGACGGGGGCACGGACGCGCCGCGCTGCGAGGGCAGCGCGCGGGCCCGTGGTGACGTCGGCCTAAATCCGCAGGATCGACAGCTGTGCGAGGTCGGGGCCGCGCGGCGGGGGCAGCGGCAGGAGCGTGCGCAGGGCGCCCGCGCGGAGCCGGACGAGCCACTCGCGCCGACCGTGCAGCGCAGCCCGTAGCAGCGCCAGGAGGACGAAGGCGCCGAGCACCGCCACGCACAGGGAGATCAGGTCCATCGCCGCGCCGGAGCCGTGCGAGGAGTCTTCCCCGTGGCCCGACGGGGCGTTCCCGGCGTCCGCCGCCGGGAACGCCGCAACGGACGCGACCACGGCGGTCCCGGGCGTCGAGACGGCTGCCGCGTGCCCGGTCCGGGCACCGGAGGCGTTGTCGGACGGGGTGTCCGGGTGGCCCACCGTGTGCATCATGAACACGCCGAGCACCAGCACCGTCACGAGCAGGAGGTGCCCCCAGGCACCCGCCGCCCGCAGGGTCCGGCTCGCTCGCACGTGGTCCGTCCTCATGGCATCGCACGGTAAGGGCGCCCCGAGTGGTGGTGCCCACCCCTGACGATACCCAAGGGGGGCATGCGATGCCGAACGCGGCCGGTCCTTCCCGCCGTGGGGCCGGGACGTGGGACGGGTCATGACGTCGGAGGTCATCGACCCGCCGCCGAAGCCCGGGCAGGGTGGAGCCACCGGCGTCCGGGGCGGCGCACTCCGCCCCGGGAGCCGGCCTGCCAGGCCCGTTCCCCCTTGGAGGGTGATTCCCCGTGTCCGTCGCGCTTCCGCTCGCCGTCCTCGCCCGCACCGCCGAACCGGTGGCGGTGGTGCGGCGCTTCCTCGCCCTCGACGCCGTCGTCACCGGCGCCAACGGCCTCGCCTACCTCGCGGCCGCCGGGCCGCTCGGCCGCCTGCTGGGCGTCGATTCGGGACTGCTGACGGGGCTCGGCGCCTTCCTCGCCCTGTACGGGCTCGGGGTGGGGGCGTTGGCGAGGCGCGGAGAGCCGTGGAGGACGGGCGTGCGCGCCGTGGTCGAGGTCAATGCGGCGTGGACCCTGCTGAGCGCGGTGGCCCTGGCCCTCTGGCTCTCGCCCACGACGGCGGGGGCGGTGTGGACCGTGCTCCAGGCCGTGACGGTCGGCGGCTTCGCCCTCCTCCAGCACCTGGCGCTGCGGGCGGTGGAGGACGCCGGCTGAGGCCCTGTGCCACACCGGACGTCCTGCGTGACCGTGGGGTGACGAATCGTGGTCGATCTGAGGCGGGAAGGGCTCCGGGCGCCGATTTCTCTCCCCCAAAGGAGTGACGAAAGGGATGAATCGGGGTAAGAGAATCGCACGCACCCCGCGCGCGGCGCCCATCGAGCGGGGAGGTCCCCGTGTGCGGGCGGCACGTGCGCGACCGCACACGAGGAGGCCCGGCATGACGACCGTGAAGAGGCTGCTCACGACGCTGCCCGCCGATCATCGCCAGCGCCTCATGGACCTGGCCCAGGAGGTGTCCTTCCCCCAGGACGCCCGGATCTTCGAAGAGGGCGGAACCGCGGACCGGCTGTGGGTGATCCGCTCCGGCACGGTCGCCCTCGATCTGCGGGTGCCCGACCGGCGCGGGGTCGTCGTGGAGACCCTGCACCCCGGTGACCTCCTGGGATGGTCCTGGCTGTTCCCCCCGCACGAGTGGGACTTCGGGGCGGAGGCGTTCAGCCCGGTGCGCGCCTACGAGTTCGACGCGCCCAAGGTGCGGGCCCTGTGCGAGGAGGAACCCGCGCTCGGGCTGGTGCTGCTGCGCGCGGTCGCCGAGGTCCTCGCCCATCGGCTGGCCGGCGCCCGCGCCCGGTTGATCGAGAACTACGCCAAACACGGCGGGGCCACGCTGTAGGCACCGGCCGGGCGCGGCGGTCAGACTCCTCCGAGCAGCTCACGCACCAGCGGGCCCACCTGCTCGGTCTCCAGGAGGAAACCGTCGTGCCCGTAGGGCGATGCGAGAACCCGCAGGGCGTCGGAGTGCGGCAGCCCGGCCGCGAGTTCGCGCTGTCGGGCCAACGGGTACAGCCGGTCCGAATCCACGCCGGCGACCAGGCACCGGGCGGTGACCCGGCGCAGGGCGACGGCCGTCCCGCCGCGTCCCCTCCCCACGTCGTGGCTGCTCATCGCCTCGGTCAGGGTGACGTAGCTGCCCGCGTCGAACCGGTGCGCCAGCTTGTCGGCGTGGTGGTCCAGGTACGACTCCACCGCGTACCGGCCGCCCCGCCACGGATCCTCGCCGCTCTGGGGCGCCCGCCCGAACCGGGAGCCCAGTTCGGCCCCGGTGCGGTAGGTGACGTGGGCCAGTCGGCGGGCGGTGCCGAGCCCCCGGTGCGGGCCCTCGCCGACGGGGGCGTCGTGGTAGTGGCCGCCCCGCCACCGCTCGTCGTCGCGGATCGCCCGGAGTTGGACGTGGGACCAGGCGATCTGCTCGGCGTCCGAGGCGGCCGGGCAGGCCAGCACCAGCAGCGAAGCGACCCGCTGCGGATGACCCACGGCCCATTCCAACGCCCGCATGCCGCCCATCGAACCGCCCACCACCAGGGCCCAGCGGTCGATGCCGAGCGCGTCGGCCAGGGCCACTTCGGCGGCCACCTGGTCACGTGGGGTGAGGAAGGGGAAGGTGCCGCCCCAGCGCACGCCGTCGGCACGCACCGACGAGGGGCCGGTGCTGCCCTGACAGCCGCCCAGGACGTTCGGCGCCACCACGAACCACCTATCGGTGTCCAGGGCCAGGCCGGGACCCACGAGCGGGTCCCACCACCCGGGAGTCGGGTGACCCGGCCCCGCGGGGCCGCTGACGTGACTGTCACCGGTCAGGGCGTGCAGCACCAGCACGGCGTTGGAGGCGTCGGGGGCGAGCCGGCCCCAGGCCTCGTACGCCAGGCGCACGCCGGGCAACTCGCCGCCGGCCTCCAACCGCAAGGGCGCGAGCAGCGAGACCCAGCGGCGTTCCCCGGGCGGGTCCCCCTCCCGCCAGGCCCCGGAGGCCGGCGGGAGGGGGACGGTGAGCGGACCCGCCGGGGCGTGGGGCGGTGCCCCGGTCAGGACGCCTCCTTGGCCGCGCGGAACCCCGCCGCCAGGTCGGCCTTGAGGTCGTCGACGTGCTCGATCCCCACCGACAGCCGCACCAGCCCGGGCGCCGTGCCCGTGGCGGCCAGCGCCTCGGGATCCAGCTGGCTGTGCGTGGTGGAGGCCGGGTGGATGATCAACGACCGGACGTCCCCGATGTTGGCGAGGTGACTGAACAGGGAGACGGCGTCGACGAACCGCTTGCCCGCCTCCACCCCGTCCTTGAGCTCGAACGCCAGCACCGCGCCGGCCCCGCGCGGAAGGTAGTGCCGCGCCGCCCGGTGCCAGCGGTTCGACGCCAGCCCCGGGTAGTGCACCGCCGCCACGTCCTCCCGCTGTTCCAGCCACTCCGCGAGGGCGAGCGCGTTCGCCGAGTGCCGTTCGATGCGCAGGCTGAGCGTCTCGACGCCCTGGAGCAACAGGAAGGCGGAGTGCGGGGAGAGCGCGGGTCCGATGTCGCGCAGCAACTGCACCCGCAGCTTCACCGCGAAGGCCCCCGCGCCCAAGTCCGGCCAGTAGCGCAGGCCGTGGTAACTCGGGTCGGGCTCGACGAAGTCGGGGAAGCGCTCGGGGCGGCTGCCGAAGTCGAAGGTGCCGCCGTCCACCACGACGCCCGCGATGGTGGTGCCGTGGCCGCCGAGGAACTTCGTCGCGGAGTGCACCACGATGTCCGCGCCGTGCTCGATCGGGCGGAGCAGGAAGGGGGTGGCCAGGGTGTTGTCGACGATCAGCGGCACGCCCGCCGCGTGCGCCACGTCGGCGACGCCCCGCACGTCCAGCACGTTGCCCCGGGGGTTGCCGAGGCTCTCGGCGAACAGCGCCTTGGTGTGCGGGCGGATCGCGGCCCGCCAGGCGTCCAGGTCGTCGGGGTCGTCCACGAAGCTGACCTCGATGCCGAACCGGGGCAGGGTGTGCCGCAGCAGGTTGTAGGTTCCGCCGTAGAGGGAGGTGCTGGACACGATGTGGTCGCCGGCACCGGCGAGGGTGAGGAGCGCGAGGGTCTCGGCCGCCTGACCCGACGCCAGGGCCACGGCGGCCGCTCCGCCCTCCAGGGAGGCGATCCGCTGCTCGAAGACGTCCTGCGTCGGATTGTGGATGCGGGTGTAGATGTTCCCGGGCTCCGCGAGCGAGAAGAGGTCCGCTGCGTGCTGGGTGTCCCGGAAGACGAAGGAAGTGGTCTGGTAGATCGGCACCGCCCGGGCGCCGGTCGCCGGGTCGGGCTCCGCCCCGGCGTGGATCTGGCGCGTCTCGAACGACCACCCGGCACCGGGCTCCACCGCGTCGTCGGGGGTGTGGCCGGCGGCCACCGAGTCGAGGGGCTGGCTCATGCGGTTCCTTCGTGCGAGGGTCGGGAGGGGTACGGAGGCGGTACCGGGTCGGACCCGTACCGCCTCCCTGCCGCGGATTCGGGGAGAAGGACCCAAAACACCCGGCGCACCGCAAAGTAGTCGGGGGCGGACCGGTTCGGTAGTACGCCTCCCAGGTGGCCACGAGCCTGCAACACTCCCGCAACACGCCACGGCCGCGGACCCCACCACGTTCCGGGCACACGGCCCGACCGGAACGAAGGGCTTCGGTCAACTTCCGTTCCCCGGGCGCAAGGCGTAGCCTCGCCTCCCGCCCGCCCGTGGAGGCGACCGGTCGACCCGAAGGGGGCGGGTGGGGCCGGTGTTCCGGATGCCCCCGCGCGCCGTGACGACGCGGAGCCAGCGCTCATTGCCGGCCATCCTCGGGGTTCCGACGAACAAGTCCCTTTTCGAACAAGAAAATCGCTCGTGTGACCTACCCGTACCAAGCGCCCTCCACCGGCGCCGGACCAGGAAGTCTCATGACGAAACAGAACGTTCCGCACCCGCTGAACCCGTCGAGTCCCACCAGTCCGTCGAACCTGGGGCACAAGGTGGCCGTCGTCACCGGCGGGGGTTCCGGTATCGGCCGGGCCACCGCCACCGTCCTGGCCGAACGCGGGGCCAGCGTCGTGGTGGCCGACGTCGACGGGGCCGCCGCGGCCGACGTCGCCGTCGCGCTGACCGCACGCGGACTGTCCGCCCTCCCGGTGGTGGTGGACGTGGGCGAGGAGGAACAGGTCCGGGCGATGATCGCCACCACGGTGGCGGCCTTCGGAGGACTGGACGTCCTGCACAACAACGCGGCCCTGCTTTCCCCGGACGTCCTCGGGCGGGACCGGCGCATCACCGACATCGACGCCGAACTGTTCGCCCGGGTGCTGCGCGTGAACGTGCTCGGCTACATGCTCGCCGCCAAGCACGCGATACCGCACATGATCGTGCGCGGTGGTGGGGTCGTCATCAACACCGGTTCCGCGGCGGGGCTCCTCGCCGAGTTCGTGCGCCCCTTGTACGGCACCTCCAAGGCGGCGATCCTCGGCCTCACCCGCAGCATCGCCGCCCAGTACGGGAAGCAGGGGGTCCGTGCGGTGGGCATCGCCCCGGGGCCGGTGCTCACGCCCGCCCTGGTGGACAACCTCACCCCCGAGGAACAGCGCGCGCTCACCCGGCACATCCTCACCCCGCGGGCCGGCGTGCCCGAGGACGTCGCCTACCTGGTGGCCTTCCTGGTGTCGGACGAGGCCGGGTACATCACCGGCACCACCATCTCGGTGGACGGCGGCCTCACCTCGCACCTGGCCACCCACGGGGACGAGGCCGATCCCGGCGAAGGCGTCGCGGTCCCACCGCCCCCACCGGTCGCCGAGGCCGGCCTCACCCAGCCCGCGGGGAGGTGACCCCTCGTGCGTGCCGCAGCGCGGCCATCCCTCGAACAGGCGAAGGGACCCTCCCGAGTGAATCGAACGCCGCGTCACAGGTCGGCGAGCGTGCCGTACCGGCCCTCGGGAAGCGCCGTCGAACCCTCCATCGAAGATTCGTCCGGAAGTGAGCGTGACGTGCCCGTGATCTGGTGCGTTGTGCTTGCGTCAAGACCCCACCCTCGAATCGGGAGATCCCGTGCATCCTGTTCCCGCGCCCTTTCGCCGTCATGTGGTGTTCGACTGCCGGACCGCCCCTGCGGCGTGCTTCCCGCGCCCCCTTGACGGGGCGTCGAAGACCTCCGCCCCGTCGCCACGACGAGCCCCGGGGCGGTGGGCATGCGGCTGCTGAACCACCTGCCCGACACCATCGACGCCTGGGCACGCGGGGCCGTCGGTGCCTTCGACACGGTCCGGGAGGTCCACGGCCGGCGGGCACCGGGCACCTGCCGGGTGTGGGAACTGACCCGGCCGGACCGGTCCACCCGCTTCATCGTCAAGGTCGCCCGCAACGCCACCGCCTACCGCACCGAGACCTTCGCCTACCGCCACGCCGTGCCCGCCGTCCCGGTGGGGGGCGCTCCGCTGTTGCTGGACTCCGAACCCGCCCACCTCGCCCTGCTGCTCACCGCCGTGCCCGGCCACCCCCTGCGGGAGCTGCGGCTGCCCCCGACCGAGGAGCGGGAGGCGTACCGGCGTGCGGGCGCCCTCCTGGCACGGATCCACACGGCGGGGGAGTTGACGCCCCAACGCCGGGCGGCGGTGCAGGAGGTCCTGGACCGGGCGCCGCAGCGGCTGGAACGCCTCCTCCACGTCTGCGGGGACCGTGTCGGCAGCCGCGAACGCGCTCTGCTGCGGGCCCTGGTGGCGGAGCTCCCGCACCTCGGGCCGCTGCCGATCGCCTTCGTGCACGGAGACGCCCAGCCCCGCAACCTGATGTGGTCCGCCGCGGGGCGCGCCGCCTGGATCGACTTCGAGCGGGCTCGGTTCGCCCCCGCCGTCCAGGACTTCGTCCGCCTGGCCGCCGGCCCCTGGGCCGACCGTCCGGCACTGCGGTCCGCGTTCCTGGCCGGCTACGGCCGGCGGCCCGGCCCCGTCGAGCGCCACGCACTGCGCTGCTTCGCCGCCCTCGACGCCGCCGGAGCCCTGGTGTGGGGCGCCCAGCAGGGAGATGCCGAGATCGTCGCACGGGGGCGGCGCACCCTGGCCCGGCTGACCGAAGGGGAGTTCGCATGAGCGCCCCGGCCCCACCCGTCCACGGCGAGCACCCCTCGGGCGGGCGTCGTCCCGGGGCCGGAGCGGCTTCCGTCCGCCCGGTCCTCGATCAGGACCGGAAGCCGACCACGCCGAAGCCGGGCAGCGCCTTCGCGCGCCGCATCCAGCCGAGGCACTGTGCGACGGCCTGTGCGACCTCCGGATCCTGCGGGGGCGTCCGGTGCGACCCGGCGGCCTCGTACTGCTCCAGGGCCCGGGCGATGTCGTCGGGCGTCCACTCGCCGCAGGCCGGGGTGAAGGAGGACGGCAGCGGAGCGGGCGGTCCGCCGTGGCCGAAGGACTCCACGGACACGGCGGTGATGCCCAGCGCGCCCAGTCCCCGGTCGACGACGGACAGCCAGTCGCCGCGGTGCGGCGTGAACCAGTCGTTGGGCAGGAAGGCGCCGTCGAACGAGCACAGCCGCTCGTAGGCGTAGCCGTACTGGAAGGCATGGCTGCGGTCCTTGCTGAAGGGTCCGCCGTGGACGACCGCGTGCAGCGCCGCCTCCGCCGTCGGGGCGCCCCGCTCGATCGCGTCGCGGTGGTACTCGTCGTCGCGGGTCAGGTCGTGGGCGAAGCGCTCGCGCAGCACGTCCAGCAATCGGTCGTCGCGGCATCCGATCAGGGCGCGGGTGGCCGTCGCGTCGAGCAGGTAGAGGCTCAGGGAAGAACTCATGGCGCGAGCCTAGGAGAGGCCACTGACACGGCGGTGCACGGCTGTCGCCCCGGATCACGGCGGGACGGGGCGGGGATTCTGACCCGTGCACGGGCGGGTCGCGGCGCTCGCGCCGGCGGGAGGGCGAGGTGGGGGGAACCGGTCGGCGGGAGCGGTTCCGAGTCGCCGGTGGGGTCCGCGGACGGTGACGGGGGAGCGGCGGGGTCGTGGTCCCACCGCCGTCATGGTCCGGGAACGGGTCGATCAGGCCGCGCCCGTTCGGTCGCGCCAGTAGGTGAAGGCCTTCACCGGATCCTCCAACGCGTCCCAGGGGAACATCGTCATGTGCCGCCCGATGCGCTGGAAGACCTCGGTGGCCTCGGTCAGCCAACGCGCCCGGACCAGCGCGAACGCCAGGAGGTTGAGGTCCGAGATGGCCTCGGCGTGCGGTGGCGCCGAGGTGTGGAACCAGTTGTTCAGGGCGAGTTCCAGTTCGCTGGCCGCCGCCTTCTCGTGCCAGATGCGATGGGCACCGAGCGCCCTGGTGCCGCCGGCCTCGACGACGTGGGCGAAGTGCTCGGCACGGGCGGTCAGCGGCAGCAGCACCAGCGGTGAACCCACCGGGGCCCGGGAGGCGGAGTGCCAGGCGAAGGTGGTCATGTCGCTCACCGAACCGTAGCCGCGGGGGGACAGGTAGCGCAGCACCACGTGATGGGCCGCGCGGTTGTCCGGGTCCCGGCTGATGATCTCCCGCCAGATGGCGGCCGCCCGTCGGGACGGGACCCGGCAGGCCCGCATCAGGTCCAGGAGGGCGATCAGCGGCGTGGGGTCCCGGGGATGGGCGTGCGCGGCCCGCACGCAGAGGGTCTGCGCCCGGTCCACCACCCGGTGCGTTCCCGAGGCGGCGCGCAAGGCCTCCACGCACGCCTGCATCACCACGGCGTCCGGGCTGTCCGGTGCGTAGTCGACCCAGTGGTCCGCAGCGGCCGGGGACAGCACGCGGGAGAGCACCGACACCCGATGGGTGCGGCGGTCCCAGTCCGGGCCGGTGGCGTCCAGCAGGTCGGCGACCGGTTGCCAGGCGGGGCGGATGCGGTCCACTCCGAGCGCCGGGAACGGGGGGATGGGGCGGATGTCGGTGATCACTTGGCGCAGCTCGCGGTCGTCCAACTCCGGGCGGATGCGCACCGTTGTGCTTCTTCGCATCATCACACGTCCTCTGTGGGGGAGGGAGGGCGCCGCGCGTGGCGCGCGGCGCCCGTACTGATCGGGGCGGTGAGGGTGAGGGGGACGTCGTCAGCAGCACCTGGACGGGGAGGCGGCCTCCCCGCGTTCGGCCCGGAGCCGTTGGTACTGCCGCGCGGTGGGCACGGGCTCCCCGGGATGTCGTTCGCGGTGCCGGGCGCAGTACTGCTCGTAGGCGGAGTCCCCGGTCACCTCCCTGAGGTACCACAGGGTCCAGCGCAGGGCCCGCAGGACGGTTCCGCCCGCGCTCACGAGCCGTTCCCCGGTCCTGCGGCCGGACCGGTGCCCGCAGGGGTCTTCTCGCGGCGCGGCGGTGCGACGATGGCGGACGGGACGTGCGGGGTCTCCGTGGAGACGACGCGTTCGGGACGGCGGACCGCCCTGAAGCACACCACGCCGGCATTGCCGATCACCGTGAGCACCAGGAGCACGAACAGCACGATCAGCACGCCGTCGACGGTGGAGTTGGTGACCACGGTGTGCATGTCGTCCATCGAGGTGGCGGGCCGCAGCACCTCCCCGGCGTCGATCGCGTCGGCGAACCGCTCGCGCTGGGCGAAGAAGCCGACCCGGGGGTCGTCGGAGAAGACCTTCTGCCAACTCGCCGTGAAGGTGACCGTCACGATCCAGGCGAGCGGCACCCCGGTCACCCAGGCCCAGCGCAGCCGGCCCGAGGTGACGAGCAGGGTCGTCGCGACGGTGAGGGCCACCGCGGCGAGCAACTGGTTGGCGATGCCGAACAGGGGGAAGAGCTGGTTGATCCCGCCCAAGGGGTCGGTGGCGCCGGCGTACAGGAAGTAGCCCCAGCCGGCGACGACCGCGGCACTGGCGAGCCAGGCGCCGGGCTTCCAGTTCACCCGGCCCATGGGCTTCCACACGTTGCCCAGCATGTCCTGGAGCATGAACCGGCCGACCCGGGTGCCGGCGTCCACGGTCGTCAGGATGAACAGGGCCTCGAACATGATGGCGAAGTGGTACCAGAACGCCTTCATGCCCTCGCCGCCCACCACCTCCGAGAAGATCTGCGCCATCCCCACCGCCAGGGTCGGGGCGCCCCCGGTGCGGGCGACCAGGCTGCTCTCCTCCACCGACTTGGCGGCTGCGGCGAGTTCCTCCGGCGAGATGGTGAAGCCCAGGCCGGAGACCGCCTGCGCGGCGGACTCCACGGTCGGACCCAGCAGACCGGCCGGCGCGTTCATCGCGTAGTACAACCCCGGATCGAGCACCGCCGCGGCGATCAGCGCCATGACGGCGACGAACGCCTCCATCAGCATCGCCCCGTACCCGATCATCCGGACCTGCGACTCCTTCTGGATCAGCTTCGGAGTCGTCCCCGAGGACACCAGGGCGTGGAACCCCGACAGCGCGCCGCACGCGATGGTGATGAACAGGAACGGGAACAGCGAGCCCGCGAAGACCGGTCCGGCCCCCGAGGAGGCGAACTCCGTCACCGCGTCGGCCTGCAACCGAGGGGCGGCGATCACCACACCGGCCGCCAGCAGCACGATGGTGCCGATCTTCATGAACGTCGACAGGTAGTCACGGGGCGCCAGCAGCATCCACACCGGCAGCACCGACGCCACGAACCCGTAGCCCACCAGACAGAAGACGAGCGTGGTCGGGCTCAGGGTGAAGACCTCCGCGAGGGAGGAGTGCTCGATCCAGCCGCCGCCCACGATCGCGAGCAGGAGCAGTGCCACCCCGATCACACTGGTCTCCAACACCCGCCCCGGCCGCAGGACGTGCAGGTAGAGGCCCATGAACAGGGCGATGGGGATCGTCATCGCCACGGAGAAGGTGCCCCACGGCGACTCCGCCAACGCCCCCACGACGACCAGTGCCAGCACCGCCAACAGAATGATCATGATGCTGAACACCGCGAGCAGCGCCGCGGTTCCGCCCACCCGGCCCAACTGTTCCCGGGCCATCTGCCCCAGGCTCTTCCCGTCGCGTCGCATCGACAGGAACAGCACCACCATGTCCTGCACCGCCCCCGCGAAGATCACGCCCGCGACGATCCACAGGGTCCCCGGCAGATAGCCCATCTGCATGGCGAGCACCGGGCCGACCAACGGCCCGGCGCCCGCGATGGCGGCGAAGTGGTGCCCCAACAGCACTCTGCGGTCGGTGGGTTGGAAGTCCACGCCGTCATCGAGGCGTTCGGCCGGGGTGGCCCGGGTGTCGTCGAGGCGCAGCACCTTGCGGGCGATGAACCGCGCGTAGAAGCGGTACGCGATCGCGAAGGAGCCGAGTGCGGCGGCCAACAGCCAGACGGCGGAGACCTCTTCACCCCGGGAGAGGGCGAGCACCCCCCAGGAGACAGCACCCGCCAGAGCGACGAGGGACCAGATGAAGACGGATTTCCAGCGGAGCCGGGACGGCGGTGCGAGGGTTCCGGACACGATGAATCCTTCGGTTCGCGGGAGAGAACACAACGAGTCGTACGGGTACCGGGCAACCGGCCCATCGGTCACGGATTTCACGGAACGTGCGTGAAGCACTCACACAACACCCCGCGCACCGCCACCGATGCGACCTCCGAGTCCGCCCCCGGGGTCGCTCACGACCCGGGCGAACCGCGGCTGCCCCTGGTCAACAGGTGAGCGATCGACAACGCCACCGCGCATCCCGGGATCCACGCCAACTGGTACCAGTAGAAGAACGGCACGCCCGCCCACATCGGCTGCGCACCCGCGTACCAGGGCACCCAGACCAATGCGACGACCGGAGCGAGGAGACAGAAAGCCGCCACGACCCGTCGTGCCGTGCCCCGGCCGGAAAGCTGCGTCCGTCCCTCGTCTGTCACGGGTTCCTCCTCGTTCCCCCGGTTCCCCGCTCCCGTACCGCGTCGGTCTGTGGAAGAGTTGCCGGCACCCCCGGTTCGGTTGACAGCTGTCGGCGGTGGATCTCGGTCGGATTCCCCTCGCGATTTTCCGCCATGCACATCGTTCGAACGCCGCGACGGGGGACCGGCGCACGCGAAGGGGCGGACCGGCCGGCACGGAACCGGGGCACAGCGACCCGCCGCGTTCCGGGATCGACGACGACCGCACCCCTCCCGGGAACGGGTGCGGCATTTCGGCAGGAACGAGGGACGATGGTGGAAGGCGGCACGCTCGTCGCGTTCCTCGCCGTCGTCGGCGCCTCCTCGTCGCTCGCCGTCGTCGCCCGCCGCTTCCGTCCCTCGGGACGGCTGCCCTCGCTGGAGGGCTGGGCGCTCGCCGACCGGGGCTTGGGGACCGGTTGGTCCTGGCTGCTGATCGGCGGCACCTTCTTCACCGCCTACACCTTCACCGCGGTGCCCGGACTCGCCTACGGCAACGGTGCGGCGGCCTTCTTCGCGCTGCCCTACACCCTCATCGCCTGCCCCCTCGCCTTCGTGCTGCTGCCCCGCCTGTGGGCCGTGTGCGCCCGCAACGGGTACGTCACGGTCGCCGACTTCGTCCGCGGTCGGTACGGTTCCCCCGGACTTGCCCTCGCCGTCGCCCTCACCGGCATCCTCGCGACCATGCCGTACCTGGCACTGCAACTCCTCGGCATCCGCGCCGTCCTGGCCGCCACCGGGGTGGACACCGAGCACCCCGCCGTCGACCTCGTGATGGTGGCCCTCTTCGCCGGGCTGGCCCTCGCCACCTTCCGGTACGGGCTGCGCGCACCGACCGTCATCGCCGCTCTGAAGGGGGTCGCCGTCTTCGTTTCGGTCGTCCTCGCGGTGTGGCTGGTCCTCGCCGACCTCGGCGGTCCGCGAGGACTCTTCGAGCGGGCCGCCCGCTTCATGGAACCGACCCCGGGCACCGGGAGCACGGCCCTGCTCCTCGCCCCGCACCAGCAGGCGGCCTTCGCCTCGCTCGCCCTCGGCTCCGCCTGCTCCGCCCTGATGTACCCGCACCTGCTGACCGCCGTCTTCGCCGCCCGCAGCCCCGGCACCCTGCGCCGGGTGACCCTCGCCCTGCCCGCGTGGATCGCGGTCCTCGCCCTCTTCGGGCTGCTGGGCCTCGCCGCCGCCGCCGAGCGGATCCGGGTGACCGCGGGGGGAGCCGAGGCGGCCGTGCCCCTGCTGGTGGACCGGCTGATGCCACCCCCGGTCGCGGGGCTCGTCTTCGGCGCCCTCACCGTGGGCGCCCTGGTGCCGGCCGCGGTGATGTCGGTCGCCGCGGCGACCTCCTTCGTCCGCAACGTGTACGTGGAGTACGTCCACCCCACCGCGACCCCCAAACGCCAAGTGCGGATCGCCCGTTGGGTCTCCCTCATCGCCAAGGTGGCGGCCGTCGCCTTCGTCTTCGGGCTGCGCGACCAGGCCGCGGTCAACCTGCAACTCCTCGGCGGCGTGTGGATCGTCCAGACCTTCCCCGCCGTCGCGGTGGGCCTGTACACCAACCGGCTCCATCCGCGGGCCCTGCTCACCGGCTGGGCGGTCGGCATGGTCCTCGGCACCTGGCTGGTGGTCGACCAGGGCTTCTCCCCGGTCGTGCCGCTCGGCCCCACCGGACACACCCTGGAGATCTACGCGGGCCTCGCCGCGCTCCTGCCCAACCTGGTGGTCGCCGTGGCGGCCACCTGCGTCCTCCAGCGGTCCGGCGCCGCCCGTGGCAGCGACACCACCGCACTCCCGCCCGGCCTGGCCTCCAGGCGCCGCCCCGGAACAGGAGCGAGCTAGCCCATGAGACGGACGAGACGATCCGACCGTGCCCTGACCCTCGCCGAGCCCGGACCGGCCGTCGAGGTCCCCACCGCGGCTTCGCCGCCCGCGGTGCCCACGGGCAGGGACCCGGCCGTGCCACCCGCCGGCCCGGCAGCGTCCGGCCCACCGGGGCCGCCCGGCGGCGACCCCGGGGACGGCGACCGGGACCTCGCCCTGGCCGGACTCTTCGGGGAGCACTACACCGCCATGCTGCGGCTGGCCACCCTGCTGGGCGCCGACGACCCGGAGAACATCGTCGCGGAGGCGTACTACCAGCTGTACCGCCGCTGGCGCCGGCTCCGCCACGCGGACCGCGCCGAGGCGTACCTGCGGTCGGTCGTCTGCAACCTCACCCGGATGCGCATCCGGCACCTCCAGACCGTGCGCAGGCACACCGAGACCCCGGTGCCCGGCAAGGACCCGGTGGCCTCGGCCGAACACCACGCACTGCTCCAGGACGACCAACGCGTGCTCATCGCCGCGGTGCGGCAACTGCCGACCCGTCAGCGCGAAGCACTCGTGCTGCGCCACTGGATGGGGTTGAAGGAGACGGAGATCGCCGACGCCATGGGCATCTCGCCGGGTTCGGTCAAGACCCACACGGCACGGGGGATCGCCGCCCTCACCAAGGCCATGGAGGCCCGCAGATGAGTGGTCCCGACACCGAGCGGCGACTGCGGGAGGCCCTGGAGGCCGTGGCGCGCGAGGTGCGCCCCGCCCCGGACGCCTACCGCACCGTGCGCGGCGCGTGGCTGCGCCGCGAGCGAAGGCGCCGACTGCTGCTCGCGGTCCTGATCGCCGTGGTGTTCGCGCTCGCCACCCTGGCCGGGTTGTGGGTGCTCAACCACGCACCGGCCACCCCGGGGGTCATCTTCAACGACCGCACCAGCCCCGGACCCACCTCCTACGCACCGCCGGTAGCCCCCGGCAGTTGAGTGCCGCCGGCCGCGACCCACGCGTGGACCCCGTCGACCAACGCGGCCAACGCACCGCCCAGCGCATCGAGCCCGGGGCCCGCCGCACCCCCGGGCTCCGTCATGTACAGGTCCCGCCGGATCTCCACCATGAGCGCGCTCACCCGGGCGTCCCGCCCGTAGTGCGCCATCGGCACGTACGTCCCGGCGAAGGGGCTGTTCAGGCCGCACCCGCCGAATCCCGCGAAAGCCGTCCCGGCCAGCGCGGTCAGGGCGCCCGGGGTGTGGAAGGCGTCGGTGCCCAGACAGACCGGCGGACGCCGCCCCTCGCCGTGCAACTCGTAGGGGAGCGCGGCGGTCGGGTACGAGTGGACGTCGATGATCACGGCCCGGCCGGTGGCGGCGAGCCGGTCCGCCACGGCGGCCCGCATCGCCTCCGCGTACGGGTGGAAGTACCGGTCGAGGAGCGGCGCCGGGTCGAACCCCTCGGCCCGTAGCGCGGCGCGGTGGGTGGTCCGGGTGTAGACCGCGCCCATGCCGACCGCCGCCATCTCCTCGCGTTCGTCGGGGAACCGCTCCGGGTCCACCACCAGCCGGGACAGCCCGTTCACGAACCGCCACGGAGCGGTGGCGCCGGCGGCCACGGCGCGGGCCGCGATCCGTGCCGTGTGCGCGTCCGTGATGCGGTCGAGTTCCCGCGCGAGTTCCGCGTCGTCCAGGAGGAGGTCCGCGCGGACGTCCGGCGGCACCGCCCGCGAGGAGTGCGGGACGTGCAGGACCACCGGCGAGGACGGCGCGCCGGGGTGCAACCGGAACGGGGCGGCTCGGCCGCCCGGAGAAGCGGAGGACATGCCCTCACCCTGCCACGCCCCCGACCGGCGCCATCCGCACCCGCCGGGGGCGGTCCGGCCCGCACACGGAACCGGCGAACGACCCGGCACCGTGCCATACTGGCCAAATCGCAAGCCCGTACGCCCACTTGATCGGTGGAACGCCGGTGTCCCACCCGGCGCGGCGGCGCCGAACGCCTCACCGGTCGACTCACGTTCCTGGAGGGGGACTTCGTGCCCGACCGTGATTCGATGCGCGCCGCAGCGGAGATACGTGCGCGGATCGACACCACCAAGCCGCACTCGGCACGCTTCTGGAACTACTTCGTGGGCGGCAAGGACAACTACGAGGTCGATCGGCAGATCGGCGACCAGATCAAGGGCATCTTCCCGGAGCTGGAGGACGTGGCCCGCACCAGCCGGCACTTCCTCCAGCGGGCCGTGCACCATCTGGCCGGGGAGCTGGGGATGCGCCAGTTCCTCGACATCGGCACCGGGCTGCCGACCGCCAACAACACCCACGAGGTGGCCCAGCGGGTCGCCCCCGAGGCCCGGATCGTCTACGTCGACAACGACCCGCTGGTGCTCACGCACGCCCGTGCCCTGCTGACCAGCACCGAGGAGGGCCGCACCGACTACCTCGACGCCGACCTCCACCGGCCCGAGGCCGTCCTGGAGGCGGCCCGGGCCACGCTGGACCTCGACCAGCCGGTCGCGCTGATGATCCTCAACACCCTCGGCCACGTCACCGAGTACGACGAGGCGCGGTCCCTGGTCACCAGACTGCTGGCCGGACTGCCCTCCGGCAGCCATCTGGTGATCTGCGACAGCACGGCCACCAGCCCGGGCATGATCGCGGCCTCCGAGGCGTACAACGCGAGCGGCGCCGTGCCCTACCACGTGCGGTCCGCCGAGGAGCTCACCGGCTACTTCGACGGCTTGGAGGTGCTGGAACCCGGCGTCGTGCCGGTGACCCGCTGGCGCCCGGAACCCGGCAGCAACGGGGACCCGCGGATCGACGCCTACGGGGGAATCGGCCGCAAGCCCTGACGCGCCGCCCCGGCCGGCCTCCCGTTCGCCCGTACGGCGGCCGTGGAGGTGCGGGGCGACCCCCCGCCGCCTTCACTGTCCGTGTACGGGACGGGACCACCCCCACGGTCGGGAGGCGACAGGTGAACGGGCACGTCGGACGGAGCGTCATCGGAACCGCCCTGCTGGTCGGGTGCGTCCTCGGCGGCGCGGCCGGCTGTTCGGACGGGGGCTCACCGTCCAGCACCGTCTCCCAGGCGGCCTCCGCCGGGGCGGACCTCGCCTCCCGGGCCGCCGAGGCCGCCGCTTCGGCGGGCGCCGCGGTCGAGCGGCAGTTCGACGAGATCGCCGACGGGGTGGACGCCCGCGACGAGGTGGACCTCGCCGGCCAGGCCACCGACGCGGACGGCCGCACCACCGTACGGGTCACCGCCCGCAACACCACCCAGAGCACGAGGTCCTTCGTGGTGCAGGTGACCTTCGACGACGCGAACGGCAACCTCCTCGACACCGTCGCGGTCACCGTGTCGGACGTGCCCGCCGGCGGTACCGGGGAGGCCACCGCACGCAGCAACCGCACCCTGTCCGGTGAGGTGCGCACCCGGGTCGAGCGGGCCCTGCGCTACTGACGACCCGTCCCCGCTCGGTCACGGGTGCACCGGCTGCCCGGTTGGACGCCCCGGTCGGTCGGGTAGCACTGGAGGACGAAGTCCGAGGTGCGGTCGCTGACGTACCGCCCCACGCAGGTGTCCCGGGTGACGAGCCCCTTCTCCCGGCAGTAGGCGACCGCCTCCCGGCCGTCGGCGAAGCCCGGCCGGTAGAACACCCAGTAGCCGGGGCGCAGCGAGGCGAAGGCGTCGCTGTCGAGGAACCGGACGTCGGTGACCCCCTTGGCCCGCAACTCGGCCGCCTGTCGGTCACGGGCCTGCTCACCGAGGGTCTTCTCGACCGAGGCGAGCTGCGCCACCCAGGTGTCGGCCGGCCCCGACCCCAGCGAGGGGGGTGAGGTGGGGGCCGGGGTCCGGGGCGGCGGCACCGTGTTCTGCGCGGGGACGCGGTCGTCGTCGGCGGTGGCGGACGGGCGCGCCGCCGCTTCGGGCCGCCCTCCGTCCTCCGGGCGCAGGCCGACCACCAGGGCCGCGGTGGCCGCCACTGCCACGCCCAGGGACACGGTGGCCACCACCAGCGGCACCCGGGAGCGTCGGGCGGGGCGGGGTTCGTGCCGGGCCGCCGTCGCCCCCTCCCGGCCGCCCACCGTCGAGACGTCGGCAGGCCGCCGGGCGGTGACGGTGGCCTGCGCCCACTGGGGCTCCCGACCCCGCTCCACCTCGGCGAGCAGGGCGTCCAAACGGGTCGGGTCGGGGCGTTCGGCGGGGTCACGGACCAACAACGCGGAGAGCACCGGGGCCAGGTGACCGGCGCGCGCGGGCGGCGGCACCGGGTCCTCCAGCACGGCGGTGAGCGTGGCGAGGGTGGTCGTCCGACGCAGCGGACTCGTTCCCTCCACCGCCGTGTACAGCACCAGCCCCAGCGACCACAGGTCGGCGGCCGGAGCGTCCTCGGCGCCGCGGATGCGTTCGGGGGCCATGTACTCGGGCGAGCCGACGACCTCACCGGTGAGGGTGAGCGTCCCCGCGTCCGGCAGGGCGGCGATGCCGAAGTCGGTCAGCACCGCCGAACCGTCCTCGCGCAGCATGACGTTCGCCGGCTTGACGTCCCGGTGGTGGATGCCGACGGCATGCGCGGCGCACAGGGCCGACAGCACCTGACGGCCCAGGCGGGCGGCTTCGGCCGGGGCCAGCGGACGGTCCGCCGTCCGGTCCTGGAGGGTCCGACCCGGCACGAGTTCCATCACCAGCCACGGCTGCGGAAGCTCGTCCGTACCGGGCGCTGGAAGGGGTTGCACGATCTGGTGGATCGTCACCACGTGGGGATGGCGGACGCGGGCGAGCGCCCGGGCCTCCCGCAGGACCCGCTCGCGCGACACCGCGCTGCCCTGGGCGGAGAGGGTCGGGGAGGAGGCCCGGACCTCCTTCAGCGCGACCTCGCGCCCCAGGACCGCGTCCCGCGCCCGCCAGACGGTTCCCATGCCGCCGGCGCCGAGGCGTTCGAGCAGTTCGAACCGATCGTCGATGATGTCACCGGGCGCGCCCACCGTTCCCCCTCCGAGCGGGTGATGTCCCCGGGTCAGGGTAGTTGGCCCGTCGGGGCCGGCCAACCGGAACGCCGTGGTTCGGGGGAACGGGGCGCCCGGGGACAGAGGCGCTCCGGGAAGCCGGTTGCCGGCTCCGGTGCCCCCGCCGGATGATCGCCGCATGTCTGCCTTCCCCGCCTTCGACGAGTCCTCCTTCACGATCCGACCGGTGCGGTCGACGGAACTGCCGGCGCTCCAGGAGATCGAACGCGCTGCCGGCCGTCCCTTCGCGGAGGTCGGCATGCCGGAGGTCGCCGAGGACGACCCGCCGGCCCTCGACGACCTCGCCCGCCACGCCGCGCGCGGCACCTGCTGGGTGGCGGTCGCCCGCGGCACCGGGGACCCCGTGGCGTACCTGATCGCGGAGCCGGTGGACGGCCGTCTGTTCCACGTCGAGCAGGTGTCCGTCCATCCGAGGGCGGCGCGGCGGGGCGTGGGCCGGGCCCTGATCGACCATGCGGCGGCCCGTGCCGCCGTCTCGGGCGCCGTGACGCTGACCCTGACCACCTTCGCCGAGGTGCCCTGGAACGCCCCCTACTACGCCAGGATCGGCTTCCGGGTGCTCGCCGAGCACGAGTTGACTCCCGGTCTGCGGGAGATCCGGGCCCACGAGACCGCCCAGGGACTCGACCGGTGGCCGCGCGTGGTGATGGCGCGGCCCGTGGCGGTCGGCAGCGATCGGCCTCAGATGCCGAAGGGCTCCGCATAGCGGACCACTCCGCCGGGCAGCGGGTCGCCGGGGGTGAGGGCGAGCGCCATCAGGGCCTCGTCCGGAACGTCGATCGACACGCTGATCCCGTGGGCGGAGGCCCGCTCGAAGCCGAACCTCGGGTAGTACTCCGGATGGCCGAGGACCACCACGAACCGTTCGTCCAGACGGGCCGCAGCGGCCAGTGCGGCACGGACCGCGGCGGCGCCCGCCCCGCTCCGCTGGAGGTCGGGGAGCACGGCCACCGGGCCGAGGCAGAGGGCGGGGGCCGCCCCGATGTGACACCGCGTCAGCAGTGCGTGCCCGACCGGCGGGCCGTCGGCCTCCGCGGCGACCAGCGACAGCCCGTCGATCCAGGCGGGGTCGTTGCGCAACGCGTCCACGAGGTCCGCCTCGGCGGAGGTCTCGAAGGCCGCGAGGTTGATTCCGCGGACGGCGGCCGCGTCCGCCTCGGTCTCGACGCGGGTGGTCCAGTGACGGTGGCTGTTCATGCGCGTGTGGTCCGCTTCCTCAAAGTGGTACGGGGTGGGCACGGTTCCCCGCGCATGTTCTCACCCCCGGGCCCCGGTCCGCGCCCGCATTCCGGGTGGGTTCCCGGTGCCGGCCCCACCGGTCGGTGGGGCCGCCCGCGATGAGACTTCTCTCAGCCGGTGTTCCGTGGAGTGATCATCGGGGTTATGGTCACCGAGGCCACACCGCGCGGTGCCCGTCGAACGGATGGGGGAGGGGAAGCGCCGTGCCGGGGTCGCGCACCGGACCGCCGTGTTCGGCCGGTGTGCTCCTGAGCAAAACCGCCATAAAGGTCCAGACCTATTGACCCTCCTGGTCTAGTCCTTTTAAGGTCTGGCCACTGCGTCACCCCAGCTTCCAACGACGCACTCCCTCCGTTCTTCTCCGGCTCCGTGACATCCAGTCACGGGGTCGACGCGTCCACCCCAGACGCGCTTTGCGCATGACCGCGGCCCCCGTCGGCCGCGGACCCCCACCAGGAGGATCTGAACGTGCTGTCTTCCCAGCGGGCCAAACCGGCGATGTTCGCCGCCGGTGCGGTCGCGATCGGCGCCATGCTGGCCGGAACCCTCACTTCCGGTGTTTCGCAGGCCGCCTCCCAGGAGAACTGTCGCCCCGAGGGGCTGTACTCCACGCCCGGCGTGGACGTCCCGTACTGCTCGGTGTACGACACCGAAGGCCGCGAGAAGATGGGCGCGGACCACCAGCGCCGCATCATCGGCTACTTCGCCAACTGGCGTACCGGCAAGGACGGGCGACCCGCCTTCCTCGCCCACCAGATTCCGTGGGACAAGATCACCCACATCAACTACGCCTTCGCGGCCATCGACGCCAACAACAAGATCAGCGTGGGCGCCGACGGACCCGAGAACTCCTCCACCGGGATGACCTGGCCGGGCGTCGCGGGTGCCGAGATGGACCCGTCGCTTCCCTACAAGGGCCACTTCAACCTGCTCAACAAGTACAAGAAGCTGCACCCCAACGTGAAGACGCTGATCTCCGTGGGCGGTTGGACCGACACGGGCGGCTTCTACAAGACGGCGACCAACGCGGACGGTTCGGTCAACGAGGCGGGCATCAACACCTTCGCCGACTCGGCCGTCGACTTCATCAAGAAGTACGGGTTCAACGGCGTCGACGTCGACTACGAGTACCCGACCTCGATGAAGGACGCGGGCAACCCGAGCGACTGGCCCGAGGCCAACGCCCGGCGCGCCGGCCTCATGAAGGGCTACGCCGTCCTCATGAAGGTCCTGCGCGAGAAGCTGGACCGCGCGGGCGCGGCGGACGGCAAGCACTACATGCTGACCGTGGCCGCCCCCTCCTCCGGCTACCTGCTGCGCGGCATGGAGACCTTCCAGGTGCAGAAGTACCTGGACTACCTGAACATCATGTCGTACGACCTGCACGGCACCTGGAACGAGCACGTCGGTCCCCAGGCCGCCCTGTACGACGACGGCAAGGACTCCGAGCTGGCCGGCGCCAACATCTACGGCACCGCCCAGTACGGCGGCATCGGCTACCTGAACACCGACTGGGCCTACCACTACTTCCGCGGCTCGATGCCGGCCGGCCGGATCAACATCGGCCTGCCGTACTACACGCGCGGTTGGAAGAACGTCCAGGGCGGCACCGACGGGCTCTGGGGCAAGTCGGCCGCCACCTCCTGCCCGCCCGGTTCGGGTCTGACCAAGTGCGGTGACGGCGCCGTCGGCGTCGACAACGTCTGGCACGACAAGGACACCAACGGCAAGGAGTCGCCCGCCGGGTTCAACCCGATGTGGCACGCCAAGAACCTGGAGAAGGGCATCGTCCCGGACTACCTCTCCAAGTTCGGTCTCCCGGCCGACACCAAGCTCACCGGTCAGTACGTCCGCAAGTACGACTCGACGCTCGTCGCGCCGTGGCTGTGGAACGCCGAGAAGAAGGTCTTCATCTCCACCGAGGACGAGCAGTCCGTGGGTGCGAAGGCCGACTACGTGGTCGACAAGGGCCTCGGCGGCACGATGATCTGGGAGCTGGCCGGCGACTACGACTGGAACGCCACCAAGGGCCAGTACGAGCCGGGCTCCACGCTGACCAACCTGCTCTACAACAAGTTCAAGGCCGCCAGCGGCTACGGCGCCAAGAAGTCGAACATCGCGATGCCCACCGAGGCCGTCAAGGTGGACGTGGACTTCGGCGGGTTCAAGCTGGGTGACCAGAACTACCCCATCACCCCCAAGGTGAAGATCACCAACAACACCACGGCGACCCTGCCGGGTGGCACCGAGTTCCAGTTCGACTACGCGACCTCGGCGCCGAACAACGCCAAGGACCAGTCCGGGTTCAACACCTCGATCGTCCGCAGCGACCACACGGGTCCGAACGTCGGCGGCCTCAAGGGCGACTTCCACCGGGTCGCCATGAAGCTCCCGGCCTGGCAGTCCCTGGCCCCGGGCGCCTCGGTCGAGCTGGACTTCACGTACTACCTCCCCGTCTCCACCCCGTCCAACTGGACGGTGAAGATCGGTGACAAGACCTACGGCATCGCGAGCGACCTGAACCGCGGCACCACGGTCGTCGAGCCGAGCACCGGTACCACCACGGGCGGCACCGGGGGTACCGGGGGTACCGGTGGCACGGGTGGCACTGGGGGCACGGGCGGCACCGGTGGCAGCACCACCGGCGGCACCTGCACCGCTCCCGCCTGGAGCGCCGCCTCCGAGTACGGAACCGGCACCACCGTCAGCCACCAGGGCAAGCAGTGGAAGTCCAAGTGGTGGACGAAGGGCGACGAGCCCGGCACCACCGGCCAGTGGGGCGTCTGGCAGGACCTGGGCGCCTGCTGATCACCGACTGATCGCCGTTCGACCGGACCCGGCGGCACGGACCCGTTCCGTGCCGCCGGGTCTTCGGCGTGCGGCCCGGGATCCGGGCCCCTCCGACCGCAGCCCCCTGCGCACATCCGGGTGATCAGCCGAAGATGCGCCCCCGCAGCGCCCTGATCCGGTCCTGGGTGGCGACCAGGTCCAGCGTCTCGAACGCGAGGTTCCAGTCCGTGCCGCCCGTGGCGTTGCGGCTGAACCGCTCCACGATCCCGTACGTCATCGGCACGGGCTCGCTCCCGTCCGGGCTCACCCGGGCCGTACCCACCCACTCGCGGTAGGTGGCGCCGCCACGGTGCACGGTCTCGCCCGGCGCGAGGTCCAGTCGGTGCACCCGGCTGAAGAACCTCTCCAGGTAGGCCCTGGCTTCGGCCCTCCCCGTCAGGGGCGCCGTGAGCCCGGGGCCCGTCAGGCGCAGCGGACCCCGCACGTCGTCGACGAGGCGATGCGCGTCCCTGGTGTTCCACGCCCGGGCCCGCTCCCCGGGGGAGAGCGGTCGCCCGTGCCGCGGGCCCCTCGCGGTGGTCGGCGCGGTGTCGAAGCCCGCGAACAGGTCGGGCAGCGTCGGCTCCAGCGGACGGAACAGCTCGGACTGGTCCCAGAACCGTCGCCCCTCCGCCACCAGGGCCCCCCGGAGGACCAGCCGGTGGGTGGTGACGTAGTCGATCCGGGTCCTGGACGGACCCACGTACCCGGTGTTGCGGGCCTTCACGAACAGGACCCGGCCGTCCGCCGAGGCGTGCGCGTCGACGGGGACGAAGCGGTACCGGTCGACCACCTGGGTGACCCGGGTGATCTGCGCGCGGATGGCCACCGCGGTGAGCGGTCGGTCCAGACCCGAGTCCATCAGGGTGCCGCCCTCGGCGAACAGGTTCATGTACGCCTCGATGTCGGAGGTGTCCTCCCCCCAGGCGCAGTACGCCCGCAGGAACCGTTCGGCGTCGGCGGGAAGGGGCGCCTCCCGTGCCGTGCCGGCGGCGGTGACGGCGGGGCAGGCCGACTCGGGGGCGGAGGCGTGGGCCGCCCCCGGGCCCAGGGACAGCAGGGTGGCGGCGGCGGTGGCGACGAGCAGGGAACGCATGCGCGGCACGGGGCACTCCGATCGGTCGTACGGATCCGGTCGGGGCCGAGGACGGTCGACTCCCCGGCCCCCGAACGGAGTCTGTCCGGCCGCGAGCGGCGCCGCGATGACCCGCCGGGTCATCGCGGTGGGGCCGTCACCCGTCGGTGCGCGGTCGTGGACGGGGGATCAGGTGCGGGGCGCCGGTGTGCGGGTGCGGGATGACGTCGCAGGTCAGGCCGAACACATCCGCGACCAGGCCCGGGTCGAGGACCTCGCCGGGAGGACCCTGCGCCACGATCGCGCCTTCCTTGAGCACGATCAGATGGGTGGCGTAGTGCGCGGCTTGGTTGAGGTCGTGCAGCACGGCGGTGATCGCTCGCCCCTGCCGATGGAGCCGGGCGCACAGCTCCAACAGGTCGTACTGGTGGGCCACGTCCAGATACGTCGTCGGCTCGTCCAGCAGGACGTGCCGGGTGTCCTGGGCCAGGATCATCGCGATCCACGCCCGTTGACGCTGCCCACCGGAGAGGGCCGCCGCCGGGCTGTCCGCCAACTCCGTCAGCCCGGTGTCCCGCAAGGCCGCCTCGATGTGCCGGTCGTCGTCCGGCGTCCACTGGCGCAACAGCGTGTGGTGCGGATGGCGACCCCGTTGGACGAGCGCCCGCACCGTGATCCCGGCCGGTGTCTGCGGGTTCTGCGGCAGCAGGGCGACCTGGCGCGCGAACCGCTTGCCGCGCATGCCCCCGACGTCGACCCCGTCGAGGGTGAGACGGCCGCTCTCCGGCTTGAGGACCCGCGCGAAGGCCTTGAGCAGCGTCGACTTGCCGGACCCGTTGGGCCCGATGATCGCGGTCAGCCCGTCGGTCGGCAGGTCCACGTCGACTCCGCGCACCACGGGGCGGCCCTCGTAGGACAGGGTGAGGTCGCGGGCCGACAGCCCGGGAACGGACGTCGCGGCCGGCCCGGTGGCCCCGGAGACGGCGGGCTGGGAGGTCACAGGGTGCCCTTCTTCCATTCGCGGACGAGCAGGTAGCCGAGGTAGATCCCGCCCAGGGCCATGGTGTAGATGCCGACGGGCAGGTCGTCGGTGAGCGGCAGTTGCTGGGCCGCGAGGTCGGCCAGCACCAGCAGGGTCGCTCCGGTGACGGCGGACACCACGATCCGGGGCCCTGGTGCGGGCGCCAGTCTGCGGGCGATCTGCGGGGCGGTCAACGCGATGAACGCGATGGGTCCCGCGACGGTCACCGCGCCGGCGGCCAGGGCGGTGGACAACACGGCGGCGGCGGTGCGGGTGCGCCGCGGTTCGGCGCCCAGGGCGGTGGACAACTCGTCGCCCATCTCCCCGAGGGTGAGCCCCCGGGAGAGGAACAGCGCCCCCGGGACCACCACCAGCAGCAAGGCCCACACCGTGCCGGCGTCGGTCCAACTCCGAGTGGCCAGGCTGCCGTTGAGGTAGGCAGTCAGGACCGTCGCCTGGTCGCGCTCCACCGCGTACACCACGTACTGGGTCAGGGCCGCCGTCAGCGCCGCGACCCCGATGCCGGCCACCACCAGACGGCCCGGGTCACGGAAGCCCGTCCCGGTCGCCAGGTACACCACCACCATGGCCAGCACCGCGCCGACCAACGCACCGAGCGACACCGGGGTCGCGGGAGCCAACAGCGCCACGGTCGCGGCTCCCGCCCCGGCGCCGCCGCTCACCCCGATCACATCGGGACTGCCCAGGGGATTGCGGGTCACGGACTGGAACAGGGTGCCCGCGACCGCGAACGCCGCTCCCGCACCGATCGCGGTCACCAGCCGCGGCCCGCGCAGCCGGTTCACGACCAACCCGTCCATGCCCTCGGCCCCGCCGGTGACCGCGGCCGGCAGGTCCGCCAGGGGGATGCCGAGCCGCCCGAGGCAGAGCGTCGCGGTGCCCGCCACCACCAGCAGGGCCAACAGGCCCGCCACCACCAGCACCGCACGTCCGTCCACCGGGAGGGCGACGACCCGCCCGACCCGGAGCAGACCGGTCGGGCGCGCCGCGGGCGCGACGCTCACCGGACCGGCCGGCGCGTTCGGCAGACCATCGGCCTTCATCGTCCACTCCTCGTCGGTGCCCGCGTCCGCCCCGGGACGACCGGGCGGGTGCGGCAGGTCCGTCCGACCGCTCACAGCGCGTGCCTCGTCCGACGCAGGGTCACCAGCAGCGCGGGCGCCCCCACGAACGCGGTGACCACGCCGACCATCAACTCCTGGGGGCGCAGCAGCACGCGGCCCACCACGTCCGCCACCAGCAGCAGCGTCGGCCCCACCAGCACGGCGAGTGCGATCTGTCCGCGGTGGTCGGCTCCCACCAACCCCCGCACCACGTGCGGGACCGCGAGCCCCACGAACGCGATCGGCCCCGCCGCGGCCGTGGCCGCCGCGGCGAGCAGCACCGCGGCCCCCCAACCGAACGCCCGGGTCAGCGCCGGGTTGGCGCCCAGGGAGGTGGCCGACTCGTCGCCGAGGGCCAGGGCGTTGAGCCCGGGTGCGACCAGGACCGCGATCAGCAGGCCGACCCCCGCGAACGGCAGCACCGTCCACAGCACCTCGTAGTCCCGGCCGCCGAGCGCCCCGACCACCCAGTAGCGGTAGTCGTCGAAGGTCTCCGGCCGACTCAGGGTGATCGCCTGGACGTACGCCATCAGCACCGCGGTGAGCACCGCACCGGCGAGCACCAGGCGCACCGGACTGGCGGACGCCCCGCTGAAGCCGATGGCGTGCACCAGCAGTCCGGCCACCAAGGCCCCGGGCAGCGCCCACCACATCGCGGAGGCGGCCCCCGTGGCACCGAGGAAGGCCGTGGCGGTGACGACCCCGGCCGCGGCCCCCGTGTTGACCCCGAGCAACCCCGGCTCCGCCAGCGGATTGCGGGTGATGCCCTGCATCAGCGTGCCGCACACCGCCAGGCACACCCCGACCAGCACCCCGAGCAGGGTGCGCGGATAGCGGCTCTCCACGACGGTCGTCACGTGCTCCCCGGCGTCCCCGGACAGCACGTCGAGGACGTCGCCGGCACTGGTGTGCATGCTGCCGAACATCACACTGGCCGCCATCGCGGCCACCAGCAGCAGAGCGCCCGCCACCAAGCAGGACGCCAACCGCAGGGCGCCCGCACGGCGGACCGGAGGTCGGGCCGTGGTCGTCATCGAGTCGGCCCTACTTGCCGGACTTCTCGATGGCCTCGTCGATCAGCGGCAGGTAGCGCTCGATGCTCCACGGCACGGTCAGCGGGTTGATCATCGAGGAGGCCGTCACGAACGGGTTGTCCACCCCCGCGACGACCGCACCCTTCTTGATCGCCGGAATCGCCCGGTACAACTTCTGCGCCTCGATCTCCTTGCGGTTCTTCGCATCGGAGTAGAACGTGAAGATCAGGTCGCTCTCGGCCAGCTGGTGCCCGTTCTCCAACCCGATGAGCGCGGAGTCGGTCCCCTCGACCTCCTTGAAGGTGTCCGCCACCGGGTCGGCCTTCAGGCCCAGCGAGGAGACCACGGCGACCCGCTGCTCCTCGGTGCGGAACACGCCGAGCGTGCCGGGGCCGGTGTTGTAGACGTACGAGAAGGTGTGGTCCTTGTACTCCGGGCGGCTCGCCGCCGCCTTCGCGAACGTCTTCTCGATGTCGCCGATGAGGTCCTTGCTCCGCTCGGGCGCGCCGAGCGCCCGGGCGACGATCTCGATCTGCTCGTCCCAGTTGGTGCTCCACGCCTTGCCCGGGTAGGCGACGGTCGGGGCGATGTCCTTGAGCACGTCGTACTGCTTCTGCGTCACCCCGGACCAAGGCGCCAGGATCACGTCCGGCTCCAACTCGGCGATGGCCTCGATGTCGAGGTTCTCCCCGCCGGTGAACTGCTTCGGGAGCGTGTCGCCCTTCTTCTTGACGGCCTCGTGGATCCAGGGCATGTACCCGGTCCCGTCGCTGCCCCACTCGTACCGTTCCATGCCGACCGGGGTGTGGCCCAGGGCGATGGCCGTCTCCGTGGAACCGTGCCCGAGGGTGACGATCCGGCGGGGCCGTTCGGTGATCTCGGCGGTGCCCAGCGCGTTCTTGATGCTGACCGGGAACGCCCCCTCGCCCTGCTTCCCTCCGGACGCCTTCGGCTCCTCCTCCTCGGAGGAGGAGCACCCGGTGAGGGCGAGGACGAGGGCGGCGGCCGGGACGAGGGCGAGCGCCCGCAGGCCCGAGCGGGCGGAGGTGGAGAGCATGGGGGATTCCTCTTGTCGGACGGCAGGGCGCGGCGACGGACGCGCCGGCACGGCGTCGAGGAACGACGGCTCGCGGACGCGCCCGGTCCGGGGCCGGGGGAACTAAGGGGACCCTAAGTCTTTGTAGGGTGAACATCAAATCCGGCCAGTGCGCATCTGGCCATCCCGGCGTCCCCGCCGTTCCCGGGCGCCCACCGCCCGGGAACGCCGGGCGCCGGGCCCCACGGGGGAGCCCGGCGCCCGGGGCGGCTCAGACCACCGCGCCCGAGCGGTCCCGGTCCCGTGGCCGCGCCCTCGGTTCCCGCCGCTGCTCGGGGCGTCGGGTCTGGAGGATCACCGACAGGGGCAGTGCGGTGAACACCGTCGAGCCGATCCCGAGTATCACCCCGGCGAGCAGCGCCACGGAGAAGTCGGCGAGCGAGTCCCCTCCGAGCACGGCGAGGGCGACCAGCACGAACAGCGCACCCATACCGGTGTTCACCGTCCGCGGCAGGGTCTGAGCCACCGCCCGGTCGGCCAGGTCCGGCCACGCCCCCCGGGGTTCGGCACGGCGCAACTCCCGCAGCCGGTCGAGCACCACCACGGTGTCGTTCACCGAGTAGCCGACCACGGTCAACAGCGCGGCCAGGAACACGCTGTCCACCGGCTTGCCGAGCCAGGCGAACAGCCCGATCACCAGCAGGACGTCCTGCACCATCGACGCGACCGCCGCCACCGCGAACGTCCAACGGAACCGCACGGCGAGGTACAGGAGCTGAGCCGCGACGGCGACGGCCAGGGCGATCAACGCATGGGTGCGCAACTCGCTCCCGAGGCTGGGGCCGATCTGGTCGTCGCGCACCACGTCCGCACCCCCACCGACCTCGGCGAGCGCCGCCTTCACCTCCTGCTGCTCGTCATCGCTCAACTCCCCGGTCCGCACGGTGATGTCGCTGTCGCCCGAGGTCTGCACCACCGCCCGGGGGAAGCCGGCGTCCGCGACCGCCTGCCGCGCGGTGTCCGCGTCCACCGTGCGTTCGGTGGCGTACTGCACGAGGCGACCGCCCGTGAACTCGACCCCGAACTCCAGGCCGCGCACCCCGATCCCGGCGAGGGCCACCAACAGCAACCCGCCGCAGACGCCCAACCACCGGCGCCTGCGGTGCATCAGCCGCGGCGGGTGCTTCTCCAAGCGCGTGCGGACCCTGCCCTTCAGCGTCATGCCCGTCCAACCGGGCCGCCGCCGCACCGCCCCCCGCTCCAGCGCCCAATCGGCGAGCAAGCGGGTGATGAGCATGGCCGAGACCAGGGAGGCCAGCACACCGATGGCGAGGGTCACCCCGAAGCCCTTCACCGGCCCCGTCGCGAAGGCGAACAGCAGCCCGGCCGCGAGCAGGGTCGTCACATGGGAGTCCGTGACCGCGCTCCACGCCTTGCTGAACCCGATCTGCAACGGACGGCGCAGATCGGACTTCCGGGAGGTGGGCCGCAGGTACTCCTCCCGCGCCCGCTCGAAGACCAGCACGTTCGCATCCACGGCGATGCCGATCGCGAGCACGAATCCGGCCAGCCCCGGCAGGGTGAGGGTGGCCCCCAACGTCACCACCGCGGCGTACGAGATCAGGCCGTACAAGCCGAGGGCCACCGTCGCGAGGAAGCCCAGGAGCCGGTAGACGACCGTGATGAACACGCCCGTGCACACCAGGCCGATGATCGCGGCCATGGCACTCGCCCGGATCGCGTCGGCACCGAGCGTCGGACCGACCGTGCTCTGCTCCACCGTCGCCACCGGCACGGGCAGCGCCCCGCCCTTCACCAGCGCCGCCAGATCCCGTGCCTCGTCCGCGCTGAAACCTCCGGTGATCTGCGCCGTACCCCCGGTGATCCCCGCCCCGCACGGCACCGACTGGTCCATCTGCGGCGCCGAGACGATCGCGTCGTCCAGCACGATCGCCACCCGGCGCGCCGGATCACCCGGCGCCTTGCAGGCGGCTTCGCCGGTGATCCGCGCCCAGTCCTCGCCCGCACCGCGGTGGAACGACAGGGCGACGGTCCAGCCCCGTGCGCCCTGGGTGTCGAGACTGGGCTCGGCGTCCTTGACTCCCGCTCCGCTGAGCGCCTGCGGTCCCAGCTCCAGATGGGTGCCGGGGGCGTCGGGGTCCGGCAGGGTCCGCGCGCCGCTCGCGTCGGGGGCGCCGGATGCCTTCTCCGCCGCGCCCACCACCGGGTGGAAGGTCAGCTGCGCGGTGCGGCCGATGACCTCGGCGGCCTTGCGGGGGTCCTGGACCCCGGGCAGCTCGACGACGATCCGACGTTCACCGGAGCGGGCCAGCGACGGCTCGGCGACCCCGAGCGCGTCGACGCGCTGCCGGAGCACTTCGAGGGCGCGGTCCGTGGCTGCGGCATCCGCCTTGACGGTGGGGGAGTCACGGGTCTCCAGCACGATGCGCGTACCGCCCCGGAGGTCCAGCCCGAGCCGTGGCTCGGTGGTCAGGGCGGCGAGCAGGGACAGGGCGACCACGGCGAACGCGGCAAGAGCTCGCCAGAGGGTGGCGCGGGGACGCCGCGCGGGGGAACGAGAGGTCATGAAGGCTCCACGGGCTGTCACACGGGCACCGGTGGAGCCCGCGGACACGCAGGACACGCACGGCACGGACCCGCACCGCACGCGGGGACGGGAGACGTCGTCCCCCGGTCCGGGACAGGCCGGAGACCGGGACGGCGGACGTCTCAGACGTCGACTGCTCCGGGAGGAGGGGGTGCGCGGGTGCTGCGCGGGTCGGAGGACGGCGGCGGAGGACCGCGCTCCCGCCGTACGGCGAGGACGGCGCCGGACAGCACCGGCGGCTCGTGGACGAGGGCCACGGGGCCCCCGGGCGCCGGCGGCAGCAGGACGGGCCGTCCGCCGTGCTCCCCGACCGCCACGAGGAGTGCGGTGGTGACGGGGTCGTCCAGCGGTTCGGAACGCACCGGGGCGGGAACTCCGTGGCCGGTCCGCGTCTCCACGACCGCCGTGGTGACGGGGGCGCCGGAGGCGGTGGCGGGAACGGTCCCGACGAGGACGAGCAGGACGCCCCACAGGAGGGCGGAGAGTGCGATGCGTGCCGTACGCGGTGAACAGTGCCGCACGATGCCCTCCCCTCGTCCTCGGTCCGCTCCGTGGCCCGACGGCCATCTCCCTGACGTGCGCGGCACCAGCCTAGGCGACGCGACGGGGCGTCTCGGGGGTCCTCCGCCCGGCGCCGGCGGTGGCCGTGTCCCGGCCGCCTTCATGACCCGCTTTGGCCCCTTGGTGAAGTGACGGACATCACACGCGACGGGACCAGCGGTCCAAGTACCTCCTCACCACCGCCACCTCGTCGACCCCGGTCCGCAGCCCGATGTGGCCATCGGGCCGCACCAACAACAGCGTGCCCTCCGCAAGCGTGCGGCGCGCTCGCCCCTCAGCGCAGACCGTGTGGTGCTCCAGCGGGAGGGCGTACCGGTCCGTGAGCGCCCGCAACCGACCGCCGGTCGAGCCGTCGCCCCCGTCCTGCGGACCGATGCGCAGCAGCGTCCAGCGCCGGTACGACAACAGGTCGTGCAACGATCGAGGGGCTCCGGTGCCGGTGGTCACGGGGAGGTCGGGAAGGCGGTCGCCCGGCCTCGGGCCGCCCAGCACACCACGCCGCCCGGTGGACAGCGGGCTGCCCCGGTGGTTGCGGGAGAAGTCGCTGAGGCGGTCGGCTCCGCGGCGCACCACCCGGTCGCTGCTCATCAACGGGGGCATCAACATCCGGATCGCGGCCAGCATCGCCCGGTTCGGCGGCAACTCCACGACATTGCGCCGCATGGCACGCATCACCGCTTCGGCGGTCCGCCGTTGCTCCTGGTCGTAGCTGTCCAGCAGTGCGTCCGGGGCCCACCCGTGGTGGACCGCTGCGAGCTTCCAGCCGAGGTTGTGGGCGCCCAGCAGACCGGTGTTGAGGCCCCGGCCGCCGATCGGTGCCCACACATGGGCGCTGTCACCGACCAGGAGGGCGCGCCCCTGCCGTAGGCGGCCCGCGATGCGGTCGTGGAACCGGGCTCGGTTGGCCCACCGCGGTTGCGAGGGCTCCAGGCTCACCTCCGGTTCGCCGGTGGCCGCCGCGACCACCGCTTCCATCTCCGGGACGGTGGGCGGGGTCTCCACCGTGGGATCCGGATCGGGCAGGAAGGCGTAGAAGCGGGTGGTGCCGCCGGGGACCGGGCCCGCCACCAGGGTGACCTGGTGGTTGATGAAGATCTGGGTCACGTCGAGCCGGGACGGCTGGCCCCACCGGGGGCGGGCGTTGAGTTGCACGCACTGGAGGTTGGTGCGGCGCTTGCCCTCGAAGGGAATGCCCAGTGCCTTGCGGACCAGGCTTCGGGAGCCCTCACAGCTCACCACCCACCGGCACCCCACGGAGGCGACCCGGCCCTCCGGGCCCCGGAGGTCGACTTCCGCCCCGTCCGTGCGCAGGCGTACGCCGACGCCCTCGGTGGACCACCGCACATCGGTGCCCAACTCCTGGAGGCGACTGCGCAGCAGTCGCTCGATGGCGTCCTGCTCGATGGCGAGGGGACCGGGAAAGGCCGTGTGCTCCATCTCCATCTCCTGGATGCCCGCGACCCTCCCTCCCACCCGGAACTCGCCCTGCCGCAGGCACAGTCCGTGCTCCACCAGCGGGGTGGCGCAGCCGAGGTCCCGAAGCGCTTCCTGGGCCCGCTGCCAGATCACGCTGGCCCGCGGCTCGTGCTTGGTGCCCGCCCCCTTGTCCACGATCAGGGTGTCGAGGCCGTAGGTGCGCAGGGCGATCGCCAACGCCAGTCCGGTCGGACCGGCTCCGATCACCACCACGTCCGGGTCGCCGCTCACACCGGGCTGCCCGCTCGGATGAACTCGACCAGACGGGCGTAGCTGTCGTCGCCGTGACCGGCCTCGACCGCGCGCCGCGCCAGCCCCTCGAAGACCTCGGGCAGACCCGATCTGACACCGCGCAACTCGCTCGCGTGCGTGAGGACCTCCATCGTGCGCAGATGGAGGTCGAGGGTGAAGTCCTCACCGGGGTAGCTCTTCGCGTCGATGTGGGGGGCGTACGCGTTCATGAACGCCCGCACCGAGCCCATCCACCGGTCGGCGACCCTGGTGTACGCCTGGGCGCTGACCCCGCCGCCCGGTCCGTCCGCCCCGATCAGCGCCACCGCGTGCAGCCAACCCGTCAGCGTGCCCCACATCTGGCTGAGCAGGGCCGTGTCGTACACGGACGGCAACGCGGGGTCGGCACCGACCCGGAGGGGCTCGCCCAGCGCGGCGAGCAGTTCGTGGTGCTCGTCGAAGACCTCCGGCGGACCGCCGTACAGCAACAGGGACTCCGCGCGGCCGATCCCGGGGGGAGTCGTGAGGATCACGCCGTCCAGGTAGGCGGCACCGGCGCGGTCGACCAGTGCCGCCACCTCCCTGGCCTGCACGGGGGAGCCCGAGCTCAGATTGACGACGGTGCGTCCCCGCAACTGCGGCACCAGCGGGTTCACCACCTCCTCCACGGCGTCGTACGACGCCAGGCACACCACCACGACCGGACTCGTCATGACGGCCGCCGCCGCCGTGGGTTCCTCCCGGGCACCGTCCTCGACCAGGTCGATCGCCCGGCCGGGGGTGCGGTTCCACACCGTCGTCGGATGACCGGTGGTCAGGAACGCGCCCGCCAGGGCCACGCCCATCGGTCCCAGGCCCAGGACCGTCACCTTGGTCCGCATCGCTTCCCCTCCTCGTCCCTCGCGTACGAGAACAGATCGGACACTCCCTCGCCCCCGCCTCGCGGAACCGGGAACAGGGATCGCTACCGAACGTAACGGCGAAGGCGGGGCGCGTGTGCCCGGGGTGCGGTCTTATAGCTCGAAAGAAGTACTGATGATGCGGACCGTCCCGGTGTGGGCAGGCTCCCCGGGTGATCGACCATCTCGGCCCCTGCGCAAGGGTGTTGACCAGTGCCTCTGTCATTCCTCGGCCGTCGTCCGGGCTCCCGGCACCACCGCCGTCCCCACCGACGGAGGCCGCCCCCGGGAACCTCCCGCCCACACCCCGATCCCTGCCGGAGGCCGTCGGATGAGCGTGTTCGACCTGCCCCGGCTCCACTTCGCCGGCACCGCCACCACGCGGTTGCCCACCGGCCCGCGCTGCGGGCTGTTCGACCTCGCCACGCACCGGGTCCACGACGACGACGGGCCGTTCTCCCCGGACCGTCCGCCCGCCGAGTACCGGGACTTCCTCCGTGCCCGCGGCCCCCGGTTCGCCGCGGACGGCCGCCCCGACCCGCAGGGCCCCCACAGCGTCGCCGAGGGGTGGGACTTCGTCGGCAACGGGCACTTCTGGCTGGACGCCCGTGTCGTCGGCGTGGAGACCGGAGCGCCGGCCGACCCGGCACACCCGCCGGTGGAGCCCTCCGAGGACCCCGTCGTGGGCACGAGCGTCGACCTGTGGGGCCACTACAACCCCTACCTCCAGACCACCGTCAACCGGGCGCGGATCTTCGACCTCGACCCCGCTTCCCGCTGGACGGCCACCCTGATGGTCGGCCTGTTCGGGCTCGGCCGCCGAGGCAGGTCCCACGACGGGGGCTACCTGCTCACCGGCGGCGTCGAGGGCTACCAGCCACCCCGCTGGGTCGGCTTCCGGCAGGTCCGGGACATCGGCGAGGGCGTGCTCGCCGACCTCGCCGCCGACCTGCGCTACAGCGCGGTGCACCAGTTCGCCGTGGCGCACGACGCGCTCGCATGGCTCCCCGGGGCCGAGGACTCGCCGGCCGTCGCCGCACTGCACGCCCTGCGCTCCGACACCGCCGGGCTGGTCGTCCAACTCGCCCTGGACTGCATGGTTCCGCCCCACGGTCCGGGCACCTTCACCACCTGGCGGGTCCGCGGCACCATCGCCCCCTGGCGCGCTCACGAACCACGCACCCACCCCGCGGGACGGCTTCTGGTCCCGGTGCCGAACGGCCCCCTGCGCCAGCTGACCGTGCAGGTGTCCGAGGGACGCGCCGCCCTCAACGTGATCACGGCGGTCCCCCTGGCCTCGCGGAGCGCGCACCCCGACGGCACACGGCGCCCCGGCCCCCGTCTCGACGCCGGCGACCTCGAACTGCGCACGGCCGTGACCGGCCGGCTCATCGCCCGGGTCCCCGCCACCGCCTACGCCGCCCGGGACCACCACGGTCCGGTCACCGTACCCACCACCGACCAGTGGCGGGCCGCGGACGAGGAGGCCCTGCACCTCGTCCGCGCGACCGACCGGGGCGCGGAGGTCCTCCTCACCGAACGGGAGACGGTCGTCCACGTGGACGACCCCTTCCTGGTGCTGCACCACCGCGACGCGACCCGGGAGGAGGACCACGAGCAGGTCGTCGAAGTGCGCACCCACCACCGGGGGCGGCCGGCCTCCGCCACCGTCCACGTCCGCCAGTACCACAACCCGCGCGCCCTGCCCGGCGACCCCGTCGCGGGCGCCCCCCAGGCACGCTGCGGCGACGCCGTGCTCCTCGGCACCCGCGGGGACGGGGCGTACGGGCCCGGGTGCAGCGTCACCACCGACGCCGCCGGACACGGCCGGCTCACCCTGCGCGGAGAACGCGCCGGAACCTGTCGCGTCCTGCTCGCCACCCGGCTGGACGACGCCCCGCCCGTCGATCCGACGGCAGCCGGCTCCGCCTGGACGGCCCACGACGACGCGGACGCCCTCGGGTACTGGGGCGGGGTGGACCACCTCGCGGTGCGGGTGCTGCCCGACGACTGGCACCTCGACCGGATCCCCCGCGAGGAGGTCGACTTCGCCCTGCTCCACCGCGAGGTCCTCGCCCCCTACGAGCACCTGTCCTCGTTCATGCGGACCGAGGTCTTCTCGCTCAGCGACCGGTGCAAGATGGAGACCTACGCACAACTCGCCTGGCAGATGTGCGATCCGGACAACCGCTCCCGGACCTACTACATGCCGCCCACACGCGACCTCTCCGATCCGAGGGCCCGGCTGTTCCTCGCCTTCCTCCGCAACCAACAGGCCGGGAGCACGCCTCCGCCCACCGCGCCCGCCGTGCTGCCCACCGAACCCGCGATCACCACCCGCACCGAGTTGCGGGCCGCGCTCGCCCAGGCCGCGGCGCTGGAACTCTCCGTCATGCTCCAGTACCTCTACGCCGCCTACTCCGTGCCCACCCACGGCGCGGGGCTCACCCTGGTCCGACGCGGGGACTGGACCACCCGGCAACTCGCCCTCGCCTGCGGCTCCGGCGGGGAGAAGCTCCACGACGGCATCCGGGGCACCCTGCTCGCCGTCGCCCGCGAAGAGATGATCCACTTCCTGCTGGTCAACAACATCACCATGGCGATCGGCGAACCGTTCCGGATCCCCGACATCGACTTCACGACCATCAGCGCCGAACTGCCGGTCCGGCTCGACTTCGCCCTGGAGCCGCTGAACCTCGGCAGCGTCCAGCGCTTCCTCGCCATCGAACAACCAGCGGCACGCACCCCGAGGATCGCTCCCGGTCCCGCCGGACGGACCCGCCCGCCACACTTCACCTGGGGCTCGATCAGCGAACTGTACGCAGGCATCCGCGAGGGGCTCACCCGGGTCCCGGACCTCTTCCTGGTCGACAAGGGCCGGGGCGGCGGCGAGCACCACCTGTTCCTGCGGGAGAGGACCAACACCGTCCACCCCGACTACCAGTTGGAGGTGGACGACCTGAGCAGCGCCCTGTTCGCCGTGGACGTCATCACCGAACAGGGGGAGGGCGCCGTCGACGACGGCAGCCCGTCCGACGGGGCCGAACCCTCCCACTTCGAGTCCTTCCTCAACATCGAGGACGCCCTCACCTCCGAACGCGTGCCGGGCCCGCACGGGCGTCCCGTCCCCTGGGACCCGGCCTATCCCGTCCTGCGCAACCCCAGCCTGCGCCCCGGAGACGGCATCCGCACCGAGATCACCGACCCCACCGCACGGTCCGTGGCGACGCTGTTCAACCGCTCCTACCACCTGGCGCTCCACCTGATGGCGCAGCACTTCACCCAGACCCCCGACGCCAGCCTGCGCCGCTCCAAGCTCATGAACGCCTCGATCGACGTCATGACCGGGATGATGCGTCCGCTCGGCGAGCTCCTGGTCACCCTGGACTCCGGACGCCACGGTCGCACCGCCGGGCCCACCTTCGAACTGGACGCCCCGCCCGTCCCCCCGTCCCGCCCGGACGTCGCCCGCCGCGCGCTCGCCCTGCGCTTCGCCCACCTGGCCGCGGACGCCCGTCGCTGCCCGCCGGTCCCCGACAAGGTCGTCGAGCTGATGGCCTTCTACGCGGACTTCTTCCGGGACTGAGTCCGGTGCCGGGGCGGCGGGGCGCGACCTTGGTCGTTGCGGCGCGAAACGAAAGGGGGAGGTGAACGGTGCCGCGGCCGCTCTAGGGTGCCGCTGTGAACACGTTGCGCAGGACCCGACCGATGGCCCAGGCCGCTTGGAGGTGGTTGGCCGCGCCCGAACCGCGGGAGACGGCGTCCACCGGGTTGCAGGTGGCGGAACGGGGCGCCGCCCGGGAACTGCTCACCGCCCTGGCGACGGCCCTGCTCGTCGCCGGGGTCGAGGAGGTCCTGGACAGCGGCACGGTCGTGATGGCCGCCTCGGCGGCCGGCGCCTTCGCCCTGTGGCTGCTCAGACGACGGTTTCCCGCCACGGTCCTGGTCGTGCTGACCGGGCTCGCCGCGCTCCTCGGCGGCTTCGCCGCGATGGAACCCCTGATCGCCTGGTCGGCGGGGCGCCGGATCGTCGCCGCCGGCCGCGCCCTGGCCGCCTTCTGTCTCGCCTACGTCCTCTACCTCGGCATCGGGCTGACCGACCTGGAGGTCCTGGCCGTCAAGTCCCCGGTGGCGCTGGTCCTCATCGGTTCCCTGGCCTTCGTCGCGCTCACGGCCGTGCCCGGCCTCGCCAGCCGGTACTGGAGCCAGCGCCGCACCCTGCTGCACGCCCTTCAGGAGCGCAACGCGCAACTGCTGTGGGAGCACCGGATGGTCGCGGGGCAGGCCCGGCTGCTCGAACGCCAGCGCATCGCGCAGGACATGCACGACAGCCTCGGCCACCAACTGGCGCTGATCTCCGTGCACACCGGTGCCCTGGAGGTCGATCCCGGACTCACCCCGCGGCAACGGGAGGCGGTCGGCGTGCTGCGCAACGCCTCGGTGAGCGCGATGCACGAACTGCGCGAGGTGGTGGGCATCCTGCGCGACGGCGTCGAGGCCCCGCCGTGCGACACCGTCGCCAACCGCGGCATCGCCGGGCTGGACGCCCTGGTGGCGGATGCCGGGCGGACCGGCAGCACCGTCCGGTTGCGGCGCAGCGGACCACCGCGCCCGGTCGCCCCGGCCGTGGGGCACGCGGCCTACCGGATCGTCCAGGAAGCCCTCACCAACGCGTTCAAACACGCGCCGGGCGCCGCGATCGCGGTGGAGTTGCGCTTCGAGCCGGACTCCCTCGTCGTCGAAGTGGTCAGCGCGCCCGCCGTGCGTTCCCCCGCCGATCCGGTCGTCAGCGGGCGGCAGGGACTGACCGGGTTGCGGGAGCGGGCGCGGCTGGTCGGCGGCATCGTGCACGCGGGCCCCACCGACCGGGGCGGCTTCCGGGTCGCCGGCGTCTTCCCCTACGGCACGGCGGAGCCCACCGAGCCGGACGCGCCCTCCGGCGTTCTGGCCCTCGGCCCCCTCCCGACCCACCCGGGGGCGCCCTTGCCGGCCGCCGGGCACCCGCGGGCGTGGCCCGTTGCGCCTCCGGCGCGGCGGCTCAGCGGCTTCGGGCTGGGCTGCGGGATATCCGTCGCGTGCGTGGTGGCCGGGCTGGCCGCGGTCGTCGTGGGCGTCGTGCTCCTGGTGCGGATCGGCAACGAGGAACTGGTCACTCCCTCGACCTACCAGCAGATACGGGTGGGGACGCCCGAACAGGAGGTGCGCGACCGTCTGCCGTCCGAGGACAACTTCGTCCACCTCGGCCTGGGCGGGAGGGACGGCGCCCCCGCAGAACCCGCCGACGCCACCTGCCTCACGCTCTCCTCGTCCGGAACGAGCAGCTCCTGGGGCACCGAGGCCGTTTTCCGGTTCTGCTTCCGGGACGGCACACTGATCGAGAAGAAGTCGTTCGAGGTGGAGCTGTAGTCGTCCACCGCACCGGAGTGCGGTGGGGCACGGCAGTGGGGGAGACGGTGATGGTGGAGTCGGGGGTGCGGGTCGTCATCGCGGACGACGAGCCGCTCATCAGGGCGGGCATCCGCCTGATCCTCACCTCGGATCCGGCGATCGAGGTGGTGGCGGAGGCGTCGAACGGGCGGGAGGCCGTCGACCTCACCCTGTCCCACGCACCCGACGTGGTCCTCCTGGACATCCAGATGCCGGTCCTGGACGGGCTCGGCGCGCTCGGTGAGCTCCGCACGCTTGCCCCCACGACCCGGGCCATCGTCCTGACGACCTTCGGGGAGCGGGACAACGTGCTGCGCGCCCTGGAGTCGGGTGGCGCGGGGTTCCTGCTGAAGGACACCGCGCCGGCCGAGCTGATCGGCGCGGTGCGCGCCGCCGCGGGGGACGCCTACCTCTCCCCGGCCGCCACCCGGCACGTCGTGGACCGCCTCGCCTCGGGCCGGGCCGCGGCCCGAGGCGAGGCGGCCCGGGCGCGCGTGGCCACGCTGAGCGACCGCGAACGGGAGGTGCTCGCCCTGCTCGGCGAGGGGCTCTCCAATGCGGAGACCGGGCGGCGGTTGCACATGAGCGAGGCCACCGTGAAGACGTACGTGAGCCGCATCCTCGCCAAGCTGGAGTGTGACAACCGGGTGCAGGCGGCACTGCTGGCCCGGGACGCGGGGCTCGGCGCCTGACCCTCCCACAGGCGGGGTCCACCGTGCGCCCCGACCCGCCGGATGCCCGGCCCCGCTCGCTCGACACCGCCGTCACGACCGGGTGCCGGGCACGCCCTTCCACCGGAATCCGGGCCCCAAACCTCGGGCCGACCTCATGGAACGACTGACATCCGGGCGGGGAGCACCCCTTCGTCGGACCGAACTCCCTGCTGGTCCAGACCTCTTGTGCGGCTTCGAACGGCGCCGATACGTTTCCCCCTGATCGGAGGAGGCGTGGGAGACGTGCGCCTCCTCTTCTGATGAGACATCACTTCTGTTGTGTGACAAGGGAGTTGTTTCGATGCTGAAGCGTCTGGGTGTGATGGTCGGTACCGCCGTGGCGACGGCCGGCCTCCTCTTCGCGAGCGCTCCGTCCGCGGCGGCGGACCCGTTCTTCTTCCCGCGCAGCCACCACGCCTCGCTCGCCGAGTGCAGGGCGGCGGGGGACGCCGGCCGGCACCTGTGGGGCGTGCTGTACCTCTGCCGCCCCTTCGAGGGGAAGCCCGGCGTCTACGTGCTCTGGACCCGCATCTGATCCATCGCCGACGTCGACCCGACGGGGGTCGTCCGCGCCTTCGGGCGGGGGCGGCCCCCGCCCCGTTGCCCGCGGTGTTCCTGGGTCCGGGCTGCGCGAGAACAAAAATAGGTCGAGTGACCTACAGTGGGGGGCGTGAACGAAGAACCCCGAGACGAACTGATCCACGACCCCGAGGGTCCGGTCCTCCTCGTCGGCGGCTACGGCACCGTCGGCGCGGAACTGGCCCGGATGGCGGCCCCCCGCTGGCCGCTGCTGCTGGCCGGTCGGACCGTGACCCGCGGCGAGGACCTCGCCCGGCGGACCGGCGCCGCCCTCCTGCCGTGGGACCTCGCCGACCCCAGCCCCGTGTCCACCCGCGTCCGCGCCGTGGTCACGGTCGTCAACGACCCCGACGACCGGGTGCTGCGCGCCGCCGTCCACGGCGGAGTGCCCTACGTCGACCTCACCCGCTGGACCGCCCGGCTCCAGCGGGCGGCCACCGTCGCCGCGCTGCTGCGTCCCACCGCACCGGTCCTCCTGTCCTCGGCGTGGATGGGCGGCGTGGCGAGCCTCGTCGTCGCCGACCTCGCCCGGACGCTCGGCGGCGCCGACCGCGTGGACGTGGCGATCCGCTGGGACCAGAACGACCGCGCGGGCGTCGACTCGGTCGAGTTCATGGACCGGTTGGGCCTCGACTTCGAAGTGATCGAGGACGGGCAGCGCCGTACCGTGATGCCGCTCGCCGACAGCCGCACCGCACACATCGACGGAACCGACCTCCGGGTCGCCCGGATCGACACCCCGGAACAGTTCACCCTGCCCCTCACCCTCGGCACCGTCACCGCCTCCACCCGCATCGGCTTCAGCTCCGCCCTCTCCACCTCGGCACTGCTCGCCGCCAAGCGCCTCGGGTTCTTCCGCTGGGCACGGGGCGAACGCTTCACCCCCCTGCGCCGCTCCCTGCTCCACGCCCCCGGCAACGGCGGCACCGCCGCCCTGCGCGTCGACGTCACCCACCGCGGGCGCACCGGGAGCGCCACCGTCACCGACCCCGCCGGCCAGGCCCACCTCACCGCCGTCGGCGGCCTCCTCGCACTCGACCGGGTGCTCGGCACCGACGGCGCGCCCGCCCCCGCCTCGGTGGCCTTCCCCGAACAGACGCCGCTGCCGGCGGCGTTGGCCGACCGCCTCGCCGCGCAGGGCGTCACCCTGGAGAAGACCGTCGAGGCGCACGGGACGCAGGACCGCGCGGCATGACGGACACTCCAGCGGGCACACCCGCTCCGACTCCCCGCGCCACCGGCAAGGGCGCACGCAAACGCGGCGAACTCCTCGACGCGGCCGAACACGTCCTGCTCGCCTCCGGCTACGCGGACCTGTCCATGCGAGCCGTCGCCACCGCCGCCGGGGTCCGGCTCGGCCACCTCCAGTACTACTTCCCGGCCCGGTCCGACCTGGTGGCCGCCGTCCTCGACCGTGTCCTGAGGCGCTCCCTGGACCGGCTGGAACCCCTGCTGGCCACGGCGGCCGACCCGGCCGGAGCCGATCCGAGCACATGGGTGACGGCACTGTTGGAGGACCAGGACGATCCCGCCCTGGTACGGCTGTTCACCGAACTGTGGGCGCTGGCGGCCCTGGACGAGACGGTCGCCGTCGCCGTCCGCGCCTTCTACACCGCCTACCGCGACCAGGTCGCCGCCCACCTCGGCGGCCGACGCCCCGACCTGCCGGCGGACGAGTGCCGGGCCCGCGCCGAGGTCTTCGTGATGCTCGTCGAGGGAGCCTCGCTGTTCCGCTCGGGAGTCGCCGCCCACCGTTCGGCGCGGACGGACGCCACGCTGATCGCCACGGCCGCCGCCCTGCTGACCGCCCGGGACCGGTGACCGCGCGGCGGGGGGCGGGGGCGGGGGCGGGGGGGGGCCCGCCGGGGCGCGTATGTCGGGGGGGGGGGGCGTTGAGGCGCGCGGGGGGCGGGGC
>NZ_JBEOWM010000046.1:0-48315 GCF_040296045.1 Streptomyces sp. NPDC002490 | reverse complement strand
CGGTGCCACACCTCCCGCTCCCGCAACTCCGCCCACACCAACGGCACCACCCGACCGGCCAGGGCCTGCATGTCCTTGCGGTGCTGGTGATCGCTGCCGGGCCAGCCCTCCAACACGTCCAACGCGCTGCGGAGTTGATCGAGTCGGTCAGAGCGGTGCGTCATGTGTCCTGCCGGGGATGATCGAAGGTTGACCAGAGGGTGACGGGCGAGGTGCGCCCGGAGGTCCGGTGAGCGACCGGACGGGACGGGTCATGTGGTCACCCCGGGAAGGGTGCGGGGGTCGACGTCCCGGGGCGGGTCCCACTGGACCGTGTCGAACAACAACCGGTCGTAACGCCGGTGTCCCGTGGCCCGGAAGTGCCCTTCCGCCCACCCCAACGCCTCCTCCGGACTGCGGGACCCCGGTCGACCCGGCGGAACCTCCCCGCACCGCGGACTCCCCGACACACACTGGATGTGCACCCACCCCTTGCACTCCACGACCCTGAGCGTCCACACCAGATGACGAAACCGCCGCCTCACCCCCACACCCCACCCCGACGACCCCGCACGTTCCCCACGGCCACCGCCGGCCCCTCCCGGTCAGCCCCCCGAACAGACCGCACCTCCCCGTACGGCACCTCCCACTCCACACCACCACCCGGCGGACGCAGGAAGTACCACCCCCGCACGTCATCCACCACCACCCCGAGGACACTCTTTCGAGTGTCAAACACAAGGTCGCCCACTTGGAGTTGACCGCCGGCTGCCTCATGGCCACCACCCCCCACCTGACAAGCACCAATGCTGCTCATGAGCCAGGCTTCACCCCTCACTCCTGTCCGTGACTATCGCGTCGCACTAGGCAACACTCCAGCGGTGGGCAGAGGTACCGTTGAAACGGCAGCGGAACTTAAAAGCCTTGAACGGCCAACCGGCCGGAGGAGACCTGTGGGGACACGGAAACCGAACGCTCACCTGGACCGGCTCCACAAGGAAGCCCACTGGACCCAAGGGCAGTTCGCCCGCTCCGTCAATGCGATCGGGACCGAACGAGGAACCCCAACCACCTTCGGAGAATCCACCGTCCACTACTGGCGGAAGGGTGCCATGCCCAGGGAGGGCGTACGAAAACTCATCCTGGAAGCCCTTTCCCGCCGGTTAGACCGACCGGTCAGCCACGCTGACGCAGGGTTCCCAGGCCCAGCCCATGAAGCAGAACTCCACTCCATCACAGAAGAGTTGATCGAGATGGGAAGACAGGACATGGAGCGTCGCAGCCTTCTCTCAGCCAGCCTGTTCTCCGTCGCGATGACCGTTCCCGACTGGCCGGACGTCGTCGGCAGAATGGAAGCAGTCCAGTCCGGCACAAAACTTCGGATCGGCATGCCCGAAGTCGAGACCGTCACGAAGATGACGGATCGCCTGGCCGGAACCTACGACGTTCTCGGAGGCCAGCACACCCGTCCCCTGGCAGCCGCCTTCCTGGTGAACACCGTCGCCCCCTACCTGCGGCAGGACGGACCGAACGAGGTTCGCAAAGCGATGCTGTCCGCCGCCGCCTTCCTCTGCTACATCACCGGATGGATGGCCGTTGACGAGGGCGCGCACGGGCTGGCACAGAAGTACTACGTCAAGGGGCTGGAACTTGCAGGTGCGAGCGGCGACCACATGACGTACTGCCATGTCCTCCGCGGGATCTCGGTTCAGGCGGTCGACCTGGGGCACGGGAAGCTGGCCGTGAATCTGGCGAATGCGGCCTCGGCCTCATCGCCGCAGACCGGGCCGCGTCTGCGGGCCTTCATGACCGGGCAACAAGCCCATGCCTTCGCGGTGGCCGGCAATCGCGGCGAAGCCCTACGCAGCCTCAGGGAGGCAGAACGATCCATGGAGAGAGCCGAGAGCGGGTCCCATACCTTCGGACGCTATGACCCGGCCACCTTGGCTTATCACACGTCCCAAGTCCGTTACGCATTGGGGGACACAGCGGGAAGCGTAGACTCCCTGAAGTCACATTTTCGGTTGCGGCGGTCCGGCGAAACCAGGCGCTCAGCTCTTCGCTTCAACTCCATGATGGCGGAACGTCAACTGGAACTAGGGCTCCTGGATGCCGCCTGCACCACGTGGAATCACGTTCTTGACGAGTACCCTTCAGTCCGTTCCGGCAAGGTGGACCGACACATCGCCAACATCGGCCGGCTACTACGGCCCTACCGCTCCACGCCCGAAGCCCGGGAGGTCCACGAGCGGGCACGAGCCAGCCTCAAGCACGGCAGCGGAACTTGAAAGCCTTGAACGGCCAACCGGCCGGAGGAGACCTGTGGGGACACGGAAACCGAACGCTCACCTGGACCGGCTCCACAAGGAAGCCCACTGGACCCAAGGGCAGTTCGCCCGCTCCGTCAATGCGATCGGGACCGAACGAGGAACCCCAACCACCTTCGGAGAATCCACCGTCCACTACTGGCGGAAGGGCGCCATGCCCAGGGAGGACGTACGAAAACTCATCCTCGAAGCCCTTTCCCGCCGGTTAGACCGACCGGTCAGCCACACTGACGCAGGGTTTCCGAAACCCACCCATGAAACGGAACTCCAATCTTTCACAGAAGAGTTGATCGAGATGGGGAGACAGGACATGGAGCGCCGGAAATTCCTCTCAGCAAGCCTCTTCTCCGTCGCGATGACCATCCCCAACTGGCAGGACCTTGTCGGCAGAATGGAGATCGCCTCATCCGGATCCATAGCACGCGTGGGTGTGTCGGACGTCGAAATGGTCACTGAGATGACCGATCAGTTGAACGCGATCTACAACAAGCGGGGCGGCCGCTTCTCCCGCCCGATGGCCGCAGCCTTTCTCACGAACATCACCGCCCCTTTTCTCCGCGCGGAAGCTTCCGATGAAGTTCGCAAGTCCATGCTGACCGCCACGGCGTTCCTGTGTTACATCACCGGCTGGATGGCAGTGGACGAAGGGCTTCACGGCCTGGGACAGAGGTACTACGCCAAAGGACTGGAACTGGCTGGGGCGAGCAGCGATTACCTCACGTACTGCCATATTCTCCGAGGCATGTCTGTGCAGGCCGCTGACCTGGGACACGGCGCCTCCGCGTCCCGCCTGGCAGACGCGGCAGCGGCCTCCGCGCCGATCGCCGGACCGTTGATGCGCGCGTTCATGTCCGGGCAGCAAGCCCACGGCTACGCACTCGCAGGCGATCGCGCCGCCGCACTGCGCAGCATTCGGGAAACCGAGAGGGCAATGGATGTTCTGGGTAGCGGCAAGACCCAACTGGGTGGATACACTCCCGCGACACTTGCCTATCACACGGCCCAGGTCTGCCATGCGCTCGGAGATGTTGCGGGCAGCGTCGAAGCGCTCCAACTCCACTTCAAGCTGAGGGCGAAGACCGACTCGCGCGTGACGGAGCTGAGGTTCCAGTCGATGTTGGCCGAAAGGCAACTGGAGCTGGGGCATCTGGAGTTGGCATGCGCCACCTGGGGAGAAGTCCTCGACAAGCACCCGGAGATCAAGTCAGGTGCCGTGGATCAGTTCGTCTCAGAGATCCCGCGCCGACTGAGTCCCCACCGGAAGAACTCCCACGCCCGAGAAATCTACGAAAGGGCCCTCCTCGACATCAAGAGCTGACAGGTCGGTCCACTTGACGCGACGGGTCACTTGAACGGCCAACCGGCCGGGGGAGACCTGTGGAGCCACGGAAACCGAACGCTCACCTGGACCGGCTCCACAAGGAAGCCCACCCGCCGGCTCGGTCGGAAAATTTCCCATACCGATGCCGGCTTTCCCACACCAGCGAACTCGGCAGCAGATGTGGGAATCGTTCAGGAACTTATCGAGCTTGGGAGGCTTGATATGGACCCGGCCCGACGGAGTGTACTCAGCGCGGGAATCTTCTCTGTTGGATTGAACATCCCCGATTGGCAGGACGCCTTGGACAGGCTGTCCCTCGCCCACGACGGACGGGTGCGCCGCATCGGGGAGGGGGAAATCGAGCTGGTCACCACCGTGACCCGACACCTCTCCGACCTCGATTACCAATTCGGCGGACAGAACACGCGCCCCACGGCCGCCTCGTTCATCGTGAACACCCTCGCCCCGTACCTCTCGACGTCCGGATCCGCCTCGGTGCGCAAGAGGATGCTGTCCGCGGCTTCCGATCTGTGTTACCTGACCGGCTACATGGCTGTCGACGAAGGCCAGCAGGGGCTGGGGCAGCGGTACTACCTCAAGGCCATGGAACTGGCGAAGTCCGCTGACGACAGGGACGCGCACTCCCTCGCCCTGCACGGAATGAGTTCTCAGGCACTCCAACTCGGACACCACGAGACGGCTCTGCGACTGACCTCGGCAGCCATGGCGGACTTCGGCTCGCTTGCGCCCAACATGCGGGCCTTCCTCGCAGGCCAGCGAGCGTATGCCAGCGCCTTGACGGAAGGGGCAGCTGCCGCGTTCCCCTTCCTCCGGAAGGCGGAGAGGGAGATGGGCAAGGCGGATTCCTCCAGCAGGGCGGTCATGGGGCATTACAGGGAAGCGGTACTGGAATTCGACATCGCCCAGGTGAAGCACGGGCTCAACGACACCGAAGGCTCCGTCCAATCGCTCAAGCGGTACACCGTCCTGCAACGGAACCGGACCCAGCGTCGACGCTCGGTGCTCGACCATTCGACTCTCGCCGAAAGGCAACTGAGGATCGGGCATCTGGAGGCCGCCTGTGCCAGCTGGAGCCAGGCGCTGAAGGACTATCCGTTCGTTCAATCCGGCCGAGCGGACCAGAGGATGGCTTCGATGCTGAGCGCCCTCAAACCGTTCTTGAAGAACTCCACAGCTCGGGAACTACACGAACGCGCCCGAGCTGTGGTGAAAATCCGTCACGTTCGGTGACACACCCACCGATGTCGCCGCAAGCCCGTACGGGTGATCTTCAGGCGCCCGACCCGCATGCTCCTGCCACGCAGAGTAGGACGTACAGGCATGGGCAAAGGGGATCGTCACCAGAAGAAGGACGTGGAAGCGGCACTCAAGAGGGCCGAAGCAGCAGGCCTCAAGGTGACACACGACAAAAACCGCCATAGGTGGGGATGGGTTGTCTGCTGCCCGTGCAGCAAGAAGGTCACTGTGTACTGCACGCCCAGCAGCCAGGGAGAAGAGGCGAACAAGATTGACCAATTCACAGGGAAGCACCGCGACTGTACGTAGTTGGTGCTTCAACCTCGTGCTGGATGCCCCGCTCAGCGAGGAGCAACAGGACGTTCTGGACGGCCTCGACCGCTTCTCGGAAGGCGGCATCGGCTTGGAAGAGGGGCCGGGGTACTCGGGGTTCCTCTGCGTCGTCCGGGCCGAGACCCTCACCGCCGCCATCGCGGACACGCTGAACCGCTTCGAGGACTTTCCGGGCGTGCTGGTGCGGAGCGTGGTGCTGGACCACTTCGACCTGGCCGCGAACGGCATGGCCACCCCCGCCGTGGTGCCCGCCCCACCCCGGTAGGGGGCCCGGCCTCGTCGGCGTCCTGACGCCACGGACCGGCCCCGTGCCCTCCCGCCGGAGGGGGCGGGGCCGTCGCACGCCCCGCCTCAGCCCCACGGAATCGGCACGGTGGCCGACGCCCCGCCCACAACGTCACGAGGGCGTCACGATCGGTGAGTTCGGGGCGTCGGGGCCCTTGTGGGGAGGAACCGTCCCGCGTACACAGGGGCCCACGGACGTTCGCAGGCACGCGCGACGAGCGCGTCAAGAGGACGGGGCAGTGATGCGCAGCACGGGTAGGAAGACCAGGGGCCGCGGCGACCACCGGCTCCGGTTCTCGGGCCGCACGCGGCGGCTGGTGGCCGTGGCCGCGGCGGGGACGCTGGTGTGGGGGGTGACCGCCTGCGGGGACGGCGGGGGCGACGACGACAAGGGTGGCGGCGCGAGCAGTACGCCGGGCGGATCGTCCCTGCGGTTACCGGAGTTGGACGGCCAGAAGCTGGACGTGGCCGCGGTGTGGACGGGGCCGGAGCAGGAGAACTTCAAGAAGGTGCTGGCCGAGTTCGAGGAACGGACCGGCGCCGAGGTGACGTTCGTGCCGGCGCAGGACCCGATCGTCAACTTCCTGGGCTCGAAGATCGCCGGCGGGGCTCCACCGGACGTGGCGCTGTTGCCGCAGGTCGGGGCGGTGAAGCAGGCGGTGGAGAAGAAGTGGGCCAAGCCGGTGAACGACGCGGTGAAGGCCCAGTTGGCGAAGAACTTCGCGCAGGGGTGGCAGGACCTCGGGGTGGTGGACGGGGAGCAGTACGGGGTGTACTTCAAGGCCGCCAACAAGTCGCTGGTCTGGTACAACACCGCCGTCTTCGCCAACGCGGGCGCCGAGGAGCCGAAGACCTGGAAGGAGTTCCTGGCGACCGCGCGGACGGTGTACGACTCCGGGGTGACGCCGGTGTCGATCGGCGGGGCGGACGGTTGGGTGCTCACCGACTGGTTCGAGAACGTGTACCTGTCGCAGGCCGGCCCGGAGAAGTACGACCGGCTCGCCGCGCACGAGATCAAGTGGACCGATCCTTCGGTGAAGGCGGCGCTGACCACCCTGGCCGAGTTGTTCGACGAGGAGGACTACCTCGCGGGCGGGGCGGACGGGGCCTTGCAGACGGAGTTCCCGCGGTCGGTGGAGCAGACGTTCACGGGCGGGGACCAGCCGAAGGCGGGGATGGTCTTCGAGGGCGACTTCGTCGGCGTGAACGTGGCGCAGGCCAAGGCCGAGGTGGGGAAGGACGCGAAGGTGTTCCCGTTCCCCGCGGTGGGCGGGAGGCCGCCGGTGGTCAGCGGGGGCGACGCGGCGGTGCTGCTGAAGGACTCGAAGGCCGGGCAGGCGCTGTTGACGTTCCTGGCCTCGCCGGAGGCGGCGGAGGTCTGGGCGAAGGAGGGCGGGTTCCTGTCGCCGAACAAGAACCTGGACCCGGCGGCGTACCCGAACGACGTGCAGCGGGACATCGCGAAGGCGCTGGTCGGCGCGGGTGACGACTTCCGGTTCGACCTGTCGGACCAGACGCCGCAGGCGTTCGGCGGGACGCCCGGCAAGGGCATGTGGAAGGTCCTCCAGGACTTCCTCAAGGACCCGGACGACGTGGCCGGCACCCAGCAGCGGTTGGAGGCCGAAGCGGCCAAGGCGTACGGGGACTGAGGCCGGTGGCGTCGGCGACGACGGACGGCACCCGTCCGCGACGGGTGCGGCGCGGGGGCCCGCGGGGTTCGGGCCGGTGGCTGGTGGCGACGGCGTTCCTGCTGCCGGCGGTGGTGCTGCTCGGGGCGCTGGTGGTGTACCCGATCTGCTATTCGCTGGTCCGCAGCTTCGTCAGCGACGACGGGGGCGGCTTCGCGGGGTTCGACAACTACCGGGAGCTGTTCACCGACGACGGCATCCGCACGGCACTGCGGAACAACGTGTTCTGGGTGGTGGCCGCCCCGGCGGTGGCGACCGCGCTGGGGCTGGTCTTCGCGGTGCTGACCGAACGGATCCGCTGGGGCACGGCGTTCAAGCTGGTCCTCTTCATGCCGATGGCGATCTCGATGCTGGCGGCCGGCATCATCTTCCGGTTGGTGTACGACCAGGACCCGGACCGGGGCGTGGCGAACGCGGTGTGGGTGGGGGTGCACGACACCTTCGCCGAGTCCTCGGCGTTCCCGAAGGCGCACCCGGGGCGGGACTCCCCGCTGCGGGAGGCGGGCAGCGGGGCGTTCGTCACCCGGGAGCCGGTGCGGGTGGGCGAGCCGGTGGTGCTGCCGCTGGTGGGGGTGGCCCCGGACGCGATGCCCGGGGACGCCCGGGCGGCGCGGGCGGCCGGCGCCGATCCGGCCCGGGTGACGGGGACGACCTGGCAGGACTTCACCCGCGGCAAGGGCGTGGGCACGCTCGGCGGGGTGGACGGCGGGGAGTTCGGGTATCCGGGGATGCGGATCGAGGCGGTGCGGGGCGACGGTTCGGTGGTGGCCCGGACCACGGCGGCGGCGGACGGCACCTTCGTGCTGCCGGCCGCGGCGGACGGGACGCACCTGCGGTTGCCGGCGGACAACTTCCGGGAGCCGTACCGCGGGGTGGACTGGCTGGGGCCGGCGCTGGTGACCCCGGCGGTGATCGTGGCGTACGTGTGGATGTGGGCGGGCTTCGCGATGGTGCTGATCGCGGCGGGGCTGGCGAGCGTGCCGCGGGAGCTGCTGGAGGCGGCCCGGGTGGACGGGGCCACCGAGTGGCAGGTGTTCCGCCGGATCACGGTGCCGTTGCTGGCGCCGGTGCTGGCAGTGGTCCTGGTCACGTTGATGATCAACGTGCTGAAGGTGTTCGACCTCGTCTACATCATCGCGCCCGGCTCCTCGCAGGACGACGCCAACGTGCTGGCGCTCCAGCTGTACCGGTCGGCGTTCAGTGACGGCCGGCCCGGGGTGGCGAGCGCGATCTCGGTGCTGCTGTTGCTGCTGGTGATCCCGGTGATGGTGTTCAACATCCGACGGCTGCGACGGGAGGGCAGGCGATGAGCGCGGAGCGCACGGAGTCCCGTACCGGCACGGTCCCCGGGGCGAAGGGACGGGCGGCGGTGGGCACCCGTCTGGCGCGGGCGGCGGGCGGCGGGCTGCTGCGGGCGGTGCTTGTGGTGGCCGCGGTGTTCTGGCTGGTGCCGACGGTCGGGCTGTTGCTGTCCTCGTTCCGGGGACCGCGGGACCTCGCGGACAGCGGCTGGTGGACGGTGCTCACCGAGCCGGCGCAGTTGACCGTGGAGAACTACTCCCGGCTGTTGGAGAACGCCTCCATCACCGACTCCCTGCTGAACACGGTGTGGATCGCGGTGCCGTCCACGGTGCTGACGGTGGTCATCGGCGCGCTGGCCGGGTACGCCTTCGCCTGGTTGGACTTCCCGGGGCGGGACTGGTGGTTCCTGGGGGTGGTGGGGCTGCTGGTGGTGCCGGTGCAGGTGGCGCTGCTGCCGATCGCCCGGCTGTACGGGGAGGTGGGGCTCTTCGGTTCGGTGGCCGGGGTGGTCCTGTTCCACGTGGGGTTCGGTCTGCCGTTCGCGGTGTTCCTGTTGCGGAACTTCTTCGCGGAGATCCCGCGGGAGCTGTTGGAGGCGGCCCGGTTGGACGGGGCGGGCGAGCTGCGACTGTTCGCCCGGGTGGTGCTGCCGCTGGGCGGGCCCGCCATCGCCAGCCTGGGCATCTTCCAGTTCCTGTGGGTGTGGAACGACATGCTGGTGGCCCTGATCTTCACGGACGCCTCCAACCAGCCCGTCACGGTGGCGCTCCAGACCCAGGTGCGGCAGTTCGGCAACAACGTGGACGTGCTGGCGCCGGGGGCGTTCCTGTCGCTGGTGGTTCCGTTGGCGGTCTTCTTCGCCTTCCAGCGGCAGTTCGTGTCGGGGGTGATGGCGGGGGCGGTGAAGTAGGGGTTCGCCCCGTCCCCGGCCGCCGGACCGGCCCAGGTTGCGGAACACTGGACTCCGCGTCCTCCCGTGGCGGCCCGGGGTGCGCCAACCCCCAAGGCAGTGCGTCCGACCGTCCGCCCACCCCAGGGGAAGGTGTTCATGTCGCAACCGTCGGGGCACGTCGTGGTGACCGGGGCCGCGGGACTGGTCGGTTCGGCGATCGTGCGCCGCCTCGGGGCCGCGGGCTGCCCGGTCGTCGGGGTGGATCGCCTGCCGTCGCCCGACACGTCCGTGGTGGCGGACCTGCGCGACCCTGCGTCGTGGCGCCACGTGCTGTCCGGGGCCCGGGCGGTCGTGCACACGGCGGCCCTGCACGCGCCTCACGTCGGGGTGCGCCCGGACGACGAGTTCCGTGCGATCAACGTCGGGGCGACCCGGGACCTGTTGGACGCGTCGTCCGCCGCGGGAGTACGGCGCTTCGTCCACACCAGCTCGACCTCGGTGTACGGGTACGCCCTGGAGTCGGCGGACGAGGCGGCCTGGGTCACCGAGGACGTCGTCTGTCGACCTCGTGACATCTACGACGAGACGAAGCTCGCGGCGGAAGACCTGGTGCTCTCCGCGGCGGGCGCGATGAGCACGGTGTGCCTGCGCATCGCGCGGTGCTTCCCCGAACCACCCGCGGTCCTGGCCCGGCACCGGCTCTACCGGGGTGTGGACGCAGCCGATGTGACGGAGGCCCACCTGCTCGCCGTCCTGGGCCCCCGGGAGGCGGCCGGAGTGCTGAACATCGCCGGCCCGTACCCGTGGCGGATGGAGGACTGCGGAGGGCTGCGGCACGATCCGGCCGCGCTCATCACCCGGCGGACCCCCGAGGTGGCAGCCGGGTTCGGCCGGCACGGATGGGAGTTGCCGACGACGATCGACCGGGTCTACGTGTCGGCGCGGGCGCGCGCGGTACTCGGCTACCGTCCCCGCCGGGGGGTGACCGCGCTGCTGGCCGGGACCCGCACCGCCGGCTGACGGTCCCGCCTCCACCGGTGGGAGGGCCCGGGACCCGCGCCCCTGCGCGAAGGCCCCGGGCGGCGTCGGGTCCCTGACCCGGCAGCTGACACGAGGGCTTCCGACCGTTCATCCGAGCCGGACGGCCGACGGACTCCGCCACGGGACGGCCCCGTGAGCGCGCCCACTGGTCCGTCGCCCCGCCCCGGGCGGCAGGAGCGCCGAGCCGAACGGGTGTGGGGCGAGTAGGCGACCCGCCCCGTGATTCACCGCAATATCTACCAATACGGGACATACGCTCCCGTCAGTGACCCCACAGACGACCACCGCCGTCCCCGGCGCACCGCTCGTCCCCCGGGCGGACCCCCGCACCGCCCTCCGCTACGCCACCGGCTGGCTCGCCACCCGCGGCGTGATGCTGTACCTGCTCCTGCACAGCGACCCGGAACTGCTCGGCTCCGGCGGCGTGCCCCGGGAGGTGTACCGGCTGTACGCCCACTGGGCCGAGCAGCTGGCCGCCGGGGGCTTCCCGGTGGGCGACCCGCTGTGGCAGTACCCGCCGGGCGCCGGGCCGGTGCTGCTGGCGCCCGCACTGGTGCCCTGGCTGAGCTACTTCGAGGCGTTCGTGGCGCTGACCCTGACCGCGGACGCCCTGGTCACCGCGGCGCTGGTGCGCGCCGGCGGCCGACCCGGACGCAGCCGGGCCGGGGCCCGGGTCTGGCTGTGCGGGCTGCCGCTGCTGCTGCACCTGCCGCTGGCCCGCTACGACGTCCTGGTCACCGCCCTCGCGGTGGCCGCCCTGCTGACCCTCGCCCGGTCCCCGCGGGCGGGCGGGGCGTGGGCGGCGCTCGGGGCCGCGGTGAAGGGGTGGCCGGTCCTGGTGCTGCTGGGCGCGCCGCCGGGACGGGCCGCCCGGCGGGCGTGGGCCGCCGCCGCAGTCACCGGGGCGGCGGTGCTGGGGCTGCTCGCCCTCGCCTTCGACGGGTCGGCGGCGTTCCTGCGCGAACAGGGTGCGCGGGGCGTGCAGATCGAGTCCCTGGGCGGCACGGTGCTGGGGTTCGCCCGGCTCGCGGGCTGGCCGGGCACCGTGCGCTACCGCTACGGGGCGATGGAGTTCGTCGGACCCCAGGTGGGGGCCGTCGCCACCGCCTCGCTGGCGCTCACCGCAGTCGCCGGGCTGCTGCTGGTGGGGTGGCGGCTGCGGGCCCGGCACTGGAGCGCGGCCACCCCCTTCGACGCCGCGCTCTGCGCGGTGCTGCTCTTCACGGTGACCAGTCGGGTGATCAGCCCCCAGTACCTGGTGTGGCTGCTGGGGCTGGCCGCGGTCTGCCTCACCTCGCCGCGCACCACCCAACGCCCGGTGGTCGGACTGGTCCTGGCGGCCACCGCGGTGAGCACGGTCGTCTACCCGATGGCGTACGGGGAGGTGACCGCCTCCACCTGGACCGGCTGTCTGCTGCTGGCGGTGCGCAACGGGCTGCTGCTCGCCGCGACCGCGCTGTCCCTCGTCCGGCTGTGGCGCGCCACCGTCCGCACCGACCCGGCCGCCGTCCCGGCGCCGTCCGAGCCCGGCGGGGAGGGGACGCCGTGGCACACGCCGAGCACGCTCCGGTGAGCGTGGTGGTCATCGGGTACGACGACGCCGCGCACGTGGTCGAGGCGGTGCGGTCCGCGCTGGCGCAGGGCCCCGCGGTGCGGGAGGTCATCGCCGTCGACGACGGCTCCACCGACGGCTCCCCCGCGCTGCTGGACGCACTGGCCGCCGCGGAGCCCCGGCTGCGGGTGCTGCGGCGCGCCGTCAACAGCGGCGGCTGCGGCACCCCGCGCAACGACGGGCTGGACGCCTGCACCACGCCCTTCGTGATGTTCCTCGACAGCGACGACCTGCTGCCCCCGCGCGCCGTCGAACGGCTGCTGGCCGCCGCCCGGGACCGGGACGTGGAGGTGGTCGCCGGCGCGTGCGTCCGCCGGGAGGTGCCGCACGGCCCCGACCGGCCCTGGCAACCCCGGCTGTACGCACCGCCCGCGGCGCCCGCCACCCTCGCGCGCCCCGCCGAGCGGCCGGAGTTGGTCCGGGACACCCTGTGCGTCAACAAGCTCTACCGGACGGGCTTCCTGCGGGCGCACGGCATCCGGTTCCCGGACGGGCGCTTCCCCTACGAGGACTTCGTGTTCGGCGCCCGGGTGCTCGCCGCCGGACCGCGGCTCGCCCTGATCCCGGACGTGGTGTACGTGTGGCAGGTGCGGCGGCGGGCCGAGCGGCTGTCGATCTCCCTGGACCGGGCCGGCATCGACAACTGGCGGGCCCGCACCACGGCGCACCGCACCGCCGTCGAGGTGCTGCGGGCCGCCGGCCAGGACGCCCTGGCGCACGCCGCCCGGGCCGCGTTCCTCGACCTGTCACTCCGGATGTACGCCCGTGACCTCGGGCGCCGCTCCCCCGCGTACCGCACCGCCTGGTGGATGGAGGCCCGCGCCCACCTGGAGACCTTCGAGCGCGCCGAGTTGGAGCCGGCGAGCGGGCCCGGCCGGCTGCTGGCCGCCGTGCTGCTGGCCTCGCCGGCCCCCCGCGACCTCGACCGGGTGCGGGAGTTGGCCGCGCGACCGGCCCGGCTGCTGCCGCCGTACGCCCGCGACGGGGACGGCACCCCCGTGTGGTCGGCAAAGGTCCCGGTGCCGCTCGACGCGCTGCTGCGCCGCCCGCTGTCCGCGCTGCCCCTGGCGGTGACGGCCGAGCTGCGGCCCGGCGCCCGCAGGGGCGGGACGCGGCTGCGGCTGCGCCTGCACGAGCTGTACGGGCGGGTGTTGGCGGCCGGCCCGTTGGGGGCGGAGGTGGTGTTCCTCGACCGTCGCACCGGACGGCCCGGGCTGCGGCACACCGTCCCGTTCGTCTCCGAGCCCGGCAGCGGCACCTGGGTCGTCGACACCGGGGTGCCGCTGGGACGGTTGGGCGCCGGCACCTGGGACCTGCGGGTGCGGCTGCGGTTCGCGGACGGCGGCGAGCGGGAGGCCACCGCGCACGCCGACACCGGGCCCGGGCTGCTGCGCCGCCGGGCGGTGCCCGACGCACGGCACGGGGTGCTGCTGGTCCAGCCGTACGCCACCCACTCGGGGGCGCTGGCGGTACGGGTGGCCCACGGGCCGCACGGGGTGCTGTCGGTGCTGAAGCGACGGGCGGTACGGCTGACGGGGGTCAGGGGCGGCGGCTGAGTTCGCACCCCGCGCCCCACGCATCCCTGCCGTTTCTCCCAAGAACCGCTCTTGCACTCGTTATTGACGGGAAGTCAGAATATGGGGAATCCGGTGATCGGTTGCTCCGCAGCTCAGCGCGGTGGTCGTCCGCTCTGACAGACTGCGCCCCGTACGGCTGCTCGCCCCCCGCGCATCCGTACGATCACCGCTCCCTCCGCACGCTTCCGTGCGCGCCCCGCAGCGCGCACACCGACCACAGGACAGGGTGAACGAGCGACCATGACCTGGCTGATCACCGGTGGTGCCGGCTACATCGGGGCCCATGTCGTCCGCGCGATGCGCGCCGCGGGCGAGCGGACCGTCGTCTACGACGACCTGTCCGTCGGCGACGCCCAGCGCGTCCCCGACGGAGTGGCGCTGGTCGTCGGGTCGACCCGGGAACCCAAGCTGATCGCCCGGGCCCTCGACGGCCACCGGATCACCGGGGTGATCCACCTCGCGGGGTGCCACCGGGTCGACGAGTCCGTCGAGCAGCCGCTGCGCTACTACCGGGAGAACGTGGAGGGGCTGCGGGTCCTGCTGGACGCCGTGGTCGAGGCGGGCGTGACCTCGTTCGTCCTCGCCTCCTCGGCCGCGGTGTACGGGGCGCCCGCCGCCGACCTCATCGCCGAGGACACCCCCTGCCAACCGGTCAGCCCCTACGGCGAGACCAAGCTCGCCGGCGAGTGGCTGGTGCGGGCCGCCGGGCGCGCCCACGGCATCGCCACGGCGGTCCTGCGCCACTTCGACGTGGCGGGCGCGGCGGTGCCCGAGCTGGCGGACACGGCGGCGGTCGGGCTCGTCCCGCAGACCCTGGACCGGCTCGGCGACGGGCTGCCGCCGCAGGTGTACGGGGGTGACCGCCCCACCCACGACGGCAGTTGCGTGCGCGACCTCGTCCATGTGGCGGACCTGGCGGATGCCCACGTCGCCGCCGCGCAACGGCTCGCGGCCGCGTCCGGTGCCGGTACCGGGCTGACCCTCAACGTCGGTCGTGGCGAGGGCGTTTCGGTGCGGGAGGTGGTGGCGGCGGTGACCGCCGCGGCGGGCCGGGAGGACGAGCCGGAGGTGCTGCCCCGCCGGGCGGGCGACCCGGCCCGGCTGGTCGCCGACGTGGACCGGGCGGCCCAGGTGCTCGGCTGGCGGCCCCGGCACTCGCTCGCCGACATCGTCACCTCCGCCCGGGCGGGCTGGCTGCGGGCCCACCCCGGGGCGGACCGCCCCCGGGCCCGGACCGCGACCGGTTCCGCGACCGCCGCGCGCCCCGCCGGGCCGACGGCGGTGGCCGCCGCCCGGACCTCCGGACGGCTCAGCGCAGCAACGGCGCCACCCGCTCGGCCAGCGGCCGGGTCACCCGGGCGGTGAGGCCGACCGGGTCCCAGCGGATCTGGAGCCGGCCGGCGCCCCGCGGCTCGGGCTCCACGGTGACCAGGTGCGGGGCGAGCCCGTGCCGGTAGTCGACGCGTGCCCGTAGCGGGGGGAAGCCGAGCGGGGCGAGCAGCAGCCCGGTGTTGCGCAGGCCCCGCTGGGCCAGCACCAGCACGGGGTGCCGGACGCCGGGGAAGCCGTGCAGCGGGAGCGGGGCCGCCGCGAGGTCCAGGCGCACCCGGCCCTCGAACACCCCGGGCCGCACCGGGTCGATCCGGAACGGCACTTCGAGCCGACCCCCGCCGGGCGCCACCGCCAGGGCCGCGGCCTGCGGTCCGACCGGGAGCCGCAACCCGGGGTCGTGGGTGCGCACCACCAGGTCGACCGCGGCGCCGGGGGCGGCCCTCAGGTCGAGGATCTCGTGCCGGAACAGGGCGCTCGGGAAGGGGCCGGCGTCCACCCGCTGGTCGTCGAGGTCCAGTTCGCGCCGCCCGGTGGCGGTCGCCGGGACCCGGTCCCCCCAGTACAGCCGCCCGTCCGGGCCGGCGGTGACGGTGCGGGGGGCGACGCCCTGGCCGAGCCCCCGGGCGGCCACCCGGGCCTCGGCGAGCCGGCCGTCCCGCACCAGTTGCAGCACCACCCGCTCGGCGCGCGGCAGCCGGGCGTAGGCGGCCGGGGCGAGCGTGGCCAGATAGGGGTTGACCAGGTCGGCGAAGCCGGCCAGCCAGGCGTGGTCGCGGTACGGGAGGTCACCGGCGTACATCCGGAAGTCGTGCTTGAGGAACTTGTAGTCCTTCTCCGGCCGCAGCGCGGCGTGGCCGGACTCGCGGAGGAAGTCGTCGATGAGCCGCCCGACGTGGACCCGGTCGCGGACGTTGCCCAGCAGATGGCGCTGGTTGGAGATGGAGGCGGTGCCGGCGGCGGCGTGCGGGGCGATGTACCAGCGGTAGACGGTGTCGGTGAGGACGGTGAACTCCCTGGCCAGGCAGTACGCCTGGGCGGAGAAGAGCTGGTCCTCGTAGTGGATGCCCTCGGGGAAGCGCAGCCGGTTGCGGTCCAGGAACTCGGCGCGGTACATCTTGCTGGTCGCCAGGTGCTCGAAGAGCAGGCGGGGCTCGGCCTCGATGCCGGGCACGGTGCGCCGCTCGGCCACCAGGTGCGGCATCCAGGTGGAGACCCGGCCGGTGTCGACGCGGACCCGTTCGACGGCGCCCATCACGAAGTCGACGGGGCGTTCCCGGTGCGCCGCGAGCAGGGTCTCCACGGCGTGCGGCGGGAGTTCGTCGTCGCTGTCCAGGAACATCAGGAACGGTGCGCGGGCGACGTCCAGGGCCCGGTTGCGCGGGGCGCTGCACCCGCCGCTGTTCTCGGGCAGCCGCAGCACGGTGATCCGGTCGTCCGCGGCGGCCAGTTGCCGGGCGACCCGGGGCGTGTCGTCGGTGGAGTGGTCGTCGCTGATGACGATCTCGATCGCCCGGTGGCTCTGCCGGCGCAGCGAGTCGACCGCACGGGGCAGTCGGGCCGCGTCGTCGTGGACGATGACGGTGACGGTCACGTCGGGCGTTCCGGGTGCGGTGGCGGCGTGCACCAGGTGCGGGGAGGTCGGTCGGTCGTGCGGGCTCATGTCGCGTCGGCCTCCTGGGGGGTGGGGACGGGCCGCCGTTCGTCGACCGGCACCACGGGCGGCAGCGCCGACTCGGGTTCGCCGAGGAAGACCCGGCGCACCACCCGTTCGGCGGCCAGTCCGTCGTCGTAGGCGCAGAACCTGCGGCGGAACGCGGCCCGGGTCTTGGCGCTCGCCGCGTCCTGCCAGGCGCCGGAGCGGATCGCCTCGGTCAACTCCTCCTGGGTGCGCACCACGTGGCCGGGCGCCTGGCTCGTCAGGTCGAAGTAGACGCCGCGGGTCCTGGCGTAGGTCTCCCAGTCGTCGGCGTAGACCAGTACCGGCCGGTCGAGGCCCGCGTAGTCGAACATCAGGGAGGAGTAGTCGGTGATCAGTCCGTCGGCGGCGAGTTGGAGGTCCTCGACGGGGTCGTAGGCGGACACGTCGACCACCCGGCCGTCGCGGCGGAGCCCGGCGAGCGGCGAGGTGCCGCCGTAGAAGTAGTGGCCGCGCACCAGGAGCACGGCGTCCTCGCCGAGGTGCGCGGCGAGGGCGGCCAGGTCCAGCCGGGGCGTCCAGCCGGCCTCGTAGTCGCGGTGGGTGGGGGCGTACAGGAACGCGGTCCGGCCCCGGGGGATGCCGAGGCGTTCCCGGACCGCGCGGATGCGGGCGGGGGTGGCCCGGTGCAGCACGTCGTTGCGGGGGTAGCCGTGGTCCAGGGAGACGTAGCGCGAGGGGTAGGCGCGTTCCCAGGTCTCGGTGGAGTGCGGGTTGGCGGAGACGCTGTAGTCCCACTTGTCGACGCGGGCCAGCAGGGCGCGGAAGTTGAGGCCCTTGGCGGCGGCCGGGTACGACAGCTGGTCCAGGCCCATCCGCTTGAGGGGGGTGCCGTGGTGGGTCTGGAGGTGGACCGCGTCCGGCCGTTTGACCACCGCACCGGAGAAGTTGACGTTGTTGACCAGGAACCGGGCGCGGGCCAGCGCCTCCCAGTAGTCGGGGGTGCCCGGCACCACGTACCGGGTGCCGGGCGGCAGCAGCGGCACCCGGTCCCGGGCGACCACCCACACCTGCCGCACCTCGGGGGCGAGGGCGGCGAGCTTCTCGGCGATGGCGGCCGGGTTGCAGGTCACGCCCCGGTCCCAGTAGGCGGAGAACACGGCCAGGTCGTCGTGGACGGGCCGGTCCAGGGCGCGGCGGTAGCGGTGGTCGCGCAGCTTGGCGGCGGCCCGGCGGCCCCGGGTGCGCCAGCGCTCCCGCACCTCGCGCTGCTGGTGGTTGACGCCCTGCACGGCGCGGTAGGGCCGGTAGGCGTCGCGTTCCAGCAGCCGGTAGCGGACCCCGTCCAGTCCGGGGGGTGCCGGATGGCCGGGCGGACGCCAGCGGGCGGCGGCGCGGGCGGCGCGGTGGAAGAACTCGCGGGCCACCGGCTCCGGCAGCGCGCCGCGGGCGATGACGCGCAGCCACTCGCGGACCATCACGTCGTAGAGCGCCGCCCGGACCGCGGTGGAGGCGCCCTGTGCGGCCAGCACCTCCTGCACGGCCTCGTACCGTCCGACCAGGCCGTAGTGGTCCTCGGGGGTGGGGGGCGGCAGGCTGGCGGTGCGCAGCCGGCGGTCGTCGAGGACGGGGTGGTCGAGGGCGGTGATCCGGCGGGCCCGGGCGAGGACCGCGTAGGCGAGGAGTTCCGCGTCCGGTTCGGCGGCCCACTCGGGGTGGGCGCGCCAGTGGTCGGTGCGCAGCACCCGGGCGCCCAGCAGCGGGGTGACCCGCCACAGGTCGGGGCAGTCGTCGAGGGTGCGCGGCACCCGGCCGGCGCGGGCCAGCACGGACGCGTCGGGGGACGGTCGTCCGGTGGCCCACCAGGTGGAGTGGACGGCGTCCAGGACCAGCACGTCCACGTCGGGGGGTTGGACGGCGGCGAGGTCGGTGACGGTGCGCCAGGCACCGCCGGGCACCCGGTCCTTGGCGGGGACGAAGTGGAGCCAGGGGGCGGTGGCCCGGGCGGCGCCGGCGGCCCGGGCGGCGGCCTCCCCGGTGCCGTCCGGCAGCGGCAGCGGCAGCAGCCGGGGGTCCTGGGCGGCGTACCGTTCGGCGAGGCGGTGGGCGGCGGGGTCGGTGGTCGCGACGATCACCTCCACGGGGGCGGCCGGCCCCGTGACGAGGTCCTCCAGGCACTCCTGGAGGTGGCCCTGCACGTTCCTGCCGTGGACCACCGCGCTCAGTCGGGGGCCTTCGTCCGCGCCGGTCGGCACCGGTGTGTCATCCGTCATCACGCGCCTCCTCCGTGTCCGCATCCGTTCCGTCACCCGTGCCCCGCCGGGCCCGCGCCGGGCGGGTTCCCCGCCCTCAGGGCACCACCCGGTACAGCCGCTCCCCGTTCGACCCCTCCGCCACCTCCCGCAGCCCGTCCCCGGGCCGGCGGGGTCCGTCCAGCACCCAGCGCACCCGGTGGGCGGCGAGGATGCGGGCCCGCTCGCCCGCCGCGGTGTCCTCGGCGTAGTACCGCTCGGTGGCGGCGATCCGCTGCCGCTGGTCGGGGAGCAGGACGTCCGGGTAGCCGGGGGCGACGGTGTACGCCCCGTGCGCCGGGAGTTGGCGGGCGGGGAAGGTGCGGGCCATCACCACGTCGCCGTAGCGCACCCACGGCGTGGTCCAGCGGTAGCCGTGCCAGGGCTCCCGCGCCTTGGCGGCCACCGGGTCCGGGAGCCAGTGGTGCGGCACCGCGTAGCCGAGGGTGCCGATCTGCATCCAGGCCCCGACGGCCAGTGCCGCGGCCAGCAGCAGGGCGAGCGTCGTCCGCCACCAGCGCCGGGTGGCGGCGAAGACCTCGATGGCGACCGCGAGTTGGGCGGGGATCAGGACCGCGGGCAGGGCCCGTCCCCAGGCGTAGTGACCGCTGACGCCGCCGGCGGCCACGAGCAGCAGCCCCAGTAGGAAGAAGAGCGCCAGGGGGTCGCGCCGGTCCCGCCACCAGCGGGCGGCGAGCGCGGGCAGTCCGACGGCCACCAGCCCGAACCGGATGGCGGTGTCCCGGTACAGCGGCCGGTGGATGGCGTCCATCCCGTCGGCCCCCCACAGGGCCAGCAGGTCGTAGTACGGCCAGGCCAGGACCAGCGCGCCGGCGGCGGCGGTGCCGCCGGCGAGTCGTGCCCACACCGCCCGCGGCGGCCAGGGCCGCGCGCCGAGCACCAGGGCCAGCACTCCGAGCCCGGCCACCACCCCGGTGAACTGGTGGACCAGCACGATCGTGCCCCACAGCAGTCCCAGCCCCAGGAAGACCGGCCAGGAAGCCGCCGCGGCCAGGGCCCGGCGCAGCCACGCCCACAGGTGGAAGGCGAGGCCGAGGGCGAGGGTGCTGGGGTAGGAGACGGTCAGGGCCAGCGAGCCGAGTCCGGTGAAGCCGCTCCAGGCGAAGACCCGGGTGCCCCACAGCAGGGTCAGGCAGAGCAGGGCGAGGGGAACCGCGGCCGTCCGTTCGGTGAGGGTGCGGACGAACCGCCACACCCCGCTGAGCAGCACGGCGAGCCCGACGAGCGCCGCCGCCCGCAGCACCCCGAAGGTGGGGGCGCCGCTGACGTCGGCGACCAGGGCGAAGAACACCGCCCACGGCGAGTAGTACGGGCTCGGCGTGTCCGCGTCCACCAGCGGGTTGCCGGGGTTCACCAGGTCGTGGCGGAGCCGCTCCAAGGTCGCCGCGTGCATGCCCAGGTCGCCGATCCACGGCAGCCGCAGGCTCACCAGGAGCAACAGCAGGACCGACAGGGCCGCGGCGGTCCACACCGCGCGCGGGACCAGGGACCGGGCCGGGCGGGGGGCGTCGGGGGCGGAGGGGGCGGTGCGCACCCGGGCCAGCGTCACCGTCCGGCGCGGGTGGGTTCGGCGGGGCGGCGGCTGCCCGGCAGGACGTCGGGGCCGCGGGAGGCCCCGGGGCGGTGCGCGCCGGTGGTGCGCGGGCGTGGCCGGGGGAACACCCAGGTGCGGTAGACGAGGAAGCGGAACGCCGAGGCGAGGCCGATGGAGAGGGCCTTGGCCAGGTTGGAGGCGAGCGGCCCGGTCAGTTGGGCGCCGTGGTAGGCGAGGGAGAACAGCACGCTCTCCATCATCACGCCGGCGCCGCTGAAGACGAAGAAGAGCACGACCTGCGGGCGGGTGCGGGCCGTCCGGTCGCGGTAGGCGAAGAACCGGAAGCCCAGGTAGTTGCTGCTCATGGCGGCGCAACTGGCGAGGACGGTGGCGGTCATCGGCCCGCTGCCGAGCCCGTGCAACAGCAGGTTGAAGACCACCAGGTTGACCGCGACGCCGGAGCCGCCGACGACTCCGAACTTGGCGATTTCCAGCGCGAGTCGACGCGGTCGGCCGCCGACCCGCGCCCCGGCGCGCGCCGGGGGTCGACGGTCGGGCGGGCTGGTCGAGTCGCCGGAAGCATGGACGGTCACGAGCGGCACCCCTCGGTCTGACAATCGGGTCCACCATAGACCCCATGACCATGTTTGCTGGTGATTGTCAGCACTTGCCCGAGTTGCCCCGTTCTTGGGGCGGGACGGGCGAGCGCCCCCGCACCCGGTGGCACCGGGTGCGGGGGCGCTCGTCACCGCCCGGGGTGGGACCGCCGGCCCCGGCCCGCTCAGGTGTGGGTGCGCAGCAGCGTCCGCATGGTCCGCATCGCCACCGACAGGTTCGCCAGGTCGAAGTCCTCCGAGCCCTGGATCTCGTCCAACGTGGCCCGGGCGCGCCCGAGGATCGCCACGTTCTTCTCCTCCCACTCGGTGAACCGCTCCTCCGGCGAGGAGGACCCGTTGCCGGCCGTGAGCACCTCCGCGGTGAGCGCCGCGTGCGCCGCGTACAGGTCCTCGCGGATCGCCGCCCGGGCCATCGACTGCCAGCGGTCCTCCCGCGGCAGGGCGATGATGCGGTCCATCAACTGGGTGATCCGCAGCCGGTCCGCGAGGTCGTAGTACACCTCGGCGACCGCCAGCGGGTTCTTGTCCATCCGCTCCGCCACCGCCACGATGTCCAGCGTCGGGAAGGCCGAGGAGAACCCGGCCACCCGGGCCGCCAACTCCTCCGGCACCCCGGCCCCGGTCAGTTCCTCGCGGATGCGCTCGTACCACTCCAGGTCGGCGCCGCGCAGCAGCTTCGGCAGCTGCGTCCACACCTGCGCCACCCCGTCCGCGAAGAAGTCGACGGTCGAGGCGAGCTCCAGGGGCTGGTGCCGGTTGTTCAACAGCCAGCGGGTGCCGCGCTCGACCAGCCGCCGCGAGTGCAGCCGGATCCGGGTGAGCACGTCGGCCGCGACCTGGTTGTCCAGGGCCTCGACCGCGTCCCAGTCCCCGCCCAGTCCGAAGATCTCCCGGGCGGAGAGCTGCGCCCGCACGATCTCCTCCAGCGAGGCCCCGGTCTCCTCCCGCAGCCGGTGCAGGAAGGTCGAACCGCCGCTGTTCACCGTGTCGTTGACCAGCAGGGTGGTGATGATCTCCCGGCGCAGGGCGTGCCCGTCGATCTGCTCCCCGAACCGCTCGCGCAGCGCCGCCGGGAAGTAGGCGTACAACAGCCGCTGGAGGTAGGGGTCGTCCGGCAGCTCGGTGCCGATCAGCTCGTCCGCCGCGGTGATCTTGGTGTAGGCGATCAGGACCGCCAGCTCGGGCTGGGTCAGTCCGCGGCCCTGCCCCAGCCGCTCCCGGATCTGCCGGTCGGTGGGCAGGAACTCCAGGGACCGGTCCAGCGCGCCGTCCTTGGTCAACCGGCGCATGAACCGCTGGTGCGCCTGGAGCAGCGAAGCCGACTGGGCCTGCGCGTTGGCGAGCGCCACGTTCTGCGCGTAGTTGGTGCGCAGCACCAGACGGCCCACCTCGTCGGTCATCTGGGCCAGCAGCGTGTTGCGCTGCTTGACGGTCAGATCGCCGTCCGCGACCACCGAGTTCAACAGGATCTTGATGTTGACCTCGTGGTCGGAGGTGTCGACGCCGGCGCTGTTGTCGATGGCGTCGGTGTTGATCCGGCCGCCGGTCTCGGCGAACTCGATCCGGCCGAGCTGGGTGAAGCCCAGGTTGCCGCCCTCGCCGACGACCTTGACCCGCAGGTCGGCGCCGTCGATCCGGATGCCGTCGTTGGCCTTGTCCCCGACCTCGGCGTTGGTCTCCGCGGAGGACTTCACGTAGGTGCCGATGCCGCCGTTCCACAGCAGGTCGACCGGGGCCTTCAGCACCGCCCGCATCAGGTCCGCGGGGGTCATCTTCGACACGCCCGAGGGAATGCCCAGGACCTGCCGGATGTGGCTGTTGAGCTGGATCGCCTTGGCGCTGCGCGGGAACACCCCGCCCCCGGGGGACAGCAGGTCCGTGTCGTAGTCGGCCCACGAGGAGCGCGGCAGTTCGAACAGTCGGCGCCGCTCCGCGTAGGAGACGGCCGCGTCCGGCTCCGGGTCGATGAAGATGTGCCGGTGGTCGAAGGCCGCCACCAGCCGGACGTGCTCGGACAGCAGCATGCCGTTGCCGAACACGTCGCCCGACATGTCGCCGACGCCCACCGCGGTGAAGTCCTGGGTCTGGGTGTCGTGGCCCAGCTCCCGGAAGTGCCGCTTCACCGACTCCCAGGCGCCGCGGGCGGTGATGCCCATGCCCTTGTGGTCGTAGCCGGCGCTGCCGCCGGAGGCGAAGGCGTCACCGAGCCAGAAGCCGTACTCGCCGGCCACGCCGTTGGCGATGTCGGAGAAGGTGGCGGTGCCCTTGTCCGCGGCGACGACCAGGTAGGTGTCGTCCTCGTCGTGCCGGACCACGCCCTGCGGCGGCACGACCTCCCCGCCGACCAGGTTGTCGGTGATGTCGAGCAGCGCCGAGATGAAGGTCGTGTACGAGGCGACGCCCTCGGCGAGCCAGGCGTCCCGGTCCACGGACGGGTCGGGCAGCTGCTTGGCGACGAACCCGCCCTTCGCGCCCACCGGCACGATCACGGTGTTCTTCACCATCTGCGCCTTCACCAGGCCCAGGATCTCGGTGCGGAAGTCCTCCCGCCGGTCCGACCAGCGCAGACCGCCGCGCGCGACCTTGCCGAACCGCAGGTGCACGCCCTCCACCCGCGGCGAGTACACCCAGATCTCGTACGCCGGGCGGGGCGCCGGCAGGTCCGGGATGGCCTGCGGGTCGAACTTCATCGACACGTAGGGGTGGTGTCCGCCGTCGGCGCCGCGCTGGAAGAAGTTGGTGCGCAGCGTCGCCTTGATGACGGTGAGGAACGAGCGCAGGATGCGGTCCTCGTCCAACGAGGCGACCTGGTCGAGCGCGCCGTCCAGCTCCTCCAGCAGCCCGTCGATCAGCTCGGTGCCGGCGTGCTGGCGCTCCGGCGACATCCGCGCCTCGAACAGGGACACCAGCAGCCGGGTGGTGTGGACGTTGTCGCGGAGGGTGTCCTCCATGTAGTCCTGGCTGAAGGTGGAGCCCGCCTGCCGCAGGTACTTGGCGTAGGCGCGCAGCACCGTGGCCTCGCGCCAGGTCAGCCCGGCGCCCAGCACCAGGGCGTTGAAGCCGTCGTTCTCGGCCAGGCCCGTCCAGGTCGAGGCGAAGGCGTCCTGGAACCGTTCCCGACCGTCCTCGCCCAGGTAGTCGCCGTTGCCGCCGCTCACCGACTTCGGCATCCGCAGCCCGAAGTCGTAGATCCACGCGGTGGTTCGGTCGGCGCAGCGCAGCTCGTAGGGGCGCTCGTCGACGACCTCCACGCCGAGCCGGCTGAGCACCGGCAGCACCGCCGACAGGGAGACCGGCTCCCCGGTGCGGTAGATCTTGAAGCGGCGTTCGTCGGGGGCGCTGCCGACCGGCTCGTACAGGCTGAGCGAGAAGTTCTCGGCGGAGCCCCTCAGCGCGTCGACGTGGCTGAGGTCGGCCACCGCGGCGCGCGGCGAGTGGTCGGCCTTGTACCCCTCGGGGAAGGCGTTGCCGTAGCTCCGCAGCAGTTCGGCGGCGCGCTCCTCGCCGCACTCGGCGTTCAGGGCCTCGGCGAAACCGTCCGCCCAGGACCGGGCGGCCTCCACCAGCCGGGCTTCGATGCGGTCCTTGTCGGCGTCGCTGAGCACCGGCAGCTCGGTGCCCGGTGCGACCCGGACCACGAAGTGCAGTCGGGACAGGATCGACTCGGTGTTCCACGCCGTGAAGTCGACGCTGGCACCCGACAGCTCCTCCTTGAGGATGTCGATGATCCTCAGCCGCACCCCGGTGGTGTACCGGTCGCGCGGCAGGTAGACCAGCGCCGAGTAGTAGCGGCCGTACTCGTCCTTGCGCAGGTACAGCCGCAGCCGGCGGCGCTCCTGGAGGTACAGCACGCTGGTGACGATGGCCCGCAGTTCGTCGACGGGGGTCTGGAAGAGTTCGTCGCGCGGGTAGGTCTCCAGGATCTGGAGCAGGTCGCGCCCGTCGTGGCTGTTGGGCGAGAAGCCGGCGCCCTGGAGCACCTCCTCGACCTTGCGCCGCACCACGGGCACCCGACGCACCGATTCGGTGTACGCGGCGGAGGAGAACAGGCCGAGGAAGCGGCGTTCGCCGATGACGTTGCCCTCGGTGTCGAACTTCTTGACGCCCACGTAGTCGAGGTACGAGGGCCGGTGCACGGTGGCCCGGCTGTTGGCCTTGGTGAGGACGAGCAGCTTGTGCTCGCGGGCCTTGGCGCGGGCGTCGGCGGGCAGCCGGTTGAACGAGGGGCTGACCGGGTGGTCGTCCTCGCCGCCGTGCTGCGGGTCGGAGCGCAGGATGCCCAGGCCGGTGCCGGGGACGGGGGCCAGGGAGTCGTCGTCCCGCAGGTCGTACTCGCGGTAGCCGAGGAAGGTGAAGTGGTCGGCGGCCAACCAACGCAGCAGTTCGCGGGCCTCGTCGACCTCCTGGTCCCGCAGGTCGTCGGCGGTGGGCTCGGTGGGCAGGTCGTCGGCGATGCGCAGGGCCGCGTCCCGCATCTTCTCCCAGTCCTCGACGGCCTCGCGGGCGTCGGAGAGGACCCGGAGCAGGTCGGTGGTGATCTGCTTGAGGTCGGCGCGGTCGGTCTCGCGGTCGATCTCCACGTGGATCCACGACTCGACCAGCGCGTCGTGCGGCTGGGCACCGCGGGGGCCGGTGGCCCGCTCGGCGGGCAGGATCTCCTGGAGCCTGCCGGTGACGTCGCGGCGCACCACCACCTGCGGGTGGATCACCACGTGGATGCCGCGTCCCTGTCGGGACAGTTCGTTGGTGACGGAGTCCACCAGGAACGGCATGTCGTCGGTGACGACCTCCACCACGGAGTGGCTGCTGGTCCAGCCGTTCTCCTCGACGGTGGGGGTGTGGACCCGGACGTTGGCCGTGCCCTGCGGACGGTTCTCGGCCAGCCGGTAGTGCGAGTGGGCGGCTCCGAAGACGTCGACCGGGTCGCGGTCGGCGAGGTCCTCGGGGGCGGTGTGCAGGTAGTAGCGCTGGAGGAACGCGAGCAGGGTCTCCCGGTCCGGAGCCCCCTCCCCCGTCGTACCGGTCGGTAGGTTTCCCCCGACCGGACTGTTCTCAGCTACCCGGGCGGCCCGTGCGAGCAGCTCGGCCTTGGCTTCGTCCAGCTTGGTCTGCATTGTCCTCTGACTCCTGTCGCGCGCCGTTGCGTGACGTAGAAGGGGGTGAAGCGACACCGCACCGCGGCCCGTGCCGTCGGGTGGGGAGCGGGGTGACGTCGCACCGCGCGAGGTGCGGGGCGGGGTCGACCGGGCGGGTCACCGGGGTGACGGCCGGGCGGGTGCCCCGTGCGCGAGGACCAGCGACGGCCCGGGCACGGAAGTCCTCCGCGTGCACCGGGCGCAGGGCAGGGGCTACGACGCCCCTGCGGGATATCGCGCTGATCACGGGTCCAGGCTATCGCCCCCCACCGGGGAGCCGTCATGAGCCGTATGTGTACAAAACAAGCGGTCAAACTTTGACACTCTGCACACCCCGCCCGGAACGGACATGGTGCAGGGCCCGGCACACGGGGCGCACCCCCGGGAATTCTCCGGCCGTCCGCCCCCGTGTGTCCCCGTGCGCCCCCGACATCCCCTGGTGTCCCCTTGGCGACACTCCGCAGGCGCGGCAGCGTGAGCGGTGACGGAACGACGGTACGCGCCGGGCTCCGGCGCACGACCGATCGGGTGCCGGCGCACCGGTGCACACACGGGAGGAGCAAGGACCGCGATGGCGACGAAGATCCTGATCGTGACGGGTGACGCCGCGGAGTCACTGGAGGTGCTGTACCCCTACCAGCGACTGCGGGAGGAGGGGTACGAGGTCCACATCGCGGCGCCCAGCCGCAAGCAGCTCCGCTTCGTGGTGCACGACTTCGAACCCGGATTCGACACCTACACCGAGAAGCCCGGCTACACCTGGCCCGCCGACCTCGCCTTCTCCGAGGTGGACCCCGGCGACTACGCGGCCCTGGTGATCCCCGGCGGGCGGGCGCCCGAGTACCTGCGCGGCGACGGGGAACTCCGCAAGATCCTCAAGGCGTTCTTCGACGCCGACAAGCCGGTGGCCCAGATCTGCCACGGCCCGCTGCTGACCGCGGCCACCGGGTCGCTCCGGGGCCGCCGGGTCACCGCTTATCCGGCGCTGGAGCCGGACATGGAGGTGAACGGCGCCGAGTTCCAGGACGCGGAGGTGGTGGTGGACGACACCCTGGTGTCCTCCCGCGCCTGGCCGGACCACCCGGCGTGGATGCGGGAGTTCCTGAAGGTCCTCAAGACGGCCGCCTGAGCCCGGGGCCGGCCGCTTCGCCGGCCCCCGCCCGCCGCTCCGTCCCCGCCGGCTCGGACCGCGGCTCCGGTCCGCGGGGCTCAGCCCAGCAGGCGCTCCGCCTCCACCACCGCCTCGGCCAACGAGTCCACCACCGGCACCCCCATCGCCTCCAGGCTCGCCCGGCCGTGCGAACCGCCGGTGTAGAGCACCGCCTCGGCGCCCGCCGCACGGGCCGCCACCGCGTCGTCCGCGGCGTCCCCGATCACCACCACCCGCGAGGCCGGCACCTCCGCCAGGGCGTCGAGGTGGCGGGTCATCGCCTCCGCCTTGGACACCCCGGACGGCCCGAGCCGCCCCTCGACCCGGGCGAACAAGGGTTCGATCCCGAAGCCGCGCACCAGGGGCACCAGCTCCTCGTGCCCGTACATGCTCAACAGCGACTGGCTCCGGCCGGCGCCCCGCCAGCCGGCCAGCAGCTCCTCGACGCCCTCCGTCAGCCCGCAGCCGTCCCGGTGCTCGGCGTAGTGCCGCTGGAAGACCCCGTCCATGGTGAGCCACTCGCCCGCGGTGGGCGTCCGCCCCATCAACCGCTCGTAGAACTTGGGGATCGGCACGCAGTACAGCTCCCGGTACTGCGCCACGGATATCGGCCCCAGGCCGATCTCCGCGAACGCGGCGTTGCTCGCCGCCACCACGGCGTCGACGTCGTGGAACAGCGTGCCGTTCCAGTCCCAGACGATGTGTGCTCCCTGCGTCCCCATGCCCGCCAACGTACCCGCTGCCACTGACACCGGGGCGCGGCCGCGGGCCGGTCAGTCCGCGATCAGGCCGGGGATCTCCTGCGTCGCGTACCACAGCAGATCGTGGTCCTCGGCCCCGTCGACCACGAACCGCGCGTCGTCGTCCCCCAGGTCGGCGGCGCCCAGCGCGGCGGCCGCCGCGGTGACGTCCGCCCGGGCCTCGTCGGAGTCCAGGTGCACCGCCGCCGCCCTGGCCAGGGCGACCGCACGGGCGACCCGCACCTCGCCCAGCGCGCCCGGGTCCAAACCCCGGTCGGGGTCCGGCACGGCGGCGCCGTCGGGGACGTCGACCGCCACCACGACCCGCCGGCGCGGGCAGCCCGGGTCGACCGCGAGCAGTCGGAGCGAGGCCACCGCGGCCCGGTTCAGCGCCGCGTACTCCAACTCCTCCAGATCGTCGGAGAGGTACCACTCGCGCAGCGCCGGCGTCACCGCGTACGCCGTGAACGGGCCGGGCCCCAGTTCCCCCGTCCGGTACGCCTCGGCGAGGGCGGGCAGGGTCAGGGGGACGTACACGCGCATGGCTGGCCGCTTTCTGGGACGGGGCTCCCTCGCGAGGGCTCCCGGAAGGCTGATCCGCGGGGACCGGTTGACCCAGGATACGTGCGGGGGTCCCCGATCGGGCCGCCCCCGTGCATCACCCGCGCCCCACCGGTGCCACCCCCGGCGGGGGTCCCCGCCCGACCGGACGGAACCCCGGCGGCCCCGGTTCCCGGGGTCCCCCGGATAGGTGAATCCGGGGCCCGCCGACCCCTGGTCCCGGGCGTGTTGCACCCCCGTTCCCGGCCCGCGTACAAGATCCGCAACCAGAAGCTACCGCCGGGTAGCCCCGGGAGGGGCCCGGCGATCGGGGGTTCACCATGCGCAAGGTCATGACCCGCACGGACGCCGCTCCCGGCCCGGGGACGCCCGTCGACCCCGCACCCGCTCCGGAGCGTGCGACCAGCGCGGGCGCCCTCCCCCGACACCCCGCACGCCCGGCACGCTCCCGCCCGCCGGGGCGCCGCGACCCCCGTCGCCCGCACCCCGCCGGCCGGCACCCCGGCTCCCGCCGACCCGCCACCGGCCCCGCGCCCCGCCCCACCGACCTGTTCGCCGACCGGCTCCTCGCCGTCCTCACCGGCCGCCGCCCGGTCCACTCCATGCTCCGGCACATGGCCGGCGGCGCCTACGACGAACTGGCCCGGCTCGCCGACCGCAGCCCGCTGCCCCAGGACGGCCCCGCCCCCGTCGTCCGCGACGTCGGCTACTGCGTGCCCCGCCCCGGCGCCGTCGAGGCGTTCGCCCGGATCGCCACCGGCGACCGGCTCAGCGCCATGGCGTTCCGCCTCGAACGCACCGACGACCGGCGCTGGCGCTGCACCGCCCTCGACCTCGGCCGCCGCTGACCACGCACCACGGGCCGGCCCCCGGGGGGACCGGCCCGTCGTCATCTCCTGCGTGCGCTCACTTCTTGCGGCGACGCCCACCACGCTGCTGCTTGCGCCGCTCGGCACGGGTCAGACCGTCCGCCGAGGACCGGACCGGGTCGCCCTCGCCCGTCTCGAAGTCGCCCTCCACGACACCGCCCTCACCGTCCACGGTCGGCGCCGAGAAGTGCAGCCGGTCCGGACGCTGCGGGGCCTCCAGGCCCTTGGCCCGGATCTCCGGCCGGGCGGCGACCGGCGCCTCCCCGCCCGCCGCGGGCTTCTCCAACGAGGGCGCCGCGTCCTGCACCGGCACCTCCTCCACCTGCTGCTCCACCTGGACCTCCAGGTTGAACAGGTAGCCGACGGACTCCTCCTTGATGCCGTCCATCATGGCCGAGAACATGTCGAAGCCCTCGCGCTGGTACTCGACCAGCGGGTCCTTCTGGGCCATCGCGCGCAGCCCGATGCCCTCCTGGAGGTAGTCCATCTCGTAGAGGTGCTCGCGCCACTTGCGGTCCAGGACCGAGAGCACCACGCGGCGCTCCAGCTCGCGCATGATCTCCGAGCCGAGCTGCTCCTCGCGCGCCGCGTACTGGGCGTGGATGTCGTCCTTGACCGACTCGGAGATGAACTCCGCGGTCAACCCGGCCCGGTCGCCCGCGGTCTCCTCCAACTCGTCCACGGTCACCTTCACCGGGTACAGCTGGCGGAAGGCGCCCCACAGCCGGTCGAGGTCCCAGTCCTCCGCGAAGCCCTCCGCGGTCTCCGCGTCGATGTACGCGTCGATCGTGTCGTTCATGAAGTGCTGGATCTGCTCGTGCAGGTCCTCGCCCTCCAGCACCCGACGGCGCTCGCCGTAGATGACCTCGCGCTGCCGGTTCAGGACCTCGTCGTACTTCAGGACGTTCTTGCGGGTCTCGAAGTTCTGCGTCTCCACCTGCGACTGCGCCGAGGCGATCGCCCGGGTCACCATCTTGTTCTCGATGGGAACGTCGTCCGGGACGTTCGCCATCGCCATCACCCGCTCGACCATCTGCGCCTTGAAGAGCCGCATCAGGTCGTCGCCGAGGGAGAGGTAGAAACGGGACTCGCCCGGGTCGCCCTGCCGACCGCTACGACCGCGCAGCTGGTTGTCGATGCGGCGCGACTCGTGGCGCTCGGTCCCCAGCACGTACAGCCCGCCGAGGTCCTTGACCTCCTCGAACTCCGCCTTCACGGCCTGCTCGGCACGCTCCAGCGCGGCGGGCAGCGCCGCCGCCCACTGCTCCACGTGCTCCACCGGGTCCAGGCCGTGCTGGCGCAGCTCCGCCTCGGCCAGGTCGTCCGGGTTGCCGCCGAGCTTGATGTCCGTACCGCGGCCGGCCATGTTGGTGGCGACCGTCACGGCGCCCCGACGACCCGCCTGGGCGACGATCGTCGCCTCCCGGTCGTGCTGCTTGGCGTTCAGCACCTCGTGCTGCACCCCGCGCTTGGACAGCTGCTGGGAGAGGTACTCGGACTTCTCCACCGAGGTCGTGCCGACCAGGATCGGCTGGCCCTGCTCGTGCTTCTCCACGATGTCGTCGACCACCGCCGCGAACTTCGCGACCTCGGTGCGGTAGATCAGGTCCGACTGGTCCTTGCGCACCATCGGCTTGTTCGTCGGGATCGGCACGACGCCCAGCTTGTAGATCTGGTGGAACTCGGCGGCCTCGGTCATCGCCGTACCGGTCATGCCGGACAGCTTGCCGTAGAGGCGGAAGAAATTCTGGAGGGTGATCGTGGCGAGCGTCTGGTTCTCGTCCTTGATGTCCACCCCCTCCTTCGCCTCGATCGCCTGGTGCATGCCCTCGTTGTAGCGGCGCCCCGCCAGGATGCGGCCCGTGTGCTCGTCGACGATCATGACCTCGCCGTCGATGACGACGTAGTCCTTGTCGTTCTTGAACAGTTCCTTCGCCTTGATGGCGTTGTTCAGGTAGCCGACCAGCGGGGTGTTCACCGACTCGTAGAGGTTGTCGATGCCCAGCCAGTCCTCGACCTTGGCCACCCCGGACTCGTGGATCGCGACCGTGCGCTTCTTCTCGTCGACCTCGTAGTCGCCGGTCTCCTCGATGCCCTTCAGGGTGTTGCCCGCCTCACCGCGGGTGAGGCGCTTCACCAACTTCGCGAAGTCGCTGTACCACTTGGTCGCCTGGTCGGCCGGACCAGAGATGATCAGCGGGGTGCGCGCCTCGTCGACCAGGATCGAGTCGACCTCGTCGACCACCGCGAAGTTGTGGCCGCGCTGCACCAGCTCGTCCTTCGACCACGCCATGTTGTCGCGCAGGTAGTCGAAGCCGAACTCGTTGTTCGTGCCGTAGGTGATGTCGCACGCGTACTGCTCGCGCCGCTGCGCCGGCGTCATGTTCGCCAGGATGCAGCCGACGGACAGGCCCAGGAACTTGTGGACCCGCCCCATCAGCTCCGAGTCGCGCTCGGCCAGGTAGTCGTTCACCGTGATCAGGTGCACGCCCTTGCCGGACAGCGCGTTCAGGTAGGTGGGCAGCGTGCCCACCAGCGTCTTGCCCTCACCGGTCTTCATCTCCGCGACGTAACCGAGGTGCAGCGCCGCGCCGCCCATCAGCTGGACGTCGTAGTGCCGCTGGCCCAGCACGCGCTTGGCCGCCTCGCGGACCGTCGCGAACGCCTCGGGCAGCAGGTCGTCCAGGGACTCGCCGTCCTGGTACCGCTCCTTGAACTCGTCGGTGAGGGCCCGCAGCTCGGCGTCGGAGAGGGAGACGAAGTCCTCTTCGATGGAGTTGACCTGGTCCGCGATGCGGTGCAGCTTGCGCAGGATCTTGCCTTCGCCTGCACGCATGATCTTCTGGAGGACGGACACGGGGGTAGATCTCCTTGCCGGTCGGGCCTGGCACGGTCGGATTCCGTTGGGCAACGGCCATCGTATGCGAGGACCGCGCCACACCGGGAGGTCCACGGCCACGGGGGCCACCCGGACAACGGGCCGAGCCCGCGGAAGGTGCCGCACCCCCGGCGATTTGCGCACGGATCACCGCACCCGTCCGGAGAAAACGCCTGGCCCCGCCACCGACCCCTGGGCATCATCGGGTGATGGAGCACGTCACCCTCACCACCGAGCGCCTGGTCCTGCGCCCGTTCGCCCCCGCCGACACCGACGAGGTGCACGCCGCCTGCCAGGACCCCGACATCCAGCGCTGGACCACCGTCCCCTCCCCCTACGCCCACGAGGACGCCGCCCTCTTCGTCCAGCGCATCGCCCCCGGCGCCTGGCGGGACGGCACCGAGTACGCCTTCGCCGTCCGCCCGCACGCCCCCGCCGAGGACGGCACGCACCCCCTGGTCGCCGCCGTCAGCGTCCACCACCCCCGGGAGAACACCTGGGAGGTCGGCTACTGGACCGCCGCCGGGCACCGGCGCCGCGGCTACACCGCGGAGTGCGTGCGCGCCCTCGCCCACTGGAGCTTCACCGCACTCGGCTGCACCCGGCTGGAATGGCGCGCCGAGGTCGGCAACGCACCGTCACGGGCCGTCGCGGAGAGCGTCGGCTTCGTCGTGGAGGGCACCCAACGGGCCGGCCTGTTCAACCGCGGCACCGTGCGCGACTGCTGGCTGGGCGCCCTCCTCCCGCACGACCTGGGCCTGCCGAGCCCCCTCCCCCACCTCCCGGCCGACACCGCCGGAACGGCCCGCGACGGCGACCGCGCCGCCCGCCCCGGCCGGGCCTGACGCCCCGGCCGCACTGTCAGTGCCGCCCTCTATCGTTCGACTCATGACCGCCCCGCCGAAGCCCGCCGCCGAACTCTCCGCCGACGAGGCCCGCCGCACGGCGCTGCGCGCCCAGGGCTTCCTCGGCACCCCCGACCGGAGGGCGGGCGTGCGGGGCGCCCTGCGCCACCTCGGCGCCGTCCAGCTCGACACCATCTCCGTCCTGGCCCGCTCCCACGAACTCGTCCCGTACGCCCGGCTGGGCGCCGTGGGCCGGGCGACCGTCGACCGCGCCTACTGGACGCCCGACGCCCAGGGCCTGCCCACCGCGTTCGAGTACTGGTCCCACGCCGCGTGCCTGCTGCCCATCGAGGAGTGGCCGCACTTCGCGTTCCGCCGCCGCGCCTACCGCAACCGGCCGCAGTGGCACCACGACCTCCCGGACGGCGCCTACGAGCGGGTCATCCACCAGTTGCGCACCGAGGGCCCGCTCACCGCGACCGAACTGGGCGGCGCCAAGAACGGCGGCGAGTGGTGGGACTGGTCGGCCTCCAAGGTCGCCGTGGAACGCGCCCTGATGCACGGTGAGGTGGTGTGCGTCGAGCGCCGCGGCTGGAAGCGCGTGTACGACCTCGCCGAACGCGCCGTCCCCGCCGAGCTGCTCCACGACGAACTGGACGACCGCGAGTGCCTGCGCCGGCTGGTCCGGCTCGCCGGCCGCTCCCTGGGTGTCGGCACCCGCGCCGACATCGCCGACTACCACCGGCTCAAGGGCGAGCAGGTCGACTCGGTGATCGCCGACTCCGGGCTGGTGCCGGTGACCGTCGCGGGCTGGGACCGCGCCGCCTGGGCCGACCCCGCCGCCCTGGAGACGCCACCCCGCGGGCGCCACCGCACCACCCTGCTGTCCCCGTTCGACTCGCTGATCTGGGAACGCGCCCGCACCGAGCGGATCTTCGGCTTCACCCACCGGCTCGAAGCCTACGTACCGAAGCCGAAGCGGGTGCACGGCTACTTCGCGATGCCCCTGCTGTCCGGCGGGCGGCTCCTCGGCCGGGTCGACCCGGCCCGGGACGGCCGCACCCTCGTCGCCAAGCAGGTGTCCCTGGAGTCCGCGAAGGCCGTCGAGCCCATGGCCCGGGCCCTGCGGGAGGCCGCGGAGTGGGTCGGCTGCGATGACGTGCGCGTGGAGCGGCTGGACCGCCCGGAGTGGGCCGCCGCACTGACGGCCGCCCTGCGCTGAGCCCGACCCGTCCGGGCCCCCGCGCCGGCCCCGGAGGTCCGGGGCCGGGTACCGGGCGGCTGCCCACCCGCCCGGGGGCGGTCCTCAGCGGATCTCCAGGATCTTCTCCCGCATCGCGTAGACCACGGCCTCCATGCGGGAGTGGAGCTGGAGCTTCTCCAGGATGTTGCGCACGTGGTTCTTCACCGTGTTCTCACTGATGAACAGTTCCTTGGCGATGTCCCGGTTGTTCATGCCGGTGGCCACCAGCTTGAGCACCTCCAACTCGCGGTCGGTGAGCCGCGGGGCGGGTACCAACCGGCGCTCGTCGGTGCGCTGGATCATCGACTTGAACTCGGTGAGCAGCTTCGACGCCATGGACGGGCTGATCTGCGACTGCCCGTCCGCCACCGCGCGGATCGCCGTCGCCACCTCGTCCGTGGAGATCTCCTTGAGCAGGTACCCCGTCGCCCCCGCCTTGATCGCCTCGTAGAGGTCGGCCTCCTCGTCGCTGATCGTCAGCATGATGATCTTCGCGCTGGGGGCGACCTCCTTGATGGCGGTGCACGCCTCGATGCCGCCGCGCTTGGGCATCCGGACGTCCATCAGCACGATGTCCGGCAGCAGATCGGCCGCCTTGTCCACGGCTTCCGCCCCGTCCCCGGCCTCGCCGACGACCTGGATGTCCTCCTCGGCGTGCAGGACGATCTCCAGGCCTCTGCGGAACAGCGCGTGGTCGTCGACCACCAGCACCCTGATGGGCTCCCGGGAGGAATCCTCGGTCGGTGCCATGCCAACGGCGCCACGGGCGTTCCCGTCGCGCAGCGGTCCGAAGCTGTCCGGCATCGTTTCTCCCCCCGAAGGCCCGCGGGCCCGTCTGGGTGCCGCCCGGCTTGTGCGATGTCAATCCGGGGCGGCAGCAACCCGATTGACGCCCGGCCATGATTTCATGCCCGGGCGCCCCAGCGGTGACGGCGGAGTTCACCGCTCGTAGCACGGGGGTGCCCCCGGGGGCGCACGATTCCCCCGGGGGCACACCTCCGCGGGGAGGTGGGTGTCCGTCAGCCGCCGAGCGCGCCTCCCGCGCCCGCCGATTCGATCTGGGTGACCATCGTGTCCGTGGAGAGGTGGATGACGCCGTAGTCGTAGGCGTGCCGTCGGTAGACGACACTGGGTTCCTTCGTCTCGGAATCGACGAAGAGGTAGAAGTCGTGCCCGACCAGCTCCATCTCGTAGAGCGCCTGGTCGAGGCTCATCGGGGCGGCCACGTGGGTCTTCTCGCGGACCACCAGGGGGCCGTCGCCCTTGACCTCCAGCGATCCCATCTTCTTGGTGGGCACCTCGACGCCGTCGGGCTCCTCGTCCCGGGCGATGGTGCCGTCCCCGTTGAGGTGGGCGGCGTCGGGAACCACGTCGGCGACCTCGGCCGCGGAGATCCGGCCGTTGCCGCGGCGGGTGCGCCGCTTGTCGTGCTGCTTGCGCAGTCGTGCTTCGAGCTTGTCCGTCGCCAGGTCGAGCGCCCCGTACGGATCGCTGGCCGCCGCCTCCGCCCGGATCACCGGGCCACGGGTCCGGAGCGTGATCTCCACCCGGTCGGACCGGTCCGCCTGTCGGGGGTTGGGCTCCTTGGACACCTCGACGTCGAGGCTGATCACCTTGCCGTCGAGCTTCTGGATCTTGTCCAGCTTCAGCTTCTCGGCCACGTGCTTGCGGAACCGCTCGGGCACCTCGGTCTTGCGGCCCTTGACGACGATGTCCACGCAGAACTCCGTTCCCGGATGGCTCCGCCCGCTCGGCGGAGCGTCTCCCTCTTGCACCAGGCCCCGGCGACTCCCGAGGCCACGGACTCGGCGACCTTCACCTCCTCCTCCCCCGGGGACGAGATCCCCACCCCTCGCTTCCCGACCTTTTCCAAAATCACCTTCCGACTTCGGCTCCCCCACTTCGGAACCGATCCGGATAGCGATCCGCAACCGATCAGAACTGCGACGGGCAACGGCATTCCGATATCGAGGGTTCGGCGCTTGCCTTTCCCTCACCACCGAACATATCTCGCCCGGAGGGATGACGTCACCCTCCTTGCCGCCCCACCTCCACTCATCCGAATTCAACCTCTCACTACCTGCAACGAAGCAGATTCCCTGTCAGTTCCGGTTCGTCAGTTCCGGTTCCTTTCGAAAGAATCCGACGGGGCGGCCACCACGGCGGCAGTCAGGTCCCTTACCCCGTTCACGGCCGATAATGCACGGGCCGCCTCCGACAATGACGCTCCGGTGGTCATCACGTCATCCACGATCACCACCCGTCCGCCCACCGCGAGCAATGCGTGACCTCCTTCCGCCACCCGGAGCGCACCGTGCAGATTGGCCCGGCGCTCCCCCGGATCCAGCCCCACCTGGTCCCGCACGCCCCGCCGCTGCCGCAGCACCGGAACCACCTGCGCCGCCCACCCGGCCCGCCGCAGCGCCCCGGCAGCCGCCCGGGCGATCCGGCGGGTCGGATCGTGGCCCCGGGCGCGGGTCGCCGCACGGGAGGAAGGCACCGGCACCAGGTGGAGGAGGGCGGTTCGGGGGGCTCCCCCCACCCCCGCCCCTCCCCCCACCGCCCCCGCCAGTGCTTCGCCCAGGGGCCCGGTCAGGGCCAGGGCGCCGCGCTCCTTGTGCGCGAGCACCAGTTGCCGCACGGCGCCCTGGTAGGGCGCCGCCGCGTGCACCGCCGGCAGCCCGGACGGCTCGGGCCGCGGGCGGACCCGCCGGGCCGCGCCGTCCGTCAGCGCGGCCCGGCACCGTGCGCACAGTGCCGTACGGGGGGTGCCGCACCCGCCGCACGCGGTCGGCAGCGCCAAGTCGGTGAAGTCCTGCCACCAGCGCCGCATGCCTCCACTCTGCCAAGGGTCGACGAAGTCGGCCACCCCTGTGGACAACGGGCTGTGGATAACTCGACGAAATGGCTCTGACCAGCCGTTTCGCCCTATCCTCTGGCCTCGGCGGGGGCGGTCATCCGGGGTAGACGGGCGAGGTCCCGGTCTTGAGGACCGTGCGCCACGGTTCCCCGGGGGGCAGGCGGACGATCCCGTCGTCGGAGTGGGCGACCAGCGGCAGTCGCTCGTCGTCGCTCGCGGCGATCTCCTGCACTCCGGTGAGTCCGGGCAGCGCGCCGCCCTCCGGGGTGGAGCCGTCCGTGTGCACGTAGCGGATCTGCTGGACGCCGCCGCTCTCCCGGCCGACGACGACCAGCCGGCTGCCACCCGCCCAGGACATGGCGGTGACCTCTTCCAGCTGCGGCGCGGCGGAGCGGAGTTCGGCGACCCGGACGGTGCCGGTGGGGTGGTCGGCGCTGCCGGCCGAGACGCCGGCGCTCCCGGGGGCTTCTCGTTCGACCCGGCCGATGCGGAGCGTCCGGGAGCCCTCGCGTTCGACGAGCAGGGCGATGCGCACCCCGTCCGCGGCGACCCGCACCGCCTCGATCCGTCCGCCCGCGAGGCCGGGCGTCTGGACGGGGACGGGGGTGCCGGAGCCCTGGCGCAGCAGGTAAAGGCCAAAGTCGCCGGGGTTGCGGTCGGCGACCCAGAGGTCGCCGCGTCCGTCCCAACTGGGCGCGGTCAGGCCGTCCTTCACGTTCTTGGCCCGGCTGGTCAGCACCGGCTCGCCGAGGGCGGTTCCGGCGGCGAGGGCTCCCACGTACAGTTCGCGTCCGTTGAGGGACACCCCGGCTGCCTGGTCCTCCTCGCGGGAGACGGCCACCGAGCCGAAGGGCTTCTCCGTGGTGCCGAGCGGGCCGGGCGCCGGCTCGGGGTCGGCGCCGGTGCTGATGCCGGGCAGGCGGACGAGCCGCTTCTTGTCGTCGAGGAAGTACTGGTAGTCCGGGTTCCCGCGGGTGCGGTGCGGTGCGACGGTCTCGGCGCGGTCGGCGGTGAGGCGGCAGAGCGGGGAGCCGTCCGAGCGTTGGACCTCCACCTCCTCGATGCCGTTGGCGGCCCAGTCCTGGAGGGTGAAGATCAGCTGTGCGGCCATCTTGGTGCACTGGGGTTGGCCTATGCCGTCCCCGGCGGGCTCCAGCGGCACCTTGAGGGTGTTGTTGCTGTCGGGGGCGAGGGATTCGGCGCTGGTGTCGAGTCGTATCCCGCTGGGGAACTCGGAGCGCACGACCGGGGCGAGCCACTGGGTGGGGCCCTCCATCAGCAGCCGTACGGTCTGGGTGACGGGGTCCACCCGTTGGCGCACGTAGACGGGGTCGGCGACGAGGCGTTCCTGGCCCTGGCCGTGGGTGTCGTCGGCGGCGAAGTAGTACTTGTTGACGGGGCGGTAGATGCGCAGGAAGTCGGATTCGCCGAGGACGACGCCGCGGGGCGGTCGGTCGATGCGCCACTGGTTGCCGGAGGCCGGGTCCTGGACCAGGTGGACGGGCTGGCTGTAGGTGCCGCTGGCGGGCTTGTAGGCGTGTTGGACGTCGACGGTGGCGATGCGGGTGCCGGTGAGGGTGTAGGTGCGGGCGCCGTCGTCGCCGGGGCGTTGGGCGGTGGTGTGGGGGCCGTCCGCGAGGACGGAGGTGGAGACCTCGGGGCGCCATTCCTCGGACGCCTTCTCAGTGAGGTACTTGCGGGCCATCTCGAACTGGGGGTCGTCGCTGGTGAGCGACTCCAGGAAGCCCTGGACGATCTCTGCGGGGTCGGCGTTCTCGCGCGGGGGCATCGCGAAGACCCTGACCTGCGAGTCGGGGAGCTGCGCGCCGTCGACGCCGCGCAGGTCGCCGCTGGCGGGCATGGAGGCGCAGCCCGCGAGGAGGGCACCGCAGCCGGCCAGGGCGAGGGCGTGCCGACGGGCGCGGGCGGGCTGTCCCCGTCCGGGGCGTCCCGGGGTCCGCTGCCGGTGCTGTCGGGCTGTTTCCGCGGCGTCACCCACGGGTGGCCTCCCGCCCCTCGTCGTCGGGTGTCGGCGCGCCGGCGCGGGGGGCGTCGGGGAGCGTCGGGTGCTGGTCCGCCGCGGTGTCGCGGGGGGGTGCTTCGGTGTCGCCGGGGCGCGGGACGACGCGGGCGCCGTTGCTGGGCAGCGCGGCGGGGTTCACGGTCGGGGCGCAGCGGGGTGTGGTGCCGGCGGGGGCGGTGAGGGTGGCGGGCAGGTTCGGAAGTCCGGGGAGTTCGGTGCCGCCCGTGGTCCGGCCGCGGGCGGCGGGGCCCTGGGCGGGCACCGTCGCGAGCGCGCCGGAGTGCGGGGTGGTGGTGGGGGCGGGGAGCGCCGGTCGGGCGGCCCGGTTGCGGCGGGAGTCCTCGGGTTCCAGGGGTATGGGGGAGCCGCGCAGTGCTTCGTCGGCGGTGCGGGGCAGGGTGAGGCGGAACTGGGAGCCGCCGCCGGGTTCGCCCCACGCCTGGAGCCAGCCGCCGTGCAGGCGGGCGTCCTCCAGGGCGATGGAGAGGCCGAGTCCGGTGCCGCCGGTGGTGCGGGCCCGGGCGGGGTCGGCGCGCCAGAAGCGGCTGAAGACGCGGGTGGCTTCGCCGGGTTTGAGGCCGACGCCGTAGTCGCGCACGGCGACGGCGACCGCGCCGCCGGCGGCGGCGAGTCGGACGACGACGTCGCGTCCCTCGCCGTGTTCGACGGCGTTGACGACGAGGTTGCGCAGGACGCGTTCGACGCGGCGGGCGTCGGCTTCGGCGACGACGGGTTGTTGGTCGCCGACGACGCGTATGCGGGTGCCCTTGCGTTCGGCGAGGGGTTCGGCTCCGCCGACGACCCGGCGGACGACTTCGCGGAGGTCTATGGGTTCGGCTTCGAGGGCGGCGGCGCCGGCGTCGAAGCGGCTGATCTCCAGCAGGTCGGCGAGGAGGGACTCGAAGCGGTCGAGTTGGTCGGCGAGGAGTTCGGCGGAGCGCGCGGTGACGGGGTCGAAGTCCTCGCGCGCCTCGTGGATGACGTCGGCGGCCATGCGGACGGTGGTGAGGGGGGTGCGCAGCTCGTGGGAGACGTCGGAGACGAACCGGCGTTGCATCCGGGACAGCTCCTCCAGCTGTTGGATCTTGAGCTGGAGGTTCTGGGCCATCTTGTTGAAGGCTTCGCCGAGGCGGGCGATGTCGTCCTCGCCGGTGACCTTCATGCGTTCCTGGAGGCGTCCGGCGGAGAGGCGTTCGGCGATGCCGGCGGCCATCCGGACGGGGGTGACGACCTGTCGGACGACGAGCCAGGCGATGGCGCCGAGGAGGACGACGAGGAAGAGTCCGGCGGTGGCCAGGGTGGTCTTGACCAGGCTGAGCGTCTTCTCCTCCTGGGTGAGGGGGAAGAGGTAGTACAGCTCGTAGCGGTCGGTCTGGGGGGTGGCGAGTTGCTTGCCGATGGCGAGGCCGGGTTGGGAGGGGCGGCCGTCGCTGTAGTGGATGCTGGTGTAGCTGCGGGAGGCGCCGGTGTGGGCGTCGACCCGTTCGCGGAGGGTTTCGGGGACGCTGGCGGTGGCGTCGATGTTGCCGGAGCCGCGGGGGGCGCGGGCGCTGCCGGTGCCGGTGTCGCTCTCGCCGAGCGGGGAGAGGGTGACGACGTGGAAGGCGCCCTGTCCGCTGCTGGAGAGTTGTTGGACGAGGTCGTTGAGCCAGATGGCGGCGTTCTGGCCGGGCAGGCCGTCGGCGGCGCCTTCGGGGCTGGCCTCGCGGGCGGACCGGGCGCGGGACTCGGCGTCCTGGAAGCCGCCGACGGCCTGGCTCTGGGACGCGTTGACCTTGACGTCGAGGAGGCCGTTGCGGACCTGGCCGATGACGACGAAGCCGAGCAGCAGCACGACGCCGAGGGACATCAGCAGGGTGGTGACGACGACCTTGAGCTGGATGTTGCGGCGCCACAGCCGGAGTGCGGGCAGCAGGGGGCGGCGGACCCAGCGGGCGAAGAGGCGCAGCACGGGGCTGTTGCCGACGCCGTCCTGGAGGAGCAGTGCGCCGTCGAAGAGGTGTCGCAGCCGGGTCCGGACCGGGCCGCGGGGGCCGACAGGCCGTCCGGCACCCGTGCCCGGGGTGCCGGGCGCCGGGGCCGGGACGACTCCGTCGTTCCCGGTCATGTCAGCTCGGCCCGGCCTTGTAGCCGACTCCGCGTACGGTCACCACGATCTCGGGGCGCTCGGGGTCCTTCTCGACCTTGGAGCGCAGCCGCTGGACGTGGACGTTGACGAGGCGGGTGTCGGCGGCGTGCCGGTATCCCCAGACCTGTTCGAGGAGGACTTCGCGGGTGAAGACCTGCCAGGGCTTGCGGGCGAGGGCGACCAGCAGGTCGAACTCCAGGGGGGTGAGGGCGATGGACTGGCCGTCGCGCTTGACGGAGTGGCCGGCGACGTCGATGACGAGGTCGCCGATGGTGAGCTGTTCCGGTGCGGGTTCTTCGGAGCGGCGCAGTCGGGCCCGGATGCGGGCGACCAGTTCCTTCGGTTTGAAGGGTTTGATGATGTAGTCGTCGGCGCCGGATTCCAGGCCGACGACGACGTCGACCGTGTCGCTCTTCGCTGTGAGCATGACGATCGGGACGCCGGACTCCGCCCGGATGAGACGGCACACTTCGATGCCGTCGCGGCCGGGCAGCATCAGGTCGAGGAGGACCAGATCGGGCTTGGCCTCCCGGAAGGCGGCTAGCGCCTTGTCGCCGTCCGCTACGAACGACGGTTCAAAACCTTCACCGCGCAGCACGATGCCGAGCATCTCGGCCAGTGCTGTGTCGTCGTCGACGACGAGGACTCGTCCCTTCATAAACGACATCATCCCATTATCTCTTTGTTACCTGGCGTGACCTGACACACAGCCCGGCGCGTGCCGGGGCCGTGACGGTGGGCGATGGTCCGCGACCACCTGCGGCGATAGCGACGACCACCGCACCGGCAAGCCCGGACGCGGCTACGCACCGCGACCGGATGGCTCCCCACCGTGCCGGCGCTCGAACCGTCGACGGACCTCGGGCGGCCCGCGCCCCGGCGCAGCGACGACCGGTACTGGTCGACCATCCGTTCCGTCCGCCCTTCCCGTTGCCCGCCCCGCACGCGTCCACCACGTCCCGGCTCCCGTCCGACACCCGAAGGTCTACCGGTCCCGGCCCCTGCGGTCCACCCGATCCGGCCGGTTCGTCTGACGGACCGGCGTGACACGATGGCTGCCGACGTGCCCGCACCCGCGGCCGCGCGGGGCGCGGCCGACGCGTCCCGCGGCGACACCGGGCGCCAGACACAGGAACGAGGAGCGACGATGAACGACACTCCGGGCTGGACCCCGCCCGGCGCCGCCCCCTCCGGCGGCGACGGCGAGGGCGCCCCGCGCCCCGACGGGTCCACGGACCGGCCGGCCCCCCACACCGGTCCCGCCTCGAAGTGGTCGAAGGACCAGCCCCCGGCCGGCGGCTGGTCCGCTCCGGGCACCGGCGGTCAGCCCGGCCCGCCCCAGGGCGGCGCCCCCCAACACCCCGGCTGGGGCACCCCGCCGCCCCCCGGACCCGGCTGGGGCGGCTGGCAGGCGCAACCGCAGTTCGCCAAGCCCGGAGTGATCCCGCTGCGCCCGCTGGGCGTCGGCGAGATCCTGGACGGCACGGTGACCATGATGCGCACCTACTGGCGCACCGTCCTCGGCATCTCGCTGACCGTCGCCGTGGTCACCCAACTCACGCTCGTCCTGGTCCAGGGGACCCTCCTCAAGGACCTCGACTCAAGCGCCCTCGACGACCCCGGCGCCTCCGCCGACGAGATCGGCGAGAGCCTGGTCGCCGCCATCACCGGCGGCGGTGCGGCGCTGGTGATCACCCTGCTGGGCACCATCGTCGCGACCGCCCTGCTCACCACCGTCACCAGCCGTGCGGTCCTGGGCCGGCCCGTGTCGATACGGGAGGCGTGGATCGACGCCCGCCCCCGCCTGCTGCGCCTGCTCGGACTGACGCTGCTGCTGATGCTCATCCCCATGCTGATCATGGCCGTCGGGTTGGCCCCGGGCTTCCTGATCGGCCTCTCCGGCAACGACGGCCTGGTCGTCACCGTCTTCGGCATGCTGGCCGCCCTGGTCGTCGTGGTGTGGCTGATGTTCCGCCTCTGGCTGGCCTCACCCGCCCTCATGCTGGAGAAGCAGGGCATCCGCAAGGCCATGGGCCGCTCCATGAAGCTGGTGCGCGGCTCCTGGTGGCGCGTCCTGGGCATCACCCTGCTCGCCGGGCTGATCACCAACATCGTCGCGTTCCTCGTCCTCATCCCGTTCACCATCGTCGCGGCCGTCGCCGGCGGCGACGTCGACTCCGGGTTGCTCACCACCACCGGCGCCTCCTGGACGTTCCTGATCGTCACCGGGATCGGCTCGGTCATCGCGTCCACCCTCACCTTCCCGGTGTCCGCCGGCGTCACCGTCCTCCTCTACATCGACCAGCGCATCCGCCGCGAGGGCCTCGACCTGGAACTGGCGCGCGCCGCCGACACCACCACCCCGGCCACCGACCACCGTCCCCCGGGGAGCTGACCGCGTGAGCGCGACGGGGGGCGCGTCCGACACCGCACCGGTGCCGGTCCTCGCCGCGGGCCCGCCCGCCCGGGGCGCCGACGGCGACGGCCCGCCCCTGACCGTGCCCCGCGACCCGGCCCGGGAGGCGGCCGAGCACGAACTCTCCCGCTCCGTGTACCAGGAGAACGAACCCGGCCTCCTCCAACGGGCCGCGGACGCGTTCTTCGACTGGGTGGGGGACCTGTTCGCCGCCGCCTCCGGCGCCACCCCGGGCGGTGCGCTGGGCCTGCTGGTCCTCGCCCTGGTGGTCTGCGCCCTGGTCGCCGCCCTGTGGTGGCGACTCGGCACCCCCACCCGCACCGCCGGCTCCCCGGCCGCCCTCTTCGACGACCGGCCGCGCAGCGCCGCCGACCACCGGACCGCCGCCACCGCGCACGCCGACCGCGGCGACTGGGGCCCCGCCGTCCAGGAACGCATGCGCGCCGTCGTCCGGTCCCTGGAGGAACGCGCCCTCCTCGACGCCCGCCCCGGCCGGACCGCCGACGAGGCCGCCGCCGAAGCGGGCCGCCCGCTGCCCGACCACGCCGACCGGCTGCGGGCCGCCGCCCGCACCTTCGACGAGGTCACCTACGGCGGACGGACCGCCGACCGGGCCGCGTACCAACGCCTGACGGACCTCGACGCCGAACTCCAGCACACCCGCCCGGCCCTCGCCCCCGGGAGCACGGCATGACCGAGACCACCACGGCGGGCACCTCCACCGCGCCCACCCCACGCCACCTGTGGCACCGGGCGCGGGGCCCCCTCGTCGCCCTGCTGCTCCTGCTCCTCACCGCGATCGTCATCGCCGCGCTCCGCTCCGGCACCGTGCACGGCCGGCTCGACCCCCGCTCCGCCGACCCCCTCGGTTCCCTCGCCATCAGCGAACTCCTCGCCGACCGCGGCGTCGACACCCGTGTCGTCACCACTCTGGACGCCGCCACCGCCGCCGCCGCCGACCCCGACACCACCCTGCTGGTGGCCGCCCCCGACCTGCTCGGCCCGGACCAACAGGACGCCCTGCGCACGGCCATCGCCCACCCCGACGCCCGGACCGTCCTCGTCGCCCCCGACTTCTCCACCGACGCCCTCGCCCCCGGGGTCACCCCCGACGACGCCACCAGCCCCGACCGCACCCTCCCCCCGGGCTGCACCCTCCCCGCGGCCGAACGGGCGGGCGACGCCGACACCGGCGGCCTGCGCTACCACGTCGCCGTCCCCGACGCCCTCACCTGCTACCCCAGCGACCGGCTGCCCACCCTGGTCCACCTCCCCGCACCCACCGACCCCGCCGCCCCGGAGCCCCGCGACACCCCGACGCCGACCACCGGCACCACCGTCCTCGGCTCCCCCCACGTCCTGGTCAACGAACGCCTCGACGCACACGGCAACGCCTCCCTCGCGCTACAACTCCTCGGCTCCCGCCCCCACCTGGCCTGGTACCTGCCCTCCCTCTCCGACGAGACCGCCACCGTCCAGGAGGAACGCGGCCTCACCGACCACGTCCCCGCCGGCTGGGGCTGGGCCACCCTGCAACTCGGCATCGCCGCCGTCGTCCTCGCCCTGTGGCGGGCCCGCCGCCTCGGCCCCCTGGTCCCCGAACACCTCCCCGTCGCCGTCCGCGCCTCCGAAACCACCGAAGGCCGCGCCCGCCTCTACCACAAGGCCCGCGCCCGCGACCGCGCCGCCGACGCCCTGCGCGCCACCACCCGCAGCCGCCTCGCCCCCCTCCTCGGCGTGCCCCCCGCCCGCGCCCACTCCCCCGAACACCTCCTCCCCCCGCTCACCGCCCGCACCGCGGCCACCACCCGACTCCCCGACCCCCACACCCTCCTCTTCGGCCCGCCGCCCCGGGACGACACGGCCCTCCTCGCCCTCGCCGACCACCTCGACGCCCTCGAAAGAGAGGTACGCGTTTCATGATGGACCCGACCACTGACACCGCCGGCACCACCGGCGATCCGCAGGCCGCCCGCGCCTCCCTGGAGGCCCTGCGCGCCGAGATCGCCAAGGCCGTGGTCGGTCAGGACCCCGCCGTCACCGGCCTCGTCGTGGCCCTGCTGTGCCGCGGCCACGTCCTCCTCGAAGGCGTCCCCGGCGTCGCCAAGACCCTCCTGGTCCGCGCACTCGCCGCCACCCTCGAACTCGACACCAAACGCGTCCAGTTCACCCCCGACCTGATGCCCGGCGACATCACCGGCTCCCTCGTCTACGACGCCCGCACCGCCGAGTTCTCCTTCCAGCCCGGCCCCGTCTTCACCCACCTCCTGATCGCCGACGAGATCAACCGCACCCCGCCCAAGACCCAGTCCGCGCTCCTCGAAGCCATGGAGGAACGCCAGGTCACCGTCGACGGCACCGCCCGCCCGCTGCCCGACCCGTTCCTCGTCGCCGCCACCCAGAACCCCGTCGAGTACGAGGGCACCTACCCCCTCCCCGAAGCCCAACTCGACCGGTTCCTCCTCAAACTGACGGTGCCCCTGCCCGAGCGGCAGGACGAGATCGACGTGCTGCGCCGCCACGCCGACGGCTTCAACCCGCGTGACCTGCGCACCGCCGGCGTACGCCCGGTGGCCACTGCGGCCACTCTCGCCGCGGCCCGGGACGCCGTCGCCCGCACCTCCGTCTCCCCCGAGATCGCCGGCTACATCGTCGACATCTGCCGCGCCACCCGCGACTCGCCGTCGCTGACCCTCGGCGCCTCCCCCCGCGGCGCCACCGCCCTGCTCTCCACCGCCCGCGCCTGGGCCTGGCTCACCGGCCGCGACTACGTCACCCCCGACGACGTGAAGGCCCTGGCCCTGCCGACCCTGCGCCACCGGGTGCAGCTCCGCCCGGAAGCCGAGATGGAGGGCGTCACCGCGGACTCCGTCATCACCGCGATCCTCGCCCACGTCCCCGTACCCCGCTGAGCCGAGGACCCATGCCCTTCACCGGACGCGCCGCCCTCCTGGCCGCCGTAGGCGCCCTGCCCGTCGGCCTCTGGGACCCCAGTTGGACGGGCGTGCTCGCCGTCAACGCCCCGCTCGCCCTGGCCTGCGCCTGCGACGCCGCCCTGGCCGCCCCCGTACGACGACTGCGGCTGGAACGCTCCGGCGACACCTCCGTGCGCCTCGGCGAGCCGGCCCGGGTCACCCTGACGGTCACCAACCCCACCGGCCGCCCGCTGCGCGCCCGGCTCCGCGACGCCTGGCCCCCCAGCGCGTGGACGCCCGGCACGGAGGCGGAGGCCTCCCGGCACCGGATGACCGTGCCCGCGGGCGAACGCCGCCGCATCACCACCCGACTGCTGCCCACCCGCCGCGGCGACCGCCACGCGGACCGGGTCACCCTCCGCTCCTACGGCCCCCTCGGTCTGTTCGCCCGCCAGGGCTCCCACCGGGTGCCGTGGACGGTGCGCGTCCTGCCCCCGTTCCACAGCCGCAAGCACCTCCCGTCCAAACTGGCGAGGCTCCGCGAGTTGGACGGCCGCACCAGTGTGCTCACCCGCGGCGAAGGCACCGAGTTCGACAGCCTCCGCGAGTACGTCCCCGGTGACGACACCCGCTCGATCGACTGGCGCGCGACCGCGCGCACCTCTTCGGTCGCAGTGCGCACCTGGCGCCCGGAACGCGACCGTCACGTCCTGCTGGTCCTCGACACCGGCCGCACCTCCGCGGGCCGGGTGGGCGACGCGCCCCGACTGGACGCCGCCATGGACGCGGCGCTCCTCCTCGCCGCCCTGGCCTCCCGGGCCGGCGACCGCGTCGACCTCCTCGCCCATGACCGCCGGCCCCGCGCCCTCGTCCAGGGCAAGACGGCCGGGCAGCTGCTACCGGCCCTGGTCAACGCCATGGCCACCGTGGAGCCGGAGCTCGTCGAGACGGACGCCCGCGGCCTGGTGGCCACCGCGGTGAGGGCCGCCCCCCGTCGCTCCCTGATCGTGCTGTTCACCGGCCTGGACGCGACCCCCGTCGAGGAGGGCCTGCTCCCGGTCCTCCCCCGGCTCACCCAACGCCACACGGTGCTGGTCGCTGCCGTCGCCGACCCCCGCCTCGCCGCCATGGCCACGGCCCGCGGCACGGTGGAAGCGGTGTACGGAGCCGCTGCCGCCGCCCGCACCCGGACCGAGCGGCAGCACACCGCCGATCTGCTCCGCCGTCACGGCGTCACCGTCGTCGACACCACTCCGGAGGACCTGGCCCCCGCCGTGGCGGACGCCTATCTGGCCCTCAAGGCCGCCGGCCGCCTCTGACGCACGGCCGTCCGTGGGGATTCTCCACCACAGGATCCCCACGGACGGCTCGGGCAGCACACGGCCGTGAACGCAAAAAAGTCGTGGGGGGGCGGGGGGATGCCGACGCGGGCCCACCCCCACAAACAAAAATATTTTGTGGGGGGGGGTCAAAAGAAAAACGGGCGCCCCGCCCGCAACCACGGGCG